>NZ_WJZD01000001.1:0-297892 GCF_021609665.1 Pseudomonas sp. PA-1-3F | reverse complement strand
TTCTTGACGACCATAGAGCATTGGAACCACCTGATCCCATCCCGAACTCAGCAGTGAAACGATGCATCGCCGATGGTAGTGTGGGGTTTCCCCATGTGAGAGTAGGTCATCGTCAAGATTAAATTCCAAAACCCCAATTGCGAAAGCAGTTGGGGTTTTGTTTTGGGCGCTCGAAAAGTGTCCACCTTGTCCCCGTACACCTGTGCGCCCCAACCTCCGACCTGACTGCCCCGACAAATTTGCACAGTTATTTCTGAGCGACACCACTAGAATAGCCACCTAATCATTTTTAGAGTCAGAGCCCTATCTATGCCCGATCCGGTTGATGCCCACGAGGTATCGGATTTACCGCTAGACGATCTGGTGGCATGCCATGAGTGCGACTTGCTGATGCGCAAACCAACGCTCGCCCTCGGCGAAAAAGCCCAATGCCCACGCTGCGGCTACGAGCTATACGCTCACCGTCACAATGTGGTCGAGCGCAGTCTCGCCTTGGTACTGGCAGCCCTGCTGCTGTACGTCCCCGCGAACTTTTTGCCCATCATGCAGCTCAATCTACTCGGGCAGTCTTCGGAGGACACCGTGTGGAGCGGCGTCGTTGGCCTGTTCGATACGGGCATGCAAGGCGTTGCCGCCGTGGTGTTCCTGTGCAGCATGGGCATCCCCTTGCTCAAGCTTCTGTGCCAGTTGGCAGTGCTGCTCAGTATTCGCTGGAACATAGGGCGCAATTACGGGCTGCTGCTATATCGCATCTACCACCACATGAAGGACTGGGGGATGTTGGAGGTCTACTTGATGGGTGTGCTGGTGGCGATCGTAAAGCTCGCCGACATGGCCTCCATCACAATTGGCCTGGGTCTGGTCTGCTTCGTGAGTCTATTAATGGTTCAAGTTCTGCTTGAGGTGGTGATGTCGCCCCATCAGATCTGGCAAGCGCTGTCAGGAGAGGATGACCATGCGGGCGATTGATGCAGGTATTCTGATTTGTACCGAATGCCATGAGTTGAACAAGCAGGAAGCGGATAGCGAGGAGCAGCTCTGCACACGTTGTGGCGCGTTGATCCATGCCCGTCGCCCCAATAGCCTTACACGTACCTGGGCGCTGTTGATCACCGCGGCGATCCTGTATATCCCCGCTAACCTGTTACCCATCATGACGGTCAGCTCCCTTGGCCAAGGCGACCCCAGCACCATCATGTCGGGTGTCATCCAACTGGTGCAGCACGGGATGTTTCCTATCGCTGCCGTGGTGTTCATCGCCAGTATCCTGGTACCGACCTTCAAGTTGGTCGGCATTGGCCTGCTGCTGTTCTCGGTGCAGCGTCACCAACCGCTGTCCGCGCAACAACGCATTGTGATGTATCGCTTTATCGAGTTCATTGGGCGTTGGTCCATGCTGGATATCTTCGTGATCGCCATCCTGGTGGCGCTCGTTAACTTTGGGCGGCTAGCCAGTATCGAGGCCAACCTCGGCGCTGCGGCGTTCGCCAGTGTGGTGATCTTGACGATGTTTGCCGCAGTAACTTTCGATCCCCGACTGATTTGGGATAACACGGAGTCGGACGACGACCATGAGTGATTTGCCTAAAGCTAAAACCCGCCCAGCCTCTAACTGGTCGGCCATTTGGGTGCTGCCCCTGATTGCCCTGATCATCGGTGGCTGGCTGGGGTGGCGTGCCTATTCCCAGCAAGGTATCGAGATTCAAGTTCGCTTTGAAAGCGGCGAAGGTATTCAGGTCAACAAGACCGAAGTGGTCTACAAAGGCATGACCGTGGGCAAGGTCAAAACCCTGGCCCTGGATGACGAAGGCAGCAATCGCGGGGTGATCGCCACCATCGAGATGAACAAGGACGTGGAGCAGTACCTCAAGACCAACACCCGCTTCTGGTTGGTCAAACCCAGCGTCAGCCTTGCCGGTATCACCGGCCTGGAAACCCTGGTTTCAGGTAACTACATTGCCGCCAGCCCCGGTGATGGCGAGCCCACGCGCAAGTTCAAGGCGCTCTCCGAAGAGCCGCCGTTATCCGACGCCAAGCCCGGCTTGCACCTGACCCTCAAGGCCGATCGCCTGGGCTCGTTGAACCGTGGCAGTCCGGTGTTCTACAAGCAGATTCAGGTCGGCCAGGTTAAAAGCTACCTGCTGTCTGAAGACCAGAGCACCGTCGAGGTCAAGGTCTATATCGAGCCGACCTATGCCAACCTGGTGCGCAAACACACGCGTTTCTGGAATGCCAGCGGCATCAGTATCGACGCCAACCTTTCCGGCTTGAAAGTGCGCAGCGAATCCCTCTCTAGCATTGTCGCTGGTGGTATCGCCTTCGCCACTCCTGAAAACCGCAAAGACAGCCCGCCCACCGACCCGAGCCTGCCTTTCCGCCTATACGAAGATTTCGACGCCGCCGCAGCGGGCATCAAGGTCAAGGTCAAACTCACCGACTTTGAAGGCCTGCAGGCCGGTCGTACGCCGGTCATGTACAAAGGCATCCAGGTCGGCAGCCTGAAAACCCTGAAGATCGACCCGGACCTGTCCAGCGCCAGTGCCGAGCTGACCCTCGATCCATTGGCTGAAGATTACCTGGTCGAAGACACGCAATTCTGGGTGGTCAAGCCGTCCATCTCCCTGGCGGGCATCACCGGCCTGGAGGCCTTGGTCAAGGGCAACTACATCGCGATTCGCCCAGGCGACAAAGGCACCCCGCCACAACGCGAATACGTAGCCCGCGCCAAGGCGCCACCTTTGGACCTGCGTTCCCCGGGCCTGCACATGGTGTTGCTCACCGACAGCCTGGGCTCGTTGGATGTCGGCAGCCCGATTCTGTACAAACAGGTCAAAGTCGGTTCGGTGCAGAGCTACCAGTTTTCACGCAAGAAAAAACAACTGGTGATCGGCGTTCATATCGAGAAGGAATACGAAAGCCTGGTCAACGGCTCGACGCGCTTCTGGAATGCCAGCGGCGTCACCCTTACGGGCGGGCTCACCGGCGGTATCCAGGTCAAAAGCGAATCCCTGGCCAGCCTGATGGCGGGCGGTATCGCCTTCGAAACGCCGGAACCGAACGTGCCATTAAAACATCGCATCCCGCGCTTTCGCCTGTATGCCGACCGTGATGCCGCCAACCAGCACGGCACTCTGGTGACCATCAAAGTCGACCGAGCCGACGGCCTGAGCGCCGGCACACCGGTGCGCTTCAAGGGACTGGATGTGGGCAAGATCGAGAGTGTCGACCTCAGTGCCGACATGCAGTCGGTGCTGCTCAAGGCGCGTATCACTCAGGTTGCGGACCGCATTGCGCGTACGGGCAGCCAGTTCTGGGTGGTCAAGCCGGAACTGGGGCTGATGAAGACGGCTAACCTGGAGACCCTGGTCACTGGCCAATACATCGAAGTGCAACCGGCCGCGAAAAACGCCGGCCCGCAGAAGAGCTTTGTCGCCCTGACTCAGCCGCCTGAAACCGTGCATCAGGAAGCTGGCCTGAGCCTCACACTCAGCGCCGCCCGCCGTGGTTCGTTGAAGGAAGGGGTACCGGTGACCTACCGTGAAGTGACGGTCGGCAAAGTCACCGGCTATGAGCTGGGCCAGACCGCCGACCGTGTGTTGGTGCACATCCTGATCGAGCCCAAGTACGCACCTCTGGTACGCAGTGGCAGCCGCTTCTGGAACACCAGCGGCTTTGGCCTCGACTTCGGCTTGTTCAAGGGCGCGACCGTGCGTACCGAGTCCCTTGAAACGCTGGTGGCCGGCGGCATCGCCTTTGCCACCCCGGATGGCGAGCGCATGGGTAACCCGGCACGGCCGCAGCAGACGTTCCCGTTGTTCGACAAGTTTGAGGATGAATGGCTGACCTGGGCGCCTAAGATTCCACTCGGTAAATAAACCGAGGCGCGGCTATCGCGGGCAAGCCCTGCTCCCACAGGGATATGCATTTTCAGCAAGTATGCATTCCAACTGTGGGAGCCGGGCTTGCCCGCGATGAGGCCCACAAACACACCGCAAATCCCAAGCCGAAAAAAAGGCCGCGATCCCAAAAGATCGCGGCCTTTTTGCCTTTCAGTACAGCCCGTCAGACTTCATCCAGCTCCGGCTCGTCCGCCTGCACATTCATCGTCGCCTTCACCACATCATGGCGACGGATGTACTTCCAGTCCGCCTCATCAATGTAGATCCCGTTCGGCCCGCTGCCGCCCTCCAGGTCAATCGCCACCTGGGCAGACACCTGCGGCTTCACACTGGCCAGAATCGGTACAAAGCCCAATTGCAGGCTGGTTTCCAGCAGCGCTGCCTGGTTCTTCTCATCGATGTCCGCCGCCTCATCGAGGTAGTACGGCAAGCGCACACGGCCGGCCTGGTCGCGGTCCATCAAGTGCAGCAACAAGTACATGTTGGTCAGCGCCTTGATGGTCATGGTAGTGCCGTTGGACGCAGCGCCGTCGATGTCGGTATGGATCACCGGCTGGCCGTTGACCTTGGTGATTTCGAACGCTAATTCGAACAAGTCCTTGAGGCCCAACTGGTTATGGTTGGCGGCGACCAGGCGAGCCAGGTATTCCTTGGCTTCTTCGTTCTTGTTGTCCTGTTCGGCGCTCTGGCTGAGGTCGAACACCGAGAGGGTCTCGCCTTCTTCATACTGACCGGCACTGTGGATGATCTGGTCGATATGCTTGAGCGCTTCCTTGTTCGGCGCCAGTACGATGCGGAAGCTTTGCAGGTTGGAGACCTGGCGCTTGTTGATCTCGCGGTTGAACAACGCCAACTGGTGTTCCAGGCTGTCGTAGTCACTACGGATGTTGCGCAGGGTACGGGCGATGTCGGTGACCGCTGCACGGCGCGCCTTGCCGAGGGTCAGCGCCTCGTCGGTACGGTGCGCATAGGCGTTGATCAGCAGTTGCAGACGACGCTCCATGTCATCCTCGCTGTCGAACTTGGCTACGCCCTTGAGGCGTACCTGGGCGTACAGCGCTTCAATCTGGCCGTCAGCGCGCAGCAAGCCCTGCCAACTGTCCTGATAGTCATTGAGCAGCGGCAGCAGGTTGTCCATGGAGTCGTCGACCGGGTCCATGAATGGCGTGCCGAACGGCAGGTCCGCCGGCAAGAGCTGACGACGGCGCAACGCGTCATCCAGCGTGCGTTGCTTGGCTTCCATATCGCCGATCTGGCGGCCGACCAATTGCAGCTTGGCCGACAGTTGCTGAACGCGCTCGGTAAAGGCATCGCTAGAGCGCTTCAGCTCATCCTGGGCCGCTTCCATTTGTGCGAGGTTTTCCAGCTTCTCGCCTTCTTCGGCGCTCAGGGTCTGGGTGCGGCGGAAGTCTTCCAAAGCCTTCTGGGCGTCCAGCACCTGCTGGTACAGCGCTTCGGTCTGGGTCTTGCTTGCGGCGCGGTCGGACGCCACGGCCTGCTGGGTTTTCAGTTGCTTGAGCTCTTTTTCCAGGCGCTCTTTCTGGTCACGCAACGCGGCGCGATCCGCCAGGGCTTGCAGTGCCGGCGGCTCGATGTGCGAGATGTCGATGGACAGCCCCGGCACCTCAAAGCGCTCGCCCTTGAAGCCATCGAGAATCTGCTCCAGGGATTTGACCCACTGGCCGTCCTCGTCCAGCGTGATGCCATGTTCGCCCAGCGGCAGGCTGAACAGCGAGCTGTTGAACAGGCGCATCAGGCGCTCGACATCCTGCTGCGAAAATTCTTCGCGCAGCTTGGCGTAGCTGTTGTTGTCCGCGTGATCGAGTTGCTGCTTGACCGACTTCAAGCGCTTTTCCAGGTCGCGCAGGCGTTCTTCCAAGTCCTCGGCGCTGAACTGTCGCGACTGCGCCAAGGCGCCCGCCAGTTCATCGTGGGCATCCTTGGCGGCGAGCAATTGCTGCTCCAGCATCTTGACGTCATCCACCAGGGCAAAGCGGTGCTTGAGCACCGACAACTCGCCCAACCAACGCTGGATGCCACTGATTTCCCGCTCCAGGCGCATCAGCTCCTGTGTGCCGCCGCGCTGGTCGTTTTGCAGCGCGTCCTGCTCGTTGCGGTAGTGTTCGGCCTGGATGGTCAGCTCTTCCTTGCGCGCACTGGCGTAGTCCGACCAGGTGCCCAGCAACGAATCCAGCAGCGGTGACAGGCGATGCAGTTTGCCGCGCAGGGCGTCGCGCTGTTTCACGCCATTGGCCAGGGCTTCAACCAAGGGGCCGGCAGCCACCAGCGAGTTGTAGTCCTGCTCCATGCGTCGCACATCACGGAAGGCTTCTTCACAGGCCGCGATGTAGTCGACACTGCCCGAACGCAGGCTGTGTTCGAAGGCATCAAGGAACAGTTGCTTGAGCTTGGCCGCGGTGATTTCGCGCATGTGCAGCAGGTTGATAAACAGCGCGCGGAACGTCTTCAGGCTCTGCTCGCTCGTGGAGCGCAGCGGAATCAGCGTCAGGTCCAGCGGGACCGACGTATGCCCGCCCACCAGCAAGCGCCGCAGTTCATCGGGCTTGAGCTCGTAGGCTTTGAGGCCCTCGCGCTCAAGGTTGGTGAACAGCTCTTTCTGGCGCAGGCAGGTGTCGTTTTTCTGGTAGTGGGCCAGGTCCAGCTTGCCGGCGTAGGCAAAGAACTGGTGACCAAAGCCACCGCCCGGGCCGCGGCCGACCACGCCGATAACGTGCGGGCCGTGGGGCAGAGAGACTTCTACCAGGATGTAGCTGGTGTCGGTGGCAAAGTAGAAACGCCGCGATTGTTCCAGGGTGTACTTGCCGAAGCTCATGTCCGACATGCGTGCCAGGATCGGAAATTGCAAGGCGTTGATCGAGGCGGATTTACCCAGGTTGTTGGCGCCGTACACCGACAGTGGTTCTTCCAGCGGGAACAAGCCCAGGCTGTAACCGGCGGTGTTCAATAGGGCGAAGCGGCGGATGCCGTAGCGTTCCTTACTCATGCGTCGGTCTCCTGTTCTTCGGCAATGGCACGGGCCAGGGCATCTTCTTCGCCTTCTTCGGTGAAGGCGCTCAGATCCAGCGGGTCATCGGTCTTCAGCAGTTTCTCGTCGCTGTCTTCGTCGATAATCACCGGTGCCGGCAGCGGCAGTACGCTGTGTACGCTGGCGGCAAGGTCGCGGTCCTGCTGCACCGACAGGCACACATCCAGGAAGCGGTGCATCGGCGGCAGGAAGCGGTAGATACCGTTGTCTTCGCTGGCAAAACCCAGTTGGGTCATGCGGCGCATGATTTTTTCTTCGAGCTCTTCCTGGGTCTGTACCTCGGCCTGGATAAACAGGTCACGGTATTTCTCCAGCAACGAAGGCAATTCATCGCGGCCCAGGCTGCCGCCGTCGAGCACCGCAATCGGGTCGCGACCCTGGTCGGCCAGGTGTTCGACGATGATGAAGGTGAACAGGGCCAGGCGCTGGGCGGTTTTGTTCACCTGCGCGGCAGCCACGGCAGTGTCCGGCACGAAGTAATAGAAGCCGCGGGTATCGCACACCAGCTCAAAGCCCAGGGCCTTGAACAGCGTGCGGTACTGGTCCTGGAAGTTCGACAATTGCGCGTACAGCTCCGGGTCGCGACGGCTGACGTGGTAACCCTTGAACAGCTCGCGAAAGATCGGCGCCAGCTGGGACAGTTCGGATAGATCAAGATGCATAAGGCGTGCTCGCAGAATTCTCAGTGGCATCGACGCCGGCCGGGAGCAGGGCGAAGGAGCGCAGGCTGACCTGGTGCTCGTGGGTGTGGTAATCGCGACGTTCCAGGCGCTCGCGCTTGAAGCGTTTTTCCCGGGACAGGCGCGAGAACCAGTACAGCAATTCATCGGTGGCGCCGTCCGGTTCCTGCTCCAGCAGCCAGGTCATCAGGTCGGGCATCGGCAGCGCGTCTTCGCAGCGTTCGAGCATTTCCTTGACCGTACGCGGTGCGCGCGGGGCTTCGCCTTTGTGGGACTTGTGCGCCTTGGGGAAACGCGCCGGCTTGGGCTCGAAATTGGCCAGGGCATACACATAGGCCTCGACCTGGCTCGCACTGCCCAAAAAGGTACTTTGCGGCCGGGTGAACATCGGCATCGCCGCTTGCGGCACCGCGTCCAGGCCTTTGCGGCGAATCGCCGACAGGGCCAGCGCCGCACCGCGAGTCACGGCGTTATGCCGGCGTGCTTCTTCACGCAGCGGCAGCAGCAACTCCCGCGCATGGCGCAAGGTCAACTGGGCGCTGGTTTGCATCTCGAGGATGCGCGCATGGGTGCGCAGCAGCATGTCGTCATCTACCAGGTGGCCAAGACGCTGTTGCTCGGTGAGCATGCGCAGCAGCACGTTTTCCACCTTGCGTACGCCTTGCTCGAAGGCGCCGTCGGCGTTCACCAGTTGGATCATCGGCTCGACGTATTCGTCCCAGGTCGCCAATACCTCGGCGTAACGCTGGCGCAACGGGATCTGGCGGTCGCTGGTCTTGGCGCGGTCGGCCACGGCGGCGAGGGCCTGTTCGTCGTTGGCGAGTTTTTTGAGCACATCGCGCACGCGCATATCCAGCAGGCGCAGTTGCCGGGCCAGGTCGTGGCCGTCACGGATGTCGAAGGCGTCCTGGATGTAACCGGCCAGACGCTCCAGGTGGCGCAGGTAGGCTTCGATTTCCAGGCACAGGCCAAGCCGGTGCTCCTTGCGAAGATAGGCGAGGAAGTCGTGGATCTGCGCGTTGAGCTCGAAACGGTTCGGGCTCTTGGCGACAGGTACCAGGATATCCAGGCGAATCCACACGTCCAGTAGGCTGGTGATGTCCTGGGGCGTGCTGTCCAGTTGTTGGGCGGCCAACTGTGCGCGCAGCTCGGCCAGGCTCAGGGTGCCTTGGTCGAAGTGTTCGCACAGAGGCTCAAGTAAGGCCCAGTGTTCGGCGAGGGCGCGCAGGACGCGCTTGGGTTCGATCATGGGAATGGCCGGCTGGTTGGCGATTAAAAGTCGCGATTGTACTGCATCAGGCGCGGGATTTATCCACAGCCGGTCAGTGCGCAGTGGGCGATTGTTGCCGAACAGCGGTAGAATCCCCGCTCTTTACTTATCCACAAGTGGCCGAGCTGTGCTTATCGAGTCCCGACGTCGCGCTTACTTGACCGCCATGCAGGTGGTCAACTGGCTGCCCCGCACCGAACTGCCGTTTGCCGCGCCGTCGCGGCCCGAGTTGTTGCAGGCGCTTGAGCCTTATGAGGCGTTCGAGTCGTCGGGGGAAGAAGCGGCCGCGCCCGTGGCGGTGGTCAAGCCCACCCCTGAGACGCGCCCGGTGGTCGAACGGGCCAAGATCGAAGTGCCGCGCCCTGCGCCGGTGACCAAGGCTGCCAAGGTGGTGGAGGAGGCTGCGCCGGTGGCCAAGGCGCCGGTCGTGCCGCCGCCACGCTTTGCCCTGCAATTGCTGCGGGCCGGGCGTTGCCTGTTGCTGGTGGAACTGCCGACCGGCGAACGTTTCCAGTCCCGCGACCCGGCCTACCTGTTGCTCAAGGACATGCTGCGCGCCGCCGGCCTGCCCGACAGCCCGCAAATCGTCGGTGAGCCGGTGCGCTGGCCGCTGCTGGTGCGCGGCACCATGGACCAGGGCCCCGAGGCCGCACGAGATTTCGTCCAGGGGTTTGTCTCGGCACGCCTGGAAGACGAGCCTTGCGTGTGCCTGTGGCTGATCGGCCTGCCCGCTGTGCGGTTTGCCGGTGAAGCAAACGCCGAGGCCTGGTACCGCGAGCTGCAGGTTGAAGGCCTGGGTTCGGTGTGGGCCCTGCCGGGCCTGGAATTATTAATGGAAGAGCCACAGCGTAAGGCTGATGTCTGGCAAGCCATGCGCCGGCTGATGGCGCGCTGGAAAACAACTGATGAGTGAGGCTTTATCCTTTCGCCCGATGACCGAGGCCGACCTCGAGGCCGTGCTGAAAATCGAATACGCGGCGTTCAGCCACCCCTGGACCCGCGGGATTTTTCTCGACGGGCTGGGCAAGTACCAGATCTGGCTGATGTTCGAAGGCGAGCAGCAAGTGGGGCACGGGGTGGTGCAGATCATTCTCGATGAAGCGCACTTGCTGAACATTACTGTGAAGCCGGAAAACCAGGGCCGTGGTTTGGGCCTTGCTTTGCTGGAACACCTGATGTCCCGTGCCTATGCGGCCAATGCCCGGGAGTGCTTCCTGGAAGTGCGCGACAGCAATACCGGCGCGTTTCGCCTGTATGAGCGTTATGGCTTCAACGAGATCGGCCGTCGCCGGGATTACTACCCGGCGGTGGGTGGCCGCGAAGATGCAGTCGTGATGGCGTGCACCCTGGTCGATTAAATACAGAGCCCCCTATGTGCAGAACCTCTGTGGGAGCCGGGCTTGCCCGCGATGCAGGCACCTCGGTCTTCAAGTAACACCGCGGTGATACCATCGCAGGCAAGCCAGCTCCCACAGGGTCAGCGCTTGCCGTTCAGTGGGTCCAGATCAGCCAGTTCCGCCTCATCCAACCCATTCCCGCCACCAATGTCATTCTCTCCCACGACGCTCAAGTCATAGTCGGCGGCATTGTCTTCGCCTTCCTCCTGCGCATCCCGCGCGCCGTCCTCACGGATCAGCGTCTCCGGGCTCATATCGTCGTCGGTGGATTCATGATCATCCGTCGATGCGCCGGTCAGCCCGGCTTCGCGCACCCGTTCGTCGGGCATCAGATGGTCGCGCTCACGGCGGGGCAGCTCGTCGCCGATTTCCGCAGTCTGGTCCTGCTCGTCAAAATCCAGCTCGCGCATCTCACCCATGCGGTCTTCGTTGTCATCGATCGGTTCCGGCTGCGTTGCGCCGTAGGGACGTCGTGATTCAGTCATGGCCAATCCTCATACTGTGGGGCTTATAGTGTGTGGACAGGCATGGCAGCCAAAAAATTCAAGCTAATTAGCGCCTGGCGTGACCCGGACGAGGGCTTGTCAGTCACAAACCTGCGCATCATTCCTGAGGCTTCCCTGATGAACGAACTACAAGACCTGCTTGATAACAACGAACGCTGGGCGGACGCGATCAAACAGGAAGATCCCGAATTCTTCGCCAAGCTCGCCCGCCAGCAGACCCCGGAATACCTGTGGATCGGCTGCTCCGATGCCCGTGTACCGGCCAACGAGATCGTCGGCATGTTGCCCGGTGATCTGTTTGTGCATCGCAACGTGGCCAACGTGGTGCTGCACACTGACCTCAACTGCCTGTCGGTGATCCAGTACGCGGTGGACGTGCTCAAGGTCAAACACATCCTCGTCACCGGTCACTACGGCTGTGGCGGCGTGCGTGCGTCGATGCAGGACCGTCAGTTCGGCCTGATCGACGGCTGGCTACGCACCATTCGCGACCTTTACTACGAAAACCGCGATGTGCTGGCCCAGTTGCCGACCGAAGAAGAGCGTGTGGACCGCATGTGCGAGCTCAACGTGATCCAGCAGGTGGCCAACGTCGGCCACACCAGCATTGTGCAAAATGCCTGGCATCGTGGGCAGAGCCTGTCGATCCATGGCTGCATCTATGGCATCAAGGACGGTCGCTGGAAGAGTTTGAACACCACCATCAGTGGCTTCGAGCAACTGCCGCCGCAATACCGCCTGCGTCCGTTGGGCGAAGCCTAAGGTCGTTTGTGCTCACGCCACCAGGCCATGAAGGCCTGGCCTTCGGCGTTCAGCGGCTCCTTGCTGCCGGTGATCCAGCCCCGGCAGTTCAGCTCGCCGCAATGGCAAGCGAACTGCCGGGCCAGTGTGTCTTCGGTGGTGGCGTAATCCAGCGTCAGCAAGCTGCCGGCGCCGATGGGTTGCACCGTCCATAGCTCCAGGTACGTCGTGTCTAGAAACACGTTCGGGTTGCAGGAGTGCTGTAACAGGCCGCAGAGCCAACAATCGTACAAGTGGATGCGGGGTGACAGTTGCAGCGTGTACGGGCGCCGTTCGCTCACGGCATAACCGGAAACCTTAGCAATGCGCGTGCGACTCTCAAAGGCCACGCGCGCCGTGACCCTGGCCGCAACCCCTTCAGCCTCTTGCTTGACCTCAAAGTGCTCGGTCGAGGGGTAACCCTGTTCCACGAGCAGCGTCTTGAAGGGATAGAGGCAGTCATTCACAGCCGTTTCAGCCTTATCCATGGCTCGAGTTTTCATCACTCTCCTGAGCGGGGCTGCATGGACCTGCGGGTGTGACGGCCAGTCTTGCAGCAAATGGGCGCGGCCCTAGATTCGCCGAAGTGGGATCCGGTTTCTACTGTCAAAGTTGACAGTAGAAACGGTTTCTTCGCCTTAAAGCGCGGGGGCTATGACGGTGGGCGTGGGAGCGGCATTTCTCAACAGTTTCAACTGCGCTTTGATAGGTGCTGTGGCGCACTTGGCGTTGGCCTGCTCGGGCGTCAGGTGGCGCACCGAGGTGTAGAACAATTCACACGTCTGCTCCTTGCGCGTGACTTGCCAAGTGTTCAGGCAGGCCTTGAGCAATACGTTCGCATCGCTGGCGGGTTTCTGGCCCATGCCTGCTTGCCAGCAGGCGGCGCTCAAGTCCTGGCCCATCACTTTCAAACCGGCGTCATCAGCCTTTTGTTCATCACCGTCATAGCTGTCGGGGCAGGCCGCATACCAAATGTAACTTGGGTGGTTGGCGCCCAATACTGCGACGGTTTTGCCAGGCTCCGGGCTGATCTGCGCCAGGCTCAGCACGCCCACGGTTTGCCCGTATTGTTGCTTGATCCAGCTACGCACTGGCGCGCCGAAGGCCACCATGGGTAATGCGCCGCCAGGGCGCAGGCTCAGTTCCTTGACCATGCGGGTCTGGTAGTCGGTGAAATACCCGTAGACGGTTTCCAGGTCTTTGCCGGCATTGGACGGCGCAGCGATGGGCGCGATATCGATGATGGTCTGGTACGCCGGCGTTTCCGTGGCCGGTACGCCATTTTCGCTTAACAAGGTGGCCCAGCGGTCGGTGGTGGCCGATTCCAGGTAATCCTGGGCCTGGGTCAGCGAGTAATCCGGAGGGAAGTGCAACAGCTCGATGCTTTTGCGGTTTTCCAGGGCCATGCCCAACGGCAGGAACAGGTACCAGTTGTAGGCCCATTTGCCATCGCTGTTGAGCTGGCTGGCGCCTTGGTAAGCCAGGTCGGCGGTATTGAGCAGCGTGGTCAGTGGCTGGCCGTAACTGTCGGGCACGCCGCTGAAGGTCGCCGTGACCTGACCGTCGTGGGTCTTCACACTGACCTTGGCCCGGCTGTAACCGTCACGTTGCAGGCTCTGGTTCAAATAGTGTTCGGCGGTCTGCTCCAGTGACCATGGCCGGAAGCAGATCACATTGCAGTTGTTGGGGTACGCGAACAACTGGGTGACGCGCTGCGTGTTGCCCAGTGGCACCTCGATGTCGGCCTGTACGACCGCACTCGCCAGTAGTGCGGCGAGGGTGAAGGACAGCCTGGTCGGTTTAAACATAGTCGATTCCTTGTCAGCGAAGCCCGTCTGCGCGGGATGGAAGCCCACCTGCACACAGTAGCGGCTGACCGGGAAAATCGCGTGTTAAATCGCCCGGCATGTCGTTATTGGATAAGCCCCTACAGGCTGAACTGCAAGGCATTGCTCAGATCGCCCATGGGTTTCTGGCCGCGCGCGATCATCGCGTCATCGCGCTGCTTGAGGCCGTCCAGGGTTTCCAACTGGAACACCCGGGTGATCAAACGCAGGATCGATGCCGTGTCGTACACCGTATGGTCCACCGTGCCTTTGCGGGCAAACGGTGACACCACCAGCGCCGGAACCCGCGAGCCCGGGCCCCAGCGGTCACCCTGGGGCGGAGCCACGTGGTCCCACCAGCCGCCGTTTTCATCCACGGTCACTACCACAACCATGTTTTTCCACTGCGGGCTCTCTTGCAGCACCTTCAAGGCGCGGGCGATATGGCGATCGCCCGAGGCCACATCGGCATAGCCAGCGTGCATGTTCAGGTTGCCCTGGGGCTTGTAGAAACTCACAGCGGGCAGCTTGCCGGCCTGGGCGTCGGCGAAGAACCGGTTGGTACTCGACTCATCGCCCAAACCGCCGTCACGCAGGCGCCTGGCACGTTCTGCCGGGTTTTGCGGGCCTTGCTGCTTGAAGTAATTGAACGGCTGGTGGTGGTACTGGAAATTCGGAATCTTGGGGATGCCGCCGGAGTCCTTGAACTGCTCCAGGGTGGCTTGCCACGCACCGGCGTACCAGGCCCAGTCGATGTTCTTCTTCGACAGCTTGTCGCCAATATGCTCGTGGGTTTGCGGCACCAGCACATTGGGCAGGTCGGGCTTGGAATAATCCGGGTTTTGCGGGTCGCGGATCCAGGTGGGCCAGTAGGGTGGGGCCAGGGTGTTTACGCCGTAACCATCGGGTGTCAATGCGCTGGGGCCGAATTGTGGCGGGCCGGTCATGGCGCTGGCCGGTGACGTGTCCAAGGGCTTTAGGCGCGTGCCGCTGGGGTCATCGCTTTGCAGCGTGGCGATCTGCGCCTTGGCCACCGACTGCGCGGCATTGGGATAAAACGGCGCGGTGGCGCTGATCAGGTACTGGTGGTTAAGGAACGAGCCACCAAACGCGCCCTGGAAGAAGTTATCGCACAGCACAAACTCCTTGGCCACGTCCCACAGGCGCAGGGCATAACGGCTTTGGGCGTAATGGCCCATCACCAGCCCACCGGAATCGCCCCAGGCGACAAAACCATCATTCTTGCCGCCGTTGATCTGCATCTGGTTCTGGTAGAACACGTGCCATAGGTCGCGGGTCACCAGGCTCAATGGCAGGTCTTCGCCCTGCGGGCCTTTGAGGGCGAACGGCGCGTTGGGCAGGTTTTGCTGGAATTGCACTTCGCTGGGGTAAGTCACCCCGTCCACCGTTTGTGGGCCGACCTGCAACACACCGCCCCAGCTCGGTGGCAGGGCAGGCAATACGCTGCCATCGCGGTCGCGCTGCTGGAAGTCCTTGGCGGTTAACGCCGACAGCGGTTTCTCCACCCCGGGGAAATCTGCGAACAGGTTGTTGAAGCTGCGGTTCTCGGCATAAATCACCACCACGGTTTTCACCTGCTCGCGCAGCGCCTTGTCCAGTTTCTGGGGCGTGAGCGGCCGCGCCACGGGTGGGTTCGGTGCTTCGCTGGTATTGCCGCAGGCACTCAAGGTCGCCCCCACCCCCAACACCGCCGCACCGCCGAGGAAGCGCCGACGGCTGGTGTCTACCGGCGTTTTGGGGGCGCAGTCGTGGGCAGGGTGGTCGTTGTGCTCGTCACTCATTGCGAGAAATCCTTGGCGAGATGTTGCAAGATATTTCGCAGGACGGTAGCAATGGAATGTGACGGAACAAAGACAGGCGTGTGATGGGCGGGGCGTGTCTACACGGCTCAGGCGCTGCTAGACTGCCCTTCTAACGCACATCACTGAGGTGAGTCGTGAGACCTTCAACTGCACTTGATCTGCAACGAACGGCTGTACGAGAAGTGGTCGGACGTTTCCGTATTTCCAATCCCAGAGTATTTGGGTCGGTACTGATGGGGACTGACCAAGAAGGCAGTGATCTTGATTTGCTGGTAGACGCGCCGCCGGGCACAACGCTCTTTGATCTCGGTGGGTTGCAGGTCGAGCTTGAGGACTTGCTCGGCGTTAATGTCGACCTGCTTACGCCTGGCGACTTGCCTTTGAAGTTTCGCGATAAAGTGCTAGCGGAGGCCCGGCCAGTATGACGGAAAGTCGGCTAGGGGATTATCTGGCAAGCTGCCACTGACGCGATCACTTTTGTAGAGGGCTTGAGCAAAGAAGAGTTTTTGGAGGACCGGCGAACACAACAAGCTGTGGTCATGAGCCTGATCATCATTGGTGAAGTGTCGACGAAAATCATGGATCAGCATCCGGACTTCGCGGCACGCCATTCACATATTCCTTGTACAGAGTGCATTACCTGATCTATTGGCACGCCTTCCTGTAAATCCTTGACCGCAACTGTTTACCAACAGTTGCGGTCACCCGTTATTCAGGGCATCACAGGCGGCAAATACTTCAGCGTCGTTCCCAACGCCCACAGCAGAAACAACACCAGCGGCGTATGCACCAGCAACTGCACGAACGAAAACCCGATCAAATCCCGTGCCTTCAGCCCCAGCACACCCAGCAACGGCAACATATAAAACGGGTTGATCAAGTTCGGCAGCGCCTCGGCGGCGTTGTAGATCTGCACCGCCCAGCCCAGGTGGTATTGCAGATCATTGGCCACTTGCATCACATACGGCGCTTCGATGATCCACTTGCCGCCACCTGAGGGGATGAAGAAGCCCAGCACTGCTGAGTAAACGCCCATCAGCAGGGCGTAGGTGTCGTGGGAGGCGATGGAGGTGAAGAACGTCGAGATATGGTGCGCCAGGGTCTGGCCGTCGCCGCCCTTGACCACCGTCATCAGTGCGGCGATCGAACCGTACAGCGGAAACTGGATCAGCACGCCGGTGGTGGTCGGCACCGCACGGGCCACGGCATCGAGGAAGCTGCGCGGGCGCCAGTGCAGCAGCGCGCCCACCATGATGAACAGGAAGTTATAGGTATTGAGCCCCGAGATGGCGCTGATCGCCGGCTTGGTCGAGAACTCATGGAACAGCCAGCCGGCCGCCAGCAACGCCAGCAGAATCGTCAGCAACGGGCTGTGTTCCAGCCATTCACCGGGGCGCGTCGGCGCCTGCGGCTTGGGCAGGTTGAAGGCCGGGTCAATGCCGCAGGCCTTGGCATCCCGGGCGCTGTTGGGGCCAGGCGCGGTGGCGTAGGCGATGATCAGCGACACTACGATCAGCGCCAGCAACAGCACGCCGGATTGCCACAAAAAAATAGTCTCGGTGAACGGGATCATCCCAGTGATCGACAGGATCGACGGCGGCAAGCTGGCCGGGTTGGCCTGCAACTGCGCGGCCGACGACGACAGCCCCAGCGCCCATACGGCCCCCAGGCCCAGGTACGCTGCAGCGCCAGCGGCACGGTAGTCCATGCGCAAATCCGTGCGCCGGGCCAATGCCCGCACCAGCAAACCGCCGAACACCAGGGACAGGCCCCAGTTAAGCAACGACGCCACCATGGAAATCAACGCCACCCAGGCCACAGCCGAACGGCCATTCTTGGGAATGCGCGCCAGGCGGTCGATCAACTTCACTGCCGGCGGTGAGCTGGCGACCACGTAACCGCCGATCACCACAAAGGCCATCTGCATGGTGAACGGGATCAGGCTCCAGAACCCATCGCCAAATGCCTTGGCCGCTTCGGCCGGCGCGGCGCCCATGCCCAGGGTCGCCACGGCGACGATGATCACGGCGAGGGCGGCAAACACCCAGGAGTCAGGAAACCAGCGCTCGGCGAAGTTGGAGCAACGCAGGGCAAATCGGGCATAGCGGCTGTCTTCGATAGCATCGGCCACGAGTCTTTCCTCTTGTAGTTATTATGGGGTTTGGCAGTTTTACGGCATGTTCCTCTACGGCCATTGATTTGGGAATGTTGTTATCTTCAACGATCAATGAGTAAAACAAATATATCTGTCACGATTGCCATCGATGGGCTCAGCTCATAACCTGCACGCCATTTTTTTGTTTGCCTGCCGAGCCTGCACATGACTGCCACCTTTTCCCCACGGGCGCAGCGTTTTTCCCGCTCCGACTACAAAACCCTGGGCCTGGCCGCCCTCGGCGGCGCCCTGGAAATCTACGACTTCATTATCTTCGTGTTCTTTGCGCTGACCCTCAGCCAACTGTTCTTCCCGCCGGAAATGCCCGAGTGGCTGCGCCTGTTGCAAAGCTTCGGCATTTTCGTGACCGGCTACCTCGCCCGTCCACTGGGCGGCATCCTGATGGCGCACTTTGCCGACCACCTGGGGCGCAAGCGCGTCTTCAGCCTGAGCATCCTGATGATGGCCTTGCCCTGCCTGTTGATCGGCGTCATGCCGACCTACGCGCAAATCGGCTATTTCGCCCCGCTGATCCTGCTGGCGTTGCGCGTGCTGCAAGGCGCAGCAGTGGGCGGCGAAGTGCCCAGCGCCTGGACTTTCGTCGCCGAGCACGCACCGCGTCACCATCGTGGCTATGCCTTGGGGTTTTTGCAGGCCGGCCTGACCTTCGGTTACCTGCTGGGGGCGCTGACCGCCACTTTGCTAGCGCAGGTCTTCACCCCCGCCGAAATCCTCGATTACGCCTGGCGCTTCCCCTTCCTGCTGGGCGGCGTATTCGGTGTGATCGGCGTATGGCTGCGCCGCTGGCTCAGTGAAACCCCGGTGTTCCTGGAGATGCAGGCGCGTCGCCAAGCCGCCGCCGAAATGCCCTTGCGCACCGTGCTGCGCGACCATCGCGCCGTGCTGCTGCCGGCGATGATCCTCACCTGCGTGCTGACATCTGCTGTGGTGGTGCTGGTGGTCATCACCCCGACCATGATGCAGAAAACCTTCGGCATGAGCCCCAGCCACACCTTCGCCCTCAGCGCCCTGGGCATCGTCTTCCTGAATATTGGCTGCGTGCTCGCCGGCCTGCTGGTGGACCGCATCGGCGCATGGCGCGCGGTATTGGTCTACAGCCTGTTGCTGCCGGTGGGCATTGCGCTGCTGTACGCCAGCCTGATCGCCGGCGGTGTGTGGCTCGGCGCGGCGTATGCCGTGGCGGGCCTGAGTTGCGGCGTGGTGGGCGCGGTGCCGTCGGTGATGGTCGGGCTGTTTCCGGCGCAGGTGCGGGTGTCGGGCATTTCCTTCACCTACAACATTGCCTATGCACTCTGGGCAAGTACTACACCGTTGTTGTTGATCGCGCTGATGCCGACCAGCCCGTGGATCTGCGTGGGGTATTGCGTGGTGATGGGGGCGGTGGGGGTGGCGAGTGTGGCGTTGTTTGGCAAACGCCACAGCCTGGCCGCCTGAGGATCAGGTCAGGAAGTGCCAGAGCAACAAAGTGCCCACCAACCCGACCACCGAAACAATCGTCTGCAACACCGACCACACCCAGATCGTCTGTTTCAACTGCAAGCCAAAGTACTCACGCACCATCCAGAACCCGGCGTCGTTGACGTGGCAGAAGAACACCGAGCCGGCGCCGATGGCCAGGGCGACCAATGAGCTTTGCGTCGCCGCCAACCCGGCCATCATCGGCGCGAGGATGCCGGCGGTCGTGGTGGTGGCGACGGTGGCCGAGCCGGTGGCCTGGCGCAGGGCCACGGCGATCAGCCAGGCCAGCAGCAGGTAGGGCATGTGCGCGCCTTCGGCGACTTTGCTGATGGTCTGGCTGACGCCGGCGTCCAGCAGGGTTTGCTTGAGGCCGCCGCCGGCGCCGATAGTCAGCAGTAGTACGGCGATGGGCGCCAGGGCTTTGCGCAGGGTGTTGCCGACGTCGGCGCGTGGCATGCCCGCCGCCCAACCCAGGCAGACGACCGCGGCGATTACGGCCAGGCCGAGGGCGACCAGCGGTTCACCGAGGAATTTCAAGGTCAGGGCGAGGGTGCTTTCCGGCGCCAACGCGACTTTAGCCAAGGTGCTGCCGAGCATCAGGATTACCGGCAACAGAATGATCAGCAGCGACACACCGAAGCTCGGCTGGCGCGGGGCCTTGGGCGGTGCGCTGAACAAGGCGCCGATATCGGCCGGCTCATCCACGTGCAGGCGCTTGGACAGCCAGTTGCCATACAGCGGCCCGGCCAGGATCACTGCCGGCACCGCCAGGCAAAAGCCCAGCAACATGGTCAGGCCCAGGTCGGCGTGCAATGCGCCTACGGCAATCAGCGGCCCAGGGTGAGGTGGCATCAAGGCATGCAAGGTGGTCATGCCCGCCAGTGCAGGGATGGCGATCTTCAGCAACGGCTGGTTCGAACGCTTGGCCATCACAAAGATGATCGGCACCATCATCACCAGGCCCACTTCGAAGAACAGCGGCAGGCCGATCACCATGGCGACCAACGCCATCACCCAGGGCAATGACTTGCCTTTGCCCAGCCCGAGCAACGTGGTGGCAATACGGTCGGCCGCGCCGGATTCGGCCATCAGCGCGCCGAGCATCGCACCCAGGGCAATGATGATCCCGGCTTCGCCGAGAATCGCCCCGGCGCCTTTACTGAACGCCTTTGCCACTTCTTCCGGCGGCAGGCCAGCGCCGACCCCGGCGATAAAGGTGCCGATCAAAATCGACAGGAAGGGCGGCAGTTTGGTCGCGCTGATTAGCACAATGATGCTGGCGATCGCCAACAGCACGCAGAGCATGAGGCGGGTGTCGTGAACCATCCACGCGGCAGTCGATAACTCCAAGACGGGACTCCTTATCGAGCAGGTTGGCTAATATGTTTCTTTTTGTTTCAGCCGGAAAAGCATACCTGATAGAGCTCCCCCAGCGCGTGCATGAACGATTTTGGTGCGCCCGAAGCTAACGACGCTCTGGCGCTCAGATGACAATTTTGCAAACCATGCCAGTGGAACTGGCCTATAGCTCTATGATCCGCCCCATCCCAACCCACGAGGACATTTCATGAGCGCAGGACACAGCCACGCCCAAGTACGCGCCGGCCACGAACGCAAGTTATGGATCGCCCTGGGGCTGACCGGCAGCTTCATGCTGGCCGAAGTCATCGGCGCTTTTATCACCGGCAGCCTGGCGCTGTTGTCGGACGCGGCGCACATGATGACCGACGCCCTGGCCCTGGCGATTTCCCTGGTGGCGATCCAGGTCGCCAAGCGCCCGGCAGACCGCAAGCGCACCTTTGGTTATGCGCGGTTCGAGATCCTGGCGGCCGCCTTCAATGCATTACTGCTGTTCGCCGTGGCGTTCTACATCTTGTACGAGGCTTACCAACGGCTGCAGGCGCCCGCCGAGATCCAGTCCACCGGCATGCTGGTGATTGCGCTGCTGGGGCTGGTGGTCAACCTGATCTCCATGCGCCTGCTCAGCGCTGCCAGTGGCGAGAGCCTTAACGTCAAGGGCGCCTACCTGGAAGTCTGGAGCGACATGCTGGGCTCCGTCGGCGTGATCATTGCCGCGCTGGTGATCATGTTCACTGGCTGGGGTTGGGTTGACTCCGTGGTCGCGGCCGCCATCGGCTTTTGGGTATTGCCGCGCACCTGGACGTTGCTTAAGGCGAGCATGAACATCCTGCTGCAAGGTGTGCCGGAGGGTGTGGACATCGAGCAGGTGGAGCAGGCCATCCGCAGCGTGCCGGGGGTCAGGGACGTGCACGACCTGCATATCTGGGCCCTCACCAGTGGCAAGAACGTGCTGAGTACGCATCTGGTCGCGGATGCGTCCCAAGGCAGCGAGCAACAGATCCTCAGCCAAGTGACGGAATTACTGCACGAACAATTCGATATTTCCCATGCCACGATCCAGGTCGAGGGCGAGGGTTTTCAACATGACGATCACGACGAAGTGCATGCCTGAGCCTGGCTAACGGATTTGTAATCTTTCGCCCACGGCCCTGATAAGTACCGAAAGCTACATTGCCCCCGCTGGGAAACCTCAGCGACTTCATGGGCGTGGAACTCTCGTTATGGCAATTTTCGTTAGAACACTGTTGGGGGCGGCGGCACTGGTAGTGTGGATATCCGCAAACGCCGCCCAGGCACAACCCCTCACCCTCGATGCAGCCTTGCAAACCGCCTTCGCCAACAACCCGGACCTGGCGGCCGCACAATGGGAAATCGACATCGCCCAAGGCGGCCGGCAACAGGCCGGCCTGATCCCCAACCCGGTGGCCTCCTGGGACGCCGAAGACACCCGCCGCAACAGCCGCACCACCAGCATCAAACTCAGCCAGACCCTTGAACTGGGCGGCAAGCGCGGTGCACGCATCGAGGTGGCCACCCGCGCCCAGGATGCCGCCGCGCTGACCCTGGAGCAGCGTCGCAACCAGTTGCGTGCCGAGATCATCGACAGCTACTACGGCGCCCTGCGCGCCCAGGAACGCCTTGACCTGGCGCAACGCTCCATGACGCTTGCCGAGCGCGGGCTAGTGGTCGCCAATGGGCGCGTCACCGCTGGCAAGTCGTCGCCGGTGGAAGCCACTCGCGCCCAGGTGCAGGTGTCGGAAATCCGTCTGGAATTGAACCGCGCACAGATTGGCCTCACTGACGCCTACCGTCGCCTCGCCACCAGTACCGGCAGCGCCGCCACCGACTTCCAGGCCGTCGCCACGCCAAGCACCTCGGTACCGGCGTTACCCGCCGCCGCGCCATTGCTGGCACGCCTTGAGCAAACTGCCGAATTGCGCCTGGCCGAACTCAGCATTGTGCAGAACGAAGCCAGCGTGGGCCTGGAAAAAGCCCAGCGCATTTCTGACCTGGACGTGTCGATCGGCAGCCAATACGACGCCAGTGTGCGCGAACGGGTGAACCTGGTGGGCGTGTCGATGCCGATCCCGCTGTTCAACCGCAACCAGGGCAACATCCTCGCGGCCACTCGACGCGCCGACCAGGCCCGCGACCTGCGCAACGCCGCCGAGCTGCGCCTGCGCACCGAAACCCGCCAGGCCCTGGACCTATGGCAAACGGCAAATACCGAAGTGCGCGCGTTCAACCAGCAGATCCTGCCCGCCGCACAAAGTGCGGTAGACAGCGCCACCCGTGGCTTCGAGATGGGCAAGTTCAACTTCCTCGACGTGCTCGACGCCCAGCGCACCTTGATCGCGGCCCGCACCCAATACCTTGCGGCCACCGCCCAGGCCACCGAGGCCTGGGTACGCATCGAACGCATTTACGGCGACCTCGCCCGCTTTTGATTTTTCCTGGAGTCTCCTGATGAACAAAAAACATGGCATGGCGCTCGCCGTCGCCCTGGGCCTGATGCTTTCCGGCTTCGCCCACGCCGAGGAAGAAGAAGGCAAGCTCGAACTCACCGAGCAGCAGATTCAAGCCGCCGGCATCCAGTTGGCCCAGGCGCAACCGCGTGCCATCAGCACCGTGCTGACGCTGCCGGGCGAAGTGCGTTTTGATGAAGACCGTACCTCCCATATCGTGCCCCGTGCGGCAGGCGTGGTGGAGGCGGTGAAGGTCAACCTGGGCCAGTCGGTGAAGAAGGGTGAGCTGTTGGCGGTGATCGCCAGCCAGCAGATTTCCGACCAGCGCAGCGAATTGGCCGCCAGCGAGCGCCGAGTCGAACTGGCGCGCACCACCTTCCAGCGCGAGCGTCAGTTGTGGCAGGACAAAATTTCTGCCGAACAGGATTACCTGCTGGCGCGGCAAACTCTGCAAGAAGCCGAAATCGCCCTGAACAATGCGCGGCAAAAAATGACTGCGCTCAGCGGCAGCGCGGTACTGGCCGGCGGCAATCGTTATGAACTGCGTGCGCCCTTCGCCGGTGTGGTGGTGGAAAAACACCTGGGGGTGGGCGAGGTGGTCAGTGAAACCAGCAATGCCTTTACCCTCTCGGATCTGTCCCAGGTGTGGGTCACCTTCGGCGTATTTCCCAAGGACTTGAACAAGGTTCGCGTGGGCAAACCGGTGAAAGTCAGCTCGACGGAAATGGGCACCGAAGTGCTGGGCACCGTGGCCTATGTGGGCAACTTGCTCGGTGAGCAGACGCGCACCGCCACCGTGCGCGTGACGGTCCCCAACCCCGATGACGCCTGGCGCCCGGGCTTGTTCGTGGCCGTGCAAGTGGCCACCGATACTTATCAGGCCAAGGTGGCCGTGCCGCAAACCGCTATCCAGACCGTCGAGGACAAACCC
Source organism: Pseudomonas sp. PA-1-3F (assembly GCF_021609665.1). Lineage (NCBI taxonomy): Bacteria > Pseudomonadati > Pseudomonadota > Gammaproteobacteria > Pseudomonadales > Pseudomonadaceae > Pseudomonas > Pseudomonas sp. PA-1-3F. The sequence continues at coordinate 274,273 of NZ_WJZD01000001.1, read as the reverse complement.
TCGGTGTTTGTGCGCACCGCGGACGGCTTTATCACCCGCCATCTTGAACTGGGCGTCAGTGAAAACGGCTACGTCGAAGTGCGCAAAGGCCTGGAGGCCGGCGCGCAGGTGGCGACGGCTGGCAGCTTCATCCTCAAGTCCGAACTGGGCAAAGGCTCGGCCGAACACGCCCATTGATCCTGCGAGTGATTCCCCATGTTTGAGCGCCTTATCCAATTCGCCATCGAGCAGCGCATCATCGTGTTGCTGGCGGTGCTGTTGATGGCCTGTGTCGGCATCGCCAGCTATCAGAAACTGCCCATCGACGCAGTGCCTGACATCACCAACGTACAGGTGCAGATCAACTCGGCGGCGGCCGGTTTTTCGCCGCTGGAAACCGAGCAGCGCGTCACCTTTCCCATCGAAACCGCCATGGCCGGCCTACCGGGCCTGCAGCAGACGCGATCGCTGTCGCGTTCCGGTTTGTCCCAGGTCACGGTGATTTTCAAGGACGGCACCGACCTGTTCTTCGCCCGCCAATTGGTCAACGAACGCCTGCAAGTGGCCCGTGAGCAATTGCCTGACGGCATCGAAACCGCGATGGGGCCGATTTCCACTGGCCTTGGGGAAATTTTCCTGTGGACCGTCGAAGCCGAGGACGGTGTGCGCAAAGAGGACGGTACGCCTTACACCCCCACCGACCTGCGGGTGATCCAGGACTGGATCATCAAACCGCAACTGCGCAACGTGCCAGGCGTGGCCGAGATCAATACCATCGGCGGCTTCGCCAAGGAATATCAGATTGCGCCAGACCCCAAGCGCCTGGCCGCTTACAACCTGACCCTCAACGATTTGGTCACGGCGCTGGAGCGCAACAACGCCAACGTCGGCGCCGGCTATATCGAGCGCAGCGGCGAACAGTTGTTGATCCGCGCGCCTGGCCAGGTGGCGTCTATCGACGACATCGCCAACATTGTCATCACCACCTCGGACGGCACACCGATCCGCGTGCGCAATGTGGCCCAGGTCGACATTGGTCGTGAGCTGCGTACCGGCGCCGCCACCGAAAATGGCCGTGAGGTGGTGCTGGGCACGGTGTTCATGTTGATCGGCGAGAACAGCCGCAGCGTGTCCCAGGCGGTGGCGAAAAAGCTTGAGGAGATCAACCGCTCGCTGCCCGAAGGCGTGGTGGCGGTCACTGTTTACGACCGCACCAACCTGGTGGAAAAAGCCATCGCCACGGTGAAGAAAAACCTTTTCGAAGGTGCGTTGCTGGTGGTGGCGGTGTTGTTTCTGTTTCTGGGCAACATCCGTGCGGCGCTGATCACGGCAATGGTGATTCCGCTGGCGATGCTGTTCACCTTCACCGGCATGTTCACCAACAAAGTCAGCGCCAACCTGATGAGCCTGGGCGCGCTGGACTTCGGCATTATCGTTGACGGTGCGGTGGTGATCGTCGAGAACGCCATCCGCCGTCTGGCCCACGCACAGCAGCGCCACGGCCGGTTGCTGACCCGCAGTGAACGCCTGCACGAAGTGTTCGCCGCGGCCAAGGAGGCACGACGCGCGCTGATCTTCGGGCAGTTGATCATCATGGTGGTGTACCTGCCGATCTTCGCTCTCACGGGCGTGGCCGGGAAGATGTTCCACCCCATGGCCTTCACCGTGGTGATTGCCTTGCTCGGCGCGATGATTCTGTCGGTGACCTTCGTACCGGCGGCGATTGCGTTGTTCGTCACCGGCAAGGTCAAGGAAGAAGAAAACTTCGTCATGCGCAGTGCGCGTCGGGTGTATGACCCGGTGCTCAACTGGGTGATGGTGCGTCGGCCCCTGGTGTTCGGCCTGGCCGCACTGACCATCGTCGTGTCGGGGTTGGTCGCCAGCCGCATGGGCAGTGAATTTATCCCCAGCCTCAGCGAAGGTGACTTTGCCCAACAGGCGCTGCGTGTGCCTGGCACCAGCCTGACCCAATCAGTGCAGATGCAGCAGCAACTGGAAAAAACCTTACTGGCCCAAGTGCCGGAAATCGAGCGGGTGTTTGCGCGCACCGGTACGGCGGAAATCGCCTCCGACCCGATGCCGCCGAATATTTCCGACAGCTACGTGATGCTCAAACCCAAGGACCAATGGCCGAACCCGAAGAAGTCCCGCGAGGCAATCATCGCCGATATCCAACGGGCCAGCGCGATTGTGCCGGGCAGCGTGTATGAGCTCTCGCAGCCGATCCAGTTGCGCTTCAACGAGCTGATTTCCGGAGTGCGCAGCGATGTGGCGGTGAAGGTGTTCGGCGATGATATGGCGGTGCTCAACCAGACTGCCGGGGAAATCGCCGAGACCTTGCAGAAGCTCAACGGCGCCTCGGAAGTGAAGGTGGAACAGACCTCCGGCCTGCCGGTGCTGACCATCAATATCGACCGCGACAAGGCCGCTCGCTTCGGCCTGAATGTGGGTGATGTGCAGGACACCATCGCCGTCGCTGTCGGTGGGCGCCAGGCCGGTACGCTGTACGAGGGTGATCGGCGTTTTGACATGGTGGTGCGCTTGTCCGACACGTTGCGCACCGATATCGACGGCTTGTCACGGCTGTTGATCCCGGTGCCGGCGCTGGCGAGTAGTACCTCGGGGCAGTTGGGCTTTATCGCCTTGTCCCAGGTTGCCAGCCTCGACCTGGTGCTGGGCCCCAACCAGATCAGCCGCGAGAACGGCAAGCGCCTGGTGATCGTCAGCGCCAACGTGCGCGGGCGCGATATCGGCTCGTTTGTCGAGGAGGCCGAAGCCGCCATCACTACCCAGGTGAAAGTCCCTGCCGGTTACTGGACCACCTGGGGCGGCCAGTTCGAACAGTTGAAGGAGGCTTCCGAACGCTTGCGCATCGTGGTGCCGGTAGCGTTGCTGTTGGTGTTCGGGTTGCTGTTCATGATGTTCAACAACCTCAAGGACGGCCTGCTGGTGTTTACCGGCATCCCCTTCGCGCTCACCGGCGGGATCATGGCCTTGTGGCTGCGTGATATTCCGCTGTCGATTTCGGCGGGTGTGGGCTTTATCGCCTTGTCGGGCGTGGCGGTGCTTAATGGCCTGGTGATGATCGCGTTCATCCGAAACCTGCGCGAGGAAGGCCGCTCGTTATCGGTGGCGATCCACGAAGGCGCGTTGACCCGCTTGCGCCCGGTACTGATGACCGCGCTGGTGGCGTCCCTCGGGTTTATCCCCATGGCACTCGCCACCGGCACCGGCGCCGAAGTGCAGCGTCCATTGGCGACGGTGGTGATTGGCGGGATTATTTCTTCGACTTTGCTGACCTTGCTGGTGCTGCCGGCGTTGTACCAATGGGCTCATCGCCGCGATGAAGAGACCGCCTGACAACCGTGAAAACGCCGCAATGTGCGGGCTTACCCTCTGTAGGAGCGAGCTTGCTCGCGAAAAACCCACAGGCGCCGCGTTTATTCAGGAAACACGCGTTATCGTTGACGTTTTTCGCGAGCAAGCTCGCTCCTACATTGGGCCTAGGCTGGCTTTGAAGGAAACACCAGGCTGAACCGCGTAAAACGCCCAAGCTGGCTGGTGACATGCGCATGGCCCTGATGCAAATGCATGATCGACTTCACAATGGCCAACCCCAACCCGGTGCCGCCCTCGGCGCGGGTACGACTGCTATCGGCGCGGTAGAAACGTTCGAACAGGTGCGGCAGGTGGTGCGCTTCAATGCCTCGCCCCGGGTTGCCCACCGACAGCGATACGCTCTGCTCGTAGGTCTCCACCAACAGCAACACGGTAGAGGCCTCGGGTGTGTGGCGAATGGCATTGGAGAGCAAGTTGGAAATCGCCCGCTGGATCATCAGTCGGTCGCCGGTCACCCAGGCATCGCCGCGCAGGCTCAGGGTGACGCCTTTATCTTCGGCGCTCAGGGCAAACAACTCCATCACGCGCTGGGCTTCCTGGGCCAGGGACACCTCGGTGAATGAGGCCCGCGCCGCCGGATGGCTGACCTGCGCCAGAAACAGCATGTCGCTGACAATTCGCGCCAGGCGTTCGAGTTCTTCGGTGTTGGATTCCAGCACCGCCTTGTATTCCTGCGGCGGGCGCTGGCGCGACAGGGTCAACTGGGCCTTGCCCATCAGGTTGGTCAAGGGCGCGCGCAGTTCGTGGGCCAGGTCATCGGAGAATTGCGAGAGTTGCTGCACACCGGCATCCAGGCGGTCGAGCATCACGTTGATGCCGTGGGCGAGTTCACCCAGTTCGTGGGGCAGGTTGTCCACAGACAAGCGATGGGTGAGGTCTTGGGTGGTGACTTTCGCCGCCACCTGGCTGAACTGCTTCAACGGCGCCAGGCCCCGTTGCACCAGCCACCAGGCGCCCATGCCAATCAGTATCAGCAGTAGCGGCAGCGCAATCAGCGTGGCGCGCAGGTAGGCACTGAGCAATGCCTGGTCGTCCATGCGGTCCAGGGACAGCAGCACCCGCACGCGTTCACCGTTGGCCAGGCGCATCAAGCTGGAGGCACTGAGTACCTGGTTGCCGTAGCTGTCGACCCAATTGAGGTAGCCCAGGGTTTCCCGTGGCTTGAAGTCGGTGAGCAGTGGTTCCTGGGGCTTGCTGCCGACGTTCAGCAGCACACTGTTATCGGGCGCGGTGCCGACGATGGTCAGGTGGAAATTGTCGTGGCCGATCACCAGGTCCATCAGCGAGTGCGGGCGGGCGCGGATGGCATGGGCGTCCAGGCCCAGGGCCAGGCTGTGCTGGATCTGTTCCATCTTGCTTTCCAGGTTTTTTCGCGCGAGTTTTTCCAGCTCATGGGTGAGGGCCAGGTAGGCCAGGGTCGCCAGCAGCAACACCAGGCCCGCGCCCATCAGGCTGACCGTCAGGCCCAGGCGCATCGACAGGCTGCCGGTCTTCATGGGCGCGCTTCCAGCACGTAGCCTACGCCGCGAATAGTGTGGATCAGCTTGACCTCGCTCTGGTCATCCACCTTGGCGCGCAGGCGGCTGATGGAGACTTCGACCACGTTGGTGTCGCAGTCGAAATTCATGTCCCAGACCAAGGAAATAATCTGTGTGCGGGTCAGCACTTCGCCGGCCTGGCGCATGAGCACTTGCAACAGCGCGAACTCCTTGGTGGTCAGGTCGATGCGCCGGGTGCCGCGATAAGCGCGGTGGCGGCGCGGGTCCAGTTCCAGGTCCGAGACGCGGAACACTTCCGGCTGTGGAATGTGCTCGCTGCGACGCATCAGGGTGCGCACGCGGGCCAGCAGTTCGGGAAACTCGAACGGCTTGACCAGATAATCGTCGGCGCCCATGTCCAGGCCCTTGATCTTGTCAGCCAGCCGGCCACGGGCGGTGAGCATCATCACGCGCTGGGTGCCGTTGCGGCGCAATTGTTCCAGTACTTGCCAGCCATCCTTGCCCGGCAGGTTCACGTCCAGAATCACCAGTTCATAGGCGTGTTGCCCGGCCAGGTGCAGGCCGTCGATACCATTGGCGGCGCAGTCGACCACGTAGCCACTTTCGTTCAGGCCCTGTTGCAGGTAGTCGGCGGTTTTCTGCTCGTCTTCAACCACAAGAATACGCATGGGGGTTACCTCTTGAATTAGGGGAGAGAAGGCGCCCATGTCCCTATGGCGGCGGGTTCGGAAGTGGGAAAAGTCTGAAGGCTAAAGTAGCTTTAGGGTCAACTGCGACCGTCGGTCGCATGTGTCGCAGGCAAAAAAAACGCCCCAAGCGGGGCGTTAAAAATTCATCTCTTTCCAAAGGAGCTACACAAAAGCTTCAGAGATGAATGTGCTCGGGTGAATAAGTTGAAGCGAGTATAGAAAGTTCCACTTAACGAGAAGCTGAGGCCAATATTACAATTTTGATAACTGGCTATTTGTGAACAGATGTTAGTTAATCGCGAGCGAATGTAAGGGCTACAGCACGATCAATGGGTATTCGGCAATCAGACGAACTTCTTCCAGGTCTGATTCAAACGCACTGGAGCGCACGGTGGCCTGGCGCAAGCGCAGGGAAAAATCCTTCAAACGCCCACTTTGCACCACGTATTTGGCCTCGATATCCCGTTCCCAGCGGCGTTGATCGGTCAAGGGGTTACCCGCTGCATCGCGGCGCATATACACGGCATTGGCGTTGCTATAGTCGGCGCCGGTGCCTTTGCCGTAGCGGGTCATGAACGACAAGCCGGGAATGCCGAACGCTTGCATGTCCAGGTCGTAGCGCACCATCCATGAGCGCTCCTTGGGCGCGTTGAAGTCGCTGTACTGGATCGAGTTATTGAGGAAGATCGAGTCTGATTGGCGCAGGTAGTCGAAGTCATCGTCGCCGTTGTTACGCTGGTGCGACACGGCCACGCTGTGGGCACCGACCTTGACCCCGAGCCTGGCGCTCCAGATGTTGTTGTCGAACTCGCCGAGCCGTTTCTGGCCTTCGTCCACGGCCTTGTAGTAGTTGAAGTCGCCGAACAATGACACGTCGTCGGTCAATGCGTAATTGGCATTGCTGCCGAAGTAGTACTGATCCCAGGCGTCCTTCAAGCGGCTGCTGTACAGGCTAAAGCCCAGATGGCTGTTGAGCTGGTAGTCACCGCCGAAGTAGGCGATCCAGGGCGAGTCGACCTTGCCTGCATAGAAGGTGGCAAAGCCTTTGTTCATGCCGCTTTCACTGGGCTGGCTCATGCCGCTCAGGCGCCCGCCTTGCAGGCTCAAGCCTTCCAGACTGGTGTTTTGCAGGGTGACGCCGCGAAAGCTCTCGGGCAACAGGCGAGAGTCGCCGTAGGCCACCACCGGGGTGAGTGGGAACACGTCGCCGGCCTTGATCACGGTGTCCAGCACGCGCAGTTTCGCCGCGCCGCCGATTTTGCTGTAGCTGTTTTCCGGTTGGTTGTCGCTGTTCACCGGCAGCACGCCGAACGAGCCTTTGCCGCCGCTGCGGCCGCTGCCCGAGTCAAGTGTGAGGCCGTACATGGCGAATGCGTCCAGGCCAAAACCCACGGTGCCCTGGGTAAAACCGGATTCGAATTTGCCGATGAAACCCTGGGCCCAGGCTTCGGAGTAACCATTGCCAGTGGGGCTGGACTGGCCTTTGCGGTCATCGCGGTTGAAGTAGAAGTTGCGTGCCAGCACGTTGATGCGGCTGCCCTCTATAAAACCCTCGGGCTTGTCCTCCACTGCCATGGCGGCCATGGGCAGTGCAGCCATCAGTGAAAAGGGAAGGGTGTAATGACGAATGCTCATGATGCGCTCCTCGGTGATGGCAGTTATCGGCTTCTTATAGAGGCGGGCGTTTTTATTGATCTGGCCCTGGCTGATAGTTGCAAATGGCGGATAACAACTGCATGGCTTGCACATTACAATTCTGGAAACTAACGACCATCTAACAAATAAGTAATGTTCTGGTGAACCTGCCGTCAGGGTGGGTTGGTTAATCTCGACACTGAACTTTTCAGTCGAGGAAACCGCGATGAACTTTTATAAAGCAGGTTTGGCTGTATTAACGGCTGTGTTGTCATTTGGCGCACTGGCCGAAGGGGGTGGGGACCGCACCTTTGCCCTGATGATGGAGCGCAATGAGAAAGCCATGGCCGCCTACGCCATCAAAAAAGGCAAGCCGGTGCCCGAAGTCCAGGCGTACCGCTATGGCATGGACCTGGACATTGCCAAGGTCGTCAACGTGACGCCGCCGATCCGCTCGTGCAACGCCGTGCCGTCGCGCATGACCTACGAAGACTCCAGCGGCAAGCTCAATACCCTGGAGTATCAGGTCATGGGCGTATGCCGTAACAATGGCGGTTGAAAATATAGTTCGGCCCAGGGCTCAAGTGCTCTTCAGAAAACCCCGGCAGCGCCGATGCAAGTGAGTACACCTACCTCACTTGCCTAACGGTGCCCCATGTTCAATACCCGCCTGAAGCAGGAGCTGACCGCTCTGCGCGAAGAATTGTCGAGCTTGCTCCAGGTGAAAGAGAGCCTGGAAAGCGAAATGCTCTGCCTGACACTGGACCCTGAAGGCCGTGTGGAGTGGGCCAATGCCAACTTCCTGCAGGAACTGGCTTATTCGCTGGGCGAGATTGTCGGGCGTGCTATCGAAGACCTGGTGCCGGCACATGTGCGCCAGGACGAGTTCCAACTGCGCTTCAAGCACGCGCTGGCCCGCGGCGAACACTTTGCCGGCGCCGTACGCCTGATGCGCGGCAATGGCAAGGAAGCCTGGTTGCGCTCAATCGTGCAGCCGGTGCGCAGTTCGGAGGGGCGCATCAAGCAGTTTTCGATTTTTTCCAGCGACCTTACCCGCACCATCGAGAGCTCGCGTGAACATGAAAACCTGATCACTGCACTGATGCGTTCCACCGCGTTGATCGAGTTCGACCTGGAGGGGCATGTACTCACTGCCAATGACCGCTTCCTCGGCGCCATGGGATACAGCCTGGCGCAGATCGAAGGCAAGCATCACCGTATGTTCTGTGAGCCACAGGAATACAACAGTGCCGAATACCAACAGTTCTGGAAGCGCCTGAACGCCGGTGAGTTCGTCGCCGCGCGCTTCAAACGTGTGGACAGCCACGGCCGCCTGGTGTGGTTGGAGGCCACCTACAACCCGGTGCTGGACGCCAATGAGCGGCTGTACAAAGTGGTCAAGTTCGCCACGGTCATTACCGACCAGGTCAACCGCGAGCAGGCAGTGGCCGAGGCCGCCAATATTGCCTACAGCACCTCTTTGCAAACCGACGACAGCGCCCAGCGCGGCACCACCGTGGTCACCCAGGCCGTGGACGTTATGCGCGACCTGGCCCAGCACATGCAACAGGCCGGTGAAGGCATCGAGGCGTTGAATGCCCAGTCCCAAGTGATCGGCAGCATCGTCAAGACCATCAGCGGCATTGCCGAGCAAACCAACCTGCTGGCGCTCAACGCCGCCATCGAAGCGGCGCGTGCCGGTGAGCAGGGGCGTGGCTTTGCGGTGGTGGCCGATGAAGTACGGCAATTGGCGTCACGTACCAGCAAAGCTACCGAGGAAATTGTCGGTGTGGTGCGCCAGAACCAGGACATGGCCCGCGACGCGGTGGCCTTGATGGCCGACGGTCGTGCGCAAGCCGAGCAGGGCCTGGCCCTGGCGGCGGAGGCGGGTACCGTGATCGTCGAAATTCAGGACGGTGCGCAAAAAGTAGTGAGTGCGGTCGGGCAGTTTGCCAATCAGCTGTCGAGCTGACCTGTCGGGCTTGTGCTTGAGGTATCGTAGGTCTTTTCTCGCTTGCAGAGCTGATCGACCATGAGCCCTACGTTCCGTCGCCCCGTCCCATTGTCCAAGGCTTACCGTTTGCTCAACCACGGGCCGACCGTGTTGGTGAGTGCAGCCCACAACGGCCAGCGCAATATCATGGCTGCTGCCTGGGCCATGCCGTTGGATTTCGAACCACCGAAAGTCGCGGTGGTGCTCGACAAGGCCACCTGGACCCGTCAGCTACTTGAAGGCGCCGGCACCTTCGTACTGCAAGTGCCTTGTGCCGCACAGGCTGATCTGGTGCAAACGGTGGGCAACACCCGCGGTGCTGAAACCGACAAATTCGCAGCCTACGGCCTGCACACTTTCAGCGGTGAGCACACCGAGGCGCCGATGCTGGAAGGCTGCGTGGCTTGGCTGGAATGCCGCCTGCTGCCCGAGCCGCATAATCAGCAGGCCTATGACCTGTTCCTGGGCGAAGTGGTCGCGGCCTATGCTGATGAGCGGGTATTCAGCGAGGGCCGCTGGCATTTTGAAGGGCATGATGAACTGCGCACGTTGCACCATGTGGCGGGCGGGAATTTCCTGGCCATTGGCCAACCGATTGTCGGGCGCCAGCTCTGACAGAGGCGCAAAGCCACGAAGATCAACTGTGGGAGCTGGCTTGCCTGCGATGGCATCACCTCGGTGTATCTGATGTACCGAGGTGTCTGCATCGCAGGCAAGCCAGCTCCCACAGTTTGAACGTATTCCAACCCAGTACTCAGCGTCCGAGCATTTTCACCCAACGCGATGGCGGCATGCCGTAGGTGCTGCGAAATTGGCGGGTCATGTGGCTTTGGTCGGTGAAGCCTGCGGTCATCGCCGCATCCACCAACGATTGGCCCTGGGCCAACAAGTGGCGCACCAGGTCCAGTCGGCGCATGGTCAGGTAGCGGTAGGGGCTGGTGCCGAATAACAAACGAAAATCCCGCGATAACGCCCACCGGTCGCGGCCGGCGTGGTCGGCAATTTCATCCAGGGTGATGCTGCGGCCCAGGGCGCTGTGGATGAATTCACGGGCGCGTTCGGCCGCGATGTAGTCGAAGGATTTACGGCGGATGATGGCCCCGGACGCAGCGCTCAGCGCGTGGGCCAGGTCGAACAGGGCGTCTTGCTCTTGCATCGGGTCAATCGGGCAATCCAGGCTTTGCAGCAACACTTCGCTGGCGCGGTGCAGCCGTGGGTCGGTGGACAAGCCGCCGGGGATAAACGGCAACGGCTGCCCACCGAGGATCTGCTGGATCAGCGCCGGCTCCACATAGATCATCCGGTACTTGAAGCCTTCATCGCTGCCGGCACGGCCGTCATGGGTTTCATCGGGGTGGATCACCATGGTGGTGCCGGGCAGGCTGTGGGTTGTGCCGCCGCGATAATGAAAACTCTGTACGCCGAACAACGTGCGCCCGATGGCGTACGTGTCATGGCGATGAGGGTCGAAGGCGAAGCCGGCAAAGTACGCCTCGATACGGTCCAGGCCACTGGCGTGGGGCGCGCGGTGCAGCCAGTCGAGGGAGTGGATGGGGTTGCCCATGGTGACTTGTCACAAAAGGAAGTGGAAACACGTTAACTGAGTCTGCACCGGTTGTCTGCCGGGGTCTTGTACGATTGTGCAGGTGTGGGGCAATGCACATCGGGTAGCGAATCGCTAACCACCCATGGTAAGAAGCCTTACTTTCAACAGTGAGGCCGGGTCATGAGCAAGGTGCGGGTAGGGATTATTTTTGGTGGCCGTTCGGCTGAGCACGAGGTCTCGCTGCAATCGGCGCGCAACATTGTCGATGCCCTTGAACGCTCACGCTTCGAGCCGGTTTTGATCGGTATCGACAAGGCCGGTCACTGGCACCTTAATGACACCTCGAACTTCCTGCTCAACCAGGAAAACCCGGCGCTCATCGCCCTCAACCAGTCCAACCGTGAATTGGCCGTGGTGCCCGGCAAGGCCAGCCAGCAAGTGGTGGAAACCTCCGGGCAGGGCATGCTGGAACACATCGACGTGATCTTCCCGATTGTCCACGGCACCCTCGGCGAAGACGGCTGCCTGCAAGGTTTGCTGCGTATGGCCGACTTGCCCTTCGTCGGCTCCGACGTGCTCGGCTCGGCGGTGTGCATGGACAAAGACATCAGCAAGCGCTTGCTGCGCGACGCGGGTATTGCGGTCACGCCGTTCATCACCCTTACGCGAGCTAATGCGGCGCGCACCTCGTTTGAAACGGCCGCTGGCAAGCTCGGTGTGCCGATGTTCGTCAAGCCCGCCAACCAGGGTTCGTCGGTGGGGGTAAGCAAAGTCGGCAGCGAAGCCGAGTACCGCGCTGCCGTTGAACTGGCGTTGGGGTTTGATGAGAAGGTGTTGGTGGAGTCCGCCGTCCAGGGCCGTGAGATCGAATGCGCCGTGCTGGGCAATGACGAGCCCATCGCCAGCGGTTGTGGCGAGATCGTGGTGAGCAGTGGTTTCTATTCCTACGACAGCAAATACATCGATGGCCAGGCTGCTCAGGTGGTGGTGCCGGCGGCGATCAGTCACGAAGCCAGCGAACGGATTCGCAGCCTGGCCATTGAGGCGTTTGAAGTGTTGGGCTGCGCCGGGTTGGCGCGGGTGGATGTGTTCCTGACGCAGGACGGCGAAGTGCTGATCAACGAGATCAACTCACTGCCCGGTTTTACCCGCATCAGCATGTACCCCAAGCTGTGGCAGGCGGCGGGCATGAGCTATAGCGAGTTGGTGAGTCGGTTGATTGAGTTGGCGTTGGAGCGGCATGCGGGGCGCAAGGGCTTGAAGATCAACCGCCAGTGATTGGCCCGAAGCAGTAACGCGATCAGGCGTTACTGAGTACTTCGCGAAAAACGTCCGGCCTTATGGCCGCAATATGCAGTAGCGAACGTGCTGCTCCGGAAGGTGCGCGACGCCCTTGCTCCCATTCTTGAAGGGTTCTTACTGACACGCCCAGAAGCTCGGCAAATTTGGGTTGTGAGAGCCCTGTCTTGCTTCTTGCTTCGGCAGCCTGAGTGACCTCAACGTGCTGCACGGCACCGTAACGTCCCGCTTTGACATCCTGAATGGCTGTGAGTAGTTCTTCGCCTATATTGCGTTTGGCGTCACGTTCCTTCAGTTCTTTATCAGTGAGTGGCATGGTTCATTTCCTTTGCGATTTTGTACAGGATATGTGCCGGAATATTCTCCGTGGCGCTCTTGCCATAAATCAGTAGCGCGACGACTGCTCCGCACTCCAGTTGTGTGGTGTAGATGACCCGCACTGATCCACTTTTACCCCGGCCCTCCATGCTCCAGCGTATCTTTCGGCAACCTCCCGAGCGCGGAATGACATTTCCAGCATCAGGATGGCTGGCGAGAAACGCCATGAAGATACCTTTTTCATCTTCAGTCCAATAGTCAGGCCATTGCCTGCTGAAGAGAGGGGATTCTATGAGAGTGAACACGCGAAATTCTACGTCTTTGACGTAGCCTCTGGCAAGAAAGGGCGGGCCAGAAAATCGCAGGTGAGATGGGGCTGCTCAAGAAGGTTTTTATCGCAAAAGATGACATGGCACTTTGAGTTCTGGCGCTCCGCGTAGGATTTAAGGCGTAAGGGTGCAGGTCTTTTTTATAAGCCTGTACGGATAGATCAACGTCTTAGTCACCCAACGCCTCACCTTCACGCCGAGGGTCAGCACCGCCACTGAGCGTCACCTTGCCGTGGGCATCCCGTGTGCGCACGATGGCCTGCACGCCGCTGGTCATCTCGATCTCGCTCAGGGCGTGGCCCTTGTCCTTGAGCACCTGTTTCAGCGCCGGGCTGAACAGCCCAGCTTCCAACTCGGTAGCACCATTGCGACTGCCGAAGTTAGGCAGGCTGATGGCCGCCTGCGGGTCGAGCTTCCAGTCGAGCATGGCCACCAGGGATTTACTCACGTACTCGATGATCTGCGAGCCGCCGGGGGAGCCGACGGTAGCCAGCAGTTCGCCTGTCTTGCGGTCGAACACCAGGGTCGGCGCCATGGCCGAGCGTGGGCGTTTACCCGGTTGTACGCGGTTGGCCACAGGCTGGCCGTTTTCTGCGGGGATGAACGAGAAGTCGGTCATCTGGTTGTTGAGCAAAAAGCCCTGGACCATCACGTGAGAGCCGAATGCCGCTTCAACCGTGGTGGTCATCGACACGGCGCCGCCCTGGTCGTCCACCGCCACTACCTGTGAGGTGGAGATGCGCAGCGGCGAGCGGTCTGGTGCGTACGCCACCTGAATACCGGCGGGTTGGCCGGGCTTGGCGATGCCCATGCTGCGCTCGCCGATCAGCGTGGCGCGTTGTGCCAGGTAACCTGGCGCGACGAGGCCGGCGACCGGGACGGGGGTGAAGTCTGCATCGGCCACGTACAGCGCGCGGTCGGCAAAGGCCAGGCGCCCGGCTTCGGCGAGCAGGTGCACGGCCTCGGGTGTCGGCTCAAGCCCGGCCGGCGAAACACTCTTGACCTGTGTCATGGGGGCGATGGCCAGGCGTGGGTCGCGGGTTTCCAGCGCCTGCAATGTCCCCAGGATCTGCGCCACGGCAATCCCGCCCGAGGACGGCGGTGGCATGCCGCAGACCTTCCATTGTTTGTAGTCGGTGCACAGCGGTGCGCGCTGCTTGGCGGCGTAGCCCTTGAGGTCGGCCTGGGACAGGCTGCCGGCATTGCGATGGCCCTGTACCTTGCGTGCGATTTCATCGGCAATCGGGCCTTGGTATAGCGCATCCGGCCCTTCCTTGGCGATGCGCTTGAACACCGCGGCCAGTGCCGGGTTTTTCAATCGTGTACCCGTGGCTTTTGGCGAGCCGTCGGCATTCAGGAAGTACGCCGCCATGTCGGGTGATTGCGCGATAAAGCGGTCAGCGGCGATCAAGCTATGCAAGCGTGGGGAAATGGCAAAGCCTTGCTCCGACAGGCGAATCGCCGGCTCGAACAGCTTGGCCCATTGCAGGTGGCCGCTCTTTTTGTGCGCCATCTCCAGGGCGCGCAGTACGCCCGGCGTACCCACCGAGCGCCCGCCAATCTGCGCATCCGTGAACGCCATCGGCGTACCGTCGGCCTTCAGGAACAGACGCTCTGTCGCCCCGGCCGGTGCTGTTTCACGGCCGTCATAAGCCTGCACCTGTTGTCCATCCCACAGCATGATGAATGCACCGCCGCCGATGCCGGACGACTGCGGTTCCACCAGAGTCAATACCGCTTGCATGGCAATCGCCGCATCAATGGCTGAGCCGCCTTGACGCAGCATTTCACGCCCGGCTTCAGCGGCCAATGGGTTGGCGGCGGCGGCCATATGGCGCTCGGCGTGGCGGGTGCTCAGGTCGGTGCGATAGCCCGAACCCAGCTCTGGCGCCGGAGGCTGTTCGTTGACGGGCGTATGGCAGGCTGCGAGGGCCAGGGTTGCGGCGATGACTGTCAGGCTGCGGCAGGAAATCAAAAACACGCGCTGAACTCCGTTCATGTTGAGAAGGTGCTGTGGTCCTTGGGCTACTGCGTTTTTTACAGGTAAATTGTGCCTTGCATGTACAGCACGGCCTTGCCGGAAATAATCACCCGGTCACCCTGGAGTTCACAGCGCAACTGGCCCTTACGCTGGCCGCCTTGTTCGGCGCTCAATTGCGACTTGCCCAGGCGCTCGGCCCAGAACGGTGCCAGCGAGGTGTGCGCCGAGCCGGTAACCGGGTCTTCATTGACGCCCACATTCGGGCCGAACCAGCGCGAGACAAAATCAAACCGCGTGCTCTTGGCGGTCACCGCAATACCGCGTTTAGGCAGGCCTTTGAGTCGCGCAAAGTCCGGTGCGAGGGTCGCTACCTGCGCTTCATCTTCCACCAGCACAATATAGTCGTCGGTGCCAAACACCTCGGCGGTTTCAAGCCCCAGGGCACTCAACATGCCGTGGGGCGGCTCGCAGCGTTCGGGTTTCTTTGCCGGAAAATCCATCGCCAGCTCATCGCCGTTGCGCGTTACCCGCAACTCGCCGCTACGGGTGGCAAAGCGAAGAACCTGCGGGGCGTCCGCCAATTTGTGGATCAATACCCACGCGGCTGCCAACGTGGCATGGCCGCACAGGTCCACCTCAACTTCCGGCGTGAGCCAGCGCAACTCATAGAACTCGCCACGGGGTACAAAGAACGCGGTTTCCGAAAGATTATTCTCGGCCGCGATCTGCTGCAGTTGCTCGTCGGGCAGCCACTCGGTGAGCGGGCACACTGCTGCCGGGTTGCCGCCGAAGGGATGGTGGCTGAAAGCGTCGACTTGGTAGATGTCCAGTTGCATCGGGGGCACTCCGTGTTCAGGGGAGGCTGGACACTAACAGTGGGGTAGGGGGGCGTCAAAATACAGTTAGGGAGTTTTTTGCGCGCATAAAAAAACGGCCTACCTTTCGGTAAGCCGTTTTTAGTACTTGGTGGCTACACAGGGACTTGAACCCCGGACCCCAGCATTATGAATGCTATGCTCTAACCAACTGAGCTATGTAGCCAAGTGGCGCGCATTATTCGCTTGGAACGGCAATGCGTCAAGCGTTTTTGTTGAATTTTTTTCTACGCTTTCAACTGTTTAAGCCAAAGCCCTAGTTTTGGCGACGGGCGGTGACGAATGCGTTGTGGATGAGGGGAGTGGAAGCGCTTGGCGTCTTCGAAGGTTTACTCGCAGGCCATGTCCGACAGTGTTGGGCAGATATCCCTGTCGCCCAACACATGACTGGCTAACTCAACTTACCGATGCAGTGGGGTGTGGGTGACGCGCTTGAGCTGTTCGCGGGCCCGTGACAGGCGCGAGCGCACGGTGCCGATAGGAATGTCCAGTACGTCGGCGGTGTCCTGGTAACTGCCGTCGGTTTCCAGCGAGGCGTACAGTGTTCTGCGCATCTCGGTCGGCAAGTGGTCAATCGCACTCAGGGTATTTTCCAAGCGCCGGTTGACTTCGAACTCCCAGTCCAGGCTGTGGTTTTCTTCATGGCCATGCCACAGCGACTCGTCGAATTCGCAATGTGCTGGCTTGGCATACAGGCGCCGGAAGTGATTGCGGATCAGGTTCTGCGCGATGCCGCACATCCAGGTACTGAGTGTCGCGGTACCACTGAAACGTTCGCGATTGCGCCAGGCCTCCAGGTAAGTCAATTGCAAAAGATCATCCGCGTCTTCCGGGTTCAGGACCCGTTTGTGAATGAAACGGCGAAGTTTTTTCTGTTGATCGTCTGTCAGATGGAGCATGAATTGAGGCGAACTGCCACCAAGGTGAACGAGGGCTTCAATAGGGATATTCATGATTTTTCCTTAAGGTAGACGCAGTCGAAATAGTTTCGGCGGTTACCTCTTTTGCACTGCCTGTGCCAAAGGAGAATCATTGTGTAACCATATGATTTATATAAATAAATACGTTATGGTCGTGGTGGTTTTGTGCAGTAATTTGCAAAAGGCACCAGGGACCTGTGCGGGTTTTTTCATCTTGTTGGATGAGTGAGTTTCAGTGGAACCATCTGGGCGGGCCTGACCACATATGGACACTCTCTTCCTGTACTGGCCTGCCCATGAAAGTCGAATCTACCAACGAAGTGCCAATGACCCCGCGGGTGGAACTCCCCACCGCTAGCCCGGCCGCCAAACCTGAGCCAGGCCAAGGTGTCGATGATCTTTCTCTGCACTTCAGTCAGGAGGTGGAATCCAGCAGTCGTACGTTGGATAAGCGTGTAATTGACGTGCGTGTGCCTCCTGTCCAGGTGCTCGCGCAGCTCTATGAGCAGTTGGGGCATCCGGCCCAGGAAAGCTTTGCCGCGGTAGTACGTCGAATCAGGCAGAAATTACTCACGCAACCCAGCATCGATACATTGCTGGAGCTCACTGGCGGTGATCCGGCGCGCACCTTCGTGGTACTCAAGGCGGTGTGCGGGCAGGCCGAGGCCGACGTGCGCAACTCCGAAGCCGACCTGGCGCGGGATGCAATTGCCAAGCTGGAGATCCGCTTCAAAGGGGAGATCCAGGCGGGCCTGAATATTGCCATGGCCTTGCATAAGAAGAGTGGCGATCCAGAAGAGCTCCAGGCGCTGCGCGCGCTCTATTACGCCAGTGTGGTGACACGGCAATCCCTGGCGACCATGATGCACGCGCTGCTCGGCATCTACAGTGACGACCGTTTTGCACATGGGTTGAAAATGATGTCCAGCGCCCTGACGGCCGACATTGCCGCCCATGTGTCCTCCGTCCCTACGGCAATGTTGCGCACCTTGCTGACAGGACTGGGCAAATGTGGCGCATTGAGCGGGGTGTTATGCAGCTGTCGTGAGCTGATTCAGAACCTTGCAATCGAAATGCATGCGGTAAGCCTGCTGCGACGCATGCTGGGTTATGCAGACACCGGCATCGTGACAAATGAAGTCATGCGCCTGGCTGAAGATATGGGGGCCAGCACATCAAAACTCGTGTCTCTCAATGCGCTTTATAAGCTGTTTCAAAAGTTGCCCGAGGCCTTGTGGCCGGATAGCAAATCACGCCAAGAGGCGCTGCACAATTTTCTGCTGGTGATGGACGAGCTTGCTCGCCTCGAACGCATACGCCCTGGTTTTCCTAATTCGACTATCCTGGCGTGAGCGTGCTGTCCACCCTCAACGGTGTACTGCTCAAGGTGGCGCAGCGTGCCGAGGTCTTGGGCGCGGTGGTGATCATGGCCATTGTGTTCATTTTCATCGTGCCGCTGCCTACCTGGCTGGTGGACATTCTGATTGCGCTGAATATCTGTATTGCCTGCCTGCTGATCATGCTGGCGCTTTACTTGCCCGGGCCTTTGGCGTTCTCTTCCTTCCCGTCGATTTTGTTGCTGACCACCATGTTCCGCCTGGCGTTGTCGATCGCAACGACGCGCTTGATCCTGCTCGAACAGGACGCCGGCGATATCGTTGAGGCCTTCGGTAATTTCGTAGTGGGCGGCAACCTGGCTGTTGGGATGGTGATCTTTCTGATCCTGACTCTGGTCAACTTTCTGGTGATCACCAAGGGCTCTGAGCGGGTTGCCGAAGTGGCGGCGCGCTTCAGCCTGGACGCAATGCCGGGCAAGCAGATGTCCATCGACAGTGACTTGCGTGCCGGCTTGATTGACGGCGTGCAAGCGCGGGACAAGCGTGAGCAGTTGTCCCGCGAGAGTCAGCTGTTCGGGGCCATGGATGGTGCCATGAAATTCGTCAAGGGGGATGCCATCGCGGGGTTGATCATCGTTGTGGTCAACCTGTTGGGCGGCTTCTCCACAGGTATGTTCCAGCACGGCTTGAGCGCCGCCGATTCAATGGCGCTGTATTCGGTGCTGACGATTGGCGATGGTCTGATTGCGCAGATACCGGCGCTGTTGATCTCTCTCACCGCCGGCATGATCATTACCCGCGTGGCGCCGGAAGGGCGCAAGGGCATCACGAACATGGGCGCCGAGATCGCACGCCAGATGACCAGTGAGCCCAAGAGCTGGATGATCGCCTCGGTGGCCATGCTGGTGTTTGCGATCGTGCCTGGTATGCCGACCCTGGTGTTTATTCTGCTGGCGATGATGACCGGCGCCTTGGGTTATTACCTCGACCGTCGGCGCCGACGTGAAGCGCAGCCAGAAGCCGAAGCCGTCGAAGCCGTGCGGCCTGAAGAAAATGGCAAAGAGGATCTGCGCGGGTTTGATCCGTCCCGGCCCTATCTGCTGCAATTTCCCTCGGCTTTGCGCGGTACGCCTGAGGTGACCGATCTTATTCACGGAATCCGTCAGGTTCGAAACTCCCTGGTTGCCAATATTGGCCTGACGTTGCCGCCGTTTGAAGTCGAGATCGATGACTCGCTGGACGATGATGAAATGCGCTTCTGCGTCCATGAGGTACCCATGGTCAAGGCGTCGGTGGTCCAGCACGTTGCCGTGGAGCGCAGCGCCCTGACGGTTGAGCCTGAGCATGGCGTACCGGGATTGGCCGAGCGCAATGAACAGGATTGGCTCTGGCTGCCACCCGACGACCCACTGCTCAATGACACGCAGTTGGAGCGCTTCACGGCGACGAGCCTGATCGTCGACCGCATGAAGAAGGCGATGATGCTCAGCGGGCCGCAGTTCCTGGGGATTCAAGAGAGCAAGTCGATCCTCAGTTGGCTTGAGAACAACCAACCCGAGCTGGTGCAGGAACTGCAACGCATCATGCCGATCTCGCGCTTTTCGGCGGTGCTGCAACGCCTGGCCAGCGAAGGGGTTCCGCTGCGCGCCGTGAGGTTGATTGTCGAATCGCTGATCGAATACGGCCAGCACGAACGCGAGCCGGAAGCACTGGCTGACTATGCGCGCATTGCCCTCAAGTCGCAGATCTACCACCAGTACAGCGAGGCCGATGGGCTGCATGCCTGGCTGTTGTCACCGCATACCGAAAACATCCTGCGCGAGGCGCTGCGCCAGACCCAGACCGGGGTGTTCTTTGCCCTCGACGGCGATAATAGCGCTGCGCTGGTCAACCTGCTCAACCAGGCCTTCAGCGCACGGGCAAAAATAAAAAGTGTGTTGTTGGTGGCGCAGGATTTGCGCAGCCCCTTGCGCACCTTGTTGCTTGAGGAGTTCAACCATGTGCCGGTGTTGTCTTTCGCCGAGCTGGGGAGCACTTCCAAGGTCAAGGTGCTGGGGCGTTTTGACCTTGGCCAGGATGAGTTGATGCACGGGACATTGGCATGAACACAGCGCTACTTGCAGAGTACGGGGGGACGTACTGATGTTCGAACTCCGAGTGTTGGATGGTTTGCATCAAGGGGCCGCGCTGCCTCTGTTTGGTGAGCAGTGGAGCCTTGGCGCCAACGCGGACGCTGATCTCTTGCTGGATGATCCCGGTATCGCCGAGCACCACGCGCGCCTGCTATTGCTCGAAGGGCGCTGGTCGGTGCAGGCTGAAGCGGGGCTGCTGAAAAACGGCGATGGGCAAATGTTGGCGCAGATCGGCGATCTGGCACTCAACACGCCGTTTATGATTGGCCCCGTCAGCTTGTGTGTCTGCCCTGCCGATCATCCTTGGCGGCAGGCATCGGTGCTCAAGCCGCCCCGGCCGGCAACGGAGCCCTTGCCCCAGGCGCCATTGCCGCTGACGCTGTCTTCCATTCCCTTGTTGCAGCAAAAACGCTTGGTCAGCCTGGTTCTGCTATGCGCCGTGATCATCGCTGCGGTCGGCATTATCTTCAGCGGTGAGCGTGAGGCCCAGGCATCGCTGATGCCGGCGGTCATTCAGAAACCCGGGTTGGACTCACCCGTTGAGGTGCGTCAGCAACTCATGAAGATGCTCAACGAACGTGAATTGCTCCAGCGCGTCAGCTTGCAGATCGTCAATGGTCAGATTGCCCTCAATGGTGTTGTTTCCCAGGATGAAGTGGAACTGATTGCGCGCATGCTCGACCGTTTTGCCGAGCAATTCGACACTGTGGTGCCGGTGCTCAGTCGCGTACGGGTACGCGAAGGCAGGCTACCGTTCAAGATCTCGCAGATAGTGGGTGGCCCGAATGGCCACGTGGTGCTGGAGGAAGGAAGCCGCTTATTCGTGGGTGATGAAGTGGATGGCCTGCGCCTGGTTTTGATCGATAACAGCAAAGTGGTTTTTGACGGCGAGCAACGCTATGAGGTGGGCTGGTGAAGGGGTCGCTGCAGGAGCGTCTGGAGGCCTGGCAACTGAACCAGTCACAGGCGTTGAGCAGTTTCGCGCCGGTGACAATGCTCGGTCGTATCCAGCGCGTGAACGGCATGCTGCTGCAGTGCCGGTTGCCGCAGGCACGTATTGGTGACCTATGCAAAGTCGAAAAAGGGCCGGGCGACTACATGCTCGCCGAGATCATCGGGTTCGATCAGCGCGATGCGGTGCTCAGTGCCCTGGGCAACCTTGAAGGCGTGCGTGTAGGCGCCAGCGTCGAGCGGTTGGGGGTTCCGCATCAGGTCCGGGTCGGTGATGAGTTGTTGGGGCAGGTGCTGGATGGTTTTGGCCGCCCGATTGCGGGCGATGGTGTGAGCGCGTTCGTGGAAGCGGACACCCCTGGGGCGACCACAGTGTTATGCGAGGCGCCTCTTCCTACCGAACGGCCGCGGATCAACCGCGCACTGGCTACGGGGGTGCGCTCGATTGATGGCCTGATGACCCTGGGGGAGGGCCAGCGTGTCGGGCTGTTTGCCGGAGCCGGTTGTGGCAAGACCACCTTGTTGGCCGAAATCGCCCGTAACGTGGAGTGCGATGTGATCGTATTCGGTCTCATCGGGGAGCGGGGCCGGGAACTGCGCGAGTTTCTCGATCATGAACTGGATGAGCAGTTGCGTGCCAAGGCCGTGTTGGTGTGTGCAACCTCCGACCGCTCAAGCATGGAGCGCGCGCGTGCCGCGTTCACGGCAACTGCGCTGGCCGAAGGTTTCCGGCGCAAGGGCCAGCGGGTGCTGTTGCTGATCGACTCTCTGACCCGTTTTGCCAGGGCCCAACGTGAAATCGGCCTGGCTGCCGGTGAACCCTTGGGGCGCGGTGGTCTGCCGCCGTCGGTCTACAGTTTGCTGCCACGTCTGGTGGAGCGTGCCGGCTTGACCCGTGAAGGCGTGATCACGGCCATCTATACAGTGTTGATCGAACAGGACTCCATGAACGATCCGGTAGCGGATGAGGTGCGCTCTCTGCTCGACGGTCATATCGTCCTGTCGCGCAAGCTGGCCGAGCGCGGCCATTACCCGGCGGTCGATGTCCTGGCCAGCCTTTCGCGGATTCTAAGCAATGTTGCCGAGCCCGTGCATATCCGTGCCGGCACGGCGCTACGACGCTTGCTGTCGGCTTACCAGCAGATCGAGCTGATGCTCAAGTTGGGGGAGTATCAGCCCGGCAACGATGCACTCACCGACCTGGCTGTTGACAGTCGGCAGGCGGTAGATGGCTTTCTGCGCCAGGACTTGCGCGAACCTTCGCCGCTTGCCGCCACCATGGACCAATTGGCTGAGCTGACCGCCCATGTCCCATTCTGAAGTGTTACCGGCTGAAATCGATACCCTGCGACGTTTGCGCCGACACCGTGCAGACCGCGCCGAGCGTGCGCTGCGTGAGGCAAAAAGGGCGCAGCAAGCGCTGGTCGCGCATATCCGGGAGGCGCAGGAAATCCTCGAGCAAACCCGCCTGGAAGAGGCCCGGCAATGCGCGCAGCTGTTGAGTCAGCACCAGGGGCAGGTGGTGACGTTCAAGGCGCTGAAAAACTGGAGTGCCAAGGAGCGGCAATTATCGGCGGGTACCCGGCGTGAAGAAGGCCAATTGTTGCAACTCCAAGAGCAGCAGCAAGAGCGGGCTGCACGGGTCGGCCAGGCGCAGAAACACGTCACCTTGTGCTTGCGCCAGGTAGAAAAAATACAAGAGTTATCTGAGTTACTGAGGCAGGAGCCGATATGAAACAGGTTTCAGTTAGTCCGCCTGAACGTCAGCGTCCGCGCGAGTCTCGCGATGATCGTGCACCTGAATTCGGTGCCCTGGTGCCTTGGGAACAAGGGCGATTGTTCGCCCGGTTGTTTGACGATGGTGGCCAGGACAGCGGGGGGTATGGAGCGTCTCTGAACGGAATCAAAGCCTCGGGCGATGTCGCCATGATCGGGGCACTGACCGAGCAGTTGGCGCCGCGAATGCTCGTTGGTTCGCAATGGCCGTTGATGGCTGTTTTTCACCTGGGCCGCCTGGGGCGGATCAACGCCAGTATCCGCCGGGAGCAGGGGGGCTGGAATGTCGAGCTGCATGCAGAGCAAGACAATACGGTGCACTGGCTCAGTGGTGTACGCCAACAATGTGAGCAACGGTTGGCGCAGAGCCTGCGCCAGCCTGTCAGTTTGTATCTGGCAAAATCGACGTAGGCATGATGCTGCCACCTTTGATACTTCCCAGATTCAAAACCGATATTGCGGTTGCCCGGCAGCGCTTGGGGCAAGGGTTGTGTATGCCGTTCGAGGTCGCTGGGTCGAGTGGCGAGTTGAGAATGGAGCCTGGTACTGCTCCTGTGGGCATCCAGCCGCTCTGCTTCGAAACCGCCTGTGGCGTCTTGGCCTTCAGTGAGCCAGGACCACAGTTCAGCTTGATGGGTGAATGCCCCGTGACGCTCGAGCCGGCCGGGAATGATCCGGACGCCTGGTTCTGGGAGTTGTTCCAGCATCATCTGAGCCCTGAGGTGCAGGCGTTGTTTGGGTACCTGCGTTTGCTGCCAGGCGCTCGCCCCATGAACTTTGGTTGTCGACTCTGCGTGACGCTTGGGGCCTCTCGCGTGGCGGGCTATCTGTGGCTGTCTGTCGAGAGCTTTCTGGCGCTATGCAAGGCGGGGCCGTGGCGATCCAGGGCTGAGCCGATGCCGGCGCAGTTTCGGCTGGCGGTTGACGTAACGCTTGGGCACCTGCGGTTGCCCATGCACCAACTGCGCGGCTTGCGGGCTGGTGACGTGCTGGTGCTTGAGCGAGCCTTTTTCAGTGCGTCGGGAGCCGGCCACGTGCAGGTTGGCAAACAGCGCCTGGTGGGCTGGATCGACGCTGAGTCCGGGCCGATGCGCCTGACCCTTACTTCTATCGAGGATATGTTTGTGGATGAGGATTTTGCAACACAGCCCTACTCAGAGCATGAGGATGAAACAGCGGTGATGGATGTGTTCGGGCATGAACCATTCGACGAGCTGAGCATGGCGCTCAATGTACGGTGCGGTACGCTGAACCTGACCCTCGGCGAATTACGCAACCTTGCGCCCGGCGCGGTGTTGGGGGTTGCCGGCTATGCCCCCGGCACTGCCGGTCTCTATTACGGCGACCGCCCCCTCGGCCTGGGCCAGTTGGTTGAAGTGGACGGGCGGCTGGGGCTGCAGATGTCTCGCGTGATCTTTTCTCGATGAATAGTTTCCAGGGAATAGATCCGGTCGTCCTGGCAATATTTCTTGGGGCACTGTCGTTGATGCCCATGCTGTTGGTCGTCTGCACGGCGTTCCTGAAGATCGTGATTGTGCTGATGATCACCCGCAATGCCATCGGTGTGCAGCAGGTGCCTCCGGGCATGGCCATCAATGGTATTGCCCTGGCGGCAACCCTGTTCATCATGGCGCCTGTAGGTTATGAGATGGCCGAGATCGTCAAGGTGTCGCCCCTGGACCTGACCAGCGTAGGCGCACTCCAACAGACGGGAATGGAGGCGATCAAACCATTGCGCACCTTCATGCTGCGCAACAGTGACCCGGATATTCTTACCCACCTGTTGGAAAATGCCATGCGCATGTGGCCGGCGCAGATGGCGCAGGAGGTCCAACGTGAGGACCTGATCCTGCTGGCGCCGGCCTTTGTGCTGTCACAGTTGCAGGCGGGGTTCGAAATCGGCTTTCTGATCTATATCCCTTTCATCGTGATTGACCTGATTGTTTCCAATCTCCTCTTGGCTTTGGGTATGCAAATGGTCTCGCCCATGACCATTTCCCTGCCGCTCAAATTGCTCTTGTTCGTGATGGTCTCCGGGTGGTCGCGGTTGCTCGACAGCCTGTTCTTTTCCTATCTCTGAGTGACCTATGGAACCCATCGTACTGTTCAAGCAGGGCATGTTGCTGGTAGTCATGCTGACGGCGCCGCCGCTGATCGTGGCGGTGGTGGTGGGGGTCATGACCTCCCTGGTGCAGGCGCTGATGCAGGTACAGGACCAGACGTTGCCCTTCGGTATCAAGCTGGTGGCAGTGGGGATCACCCTGATCATGACCGGTCGCTGGATCGGTGTGGAGTTGATCCAGTTGATGAACTTGACCTTTGACATGATCGGTCGATCGGCCCTGCACTGAGGTCTGCCTGTGCTGTTATATCTTGAGTATTTGCCCACCCTGCTGGTCGCCATGGCGCGTATCTACCCCTGCGCTTTCCTCGTGGCGGCATTCTGTTTTCAACATATACGCGGCATGCTGCGGCACACCATTGTGGTGGTCATGGCACTGCTGCCTGCACCTGCCATTCATGTCATGCTGGAGGGCCAGGAACACTCGGCGCTGATGCTCGGAGGGCTGGTCCTCAAAGAGTTGGCCCTGGGGTTATTGCTGGGCGTGTTGCTGTCGATGCCGTTCTGGCTGTTCGAGTCGGTCGGGGCGTTGCTGGATAACCAGCGGGGCGCTTTGGCCGGTGGTCAGCTCAACCCCTCGCTTGGGCCAGACGCGACGCCGGCCGGGCATCTGTTCAAACAATTGGCGATTTTTTTGCTGATGGCCAGTATGGGCCTCGGGGCGTTGACGCAGGTGATCTGGGACAGCTATCTGCTCTGGCCACCGACGGTGTGGTTTCCACTGCCCGCTGCCGATGGGTTCGATGTATTTGTCGGCCTGCTTGGCGATACCTTCACGCACATGATGCTCTACGCTGCCCCCTTTATTGCAGTGCTGCTGTTGCTGGAGTTCGGCATCGCGCTGCTGGGGGTCTACAGTCAGCAATTGCAAGTGAGTACGCTGGCGCCGCCCCTCAAGAGCCTGGCGGGTATCGGTGTGCTGTTGTTGTATTTTGCGTTGCTGCAGGACCTGATCGTCGGGCGCATGGGCTTGCTTAAAGACCTCAAGCACTCCCTGGGCGTGTTTTTCAAGGTCTCGCTGTCATGAGTGATTCGGGGGAAAAGAAGCACCCCGCATCAGCCAAGAAGCTGCGTGATCAGCGTAAGAAAGGCCAAGTCGCCCAAAGCCAGGATGTGGGTAAGCTACTGGTGCTGACAGCCATCAGCGAAATCGCCTTGTTCACCGCCGAGAGCAGCCTGCAACGTTTCCAGCAGTTGATGCTGCTGCCGATCACGCGTCTGTCCTTGCCTTTCCCGCAGGCGCTGGAAGAAGTGATGGTCGAAGGTTTGATGTTGTTTTTCTCCTTCGCCCTGTTGATGGCCGCGGTGGCGATTATCACGAAGCTGGTCAGCAGTTGGATGCAGTTCGGGATTCTGTTCGCGCCGGACGCCTTGAAGCTCGACTTCAATCGTCTCAACCCGCTCAGCCAACTCAAGCAAATGTTTTCTGCCCAGTCGGTAATGAACCTGTTGATGAGCATCGTCAAGGCAACACTGCTGGGCCTGATCCTGTACGTGGTGATCTGGCCTTCCCTGGGGGCGTTGATCAATATGGCCACCAGCGATCTGCAAAGCTACCTCCTGGGATTGATCGCCCTGTTCCGCTATCTGCTGCATGCCTGTCTCGGGTTATTGCTGGTGCTGGCGCTTATCGACCTGGCGATGCAGAAATACTTCTTTGCCAAGCGCATGCGCATGACCCAGGTCGAGGTCATGAAAGAGTACAAGGACATGGAGGGCGATCCCCACGTGAAGGGGCAGCGCCGCGCCCTGGCGCAGCAATTGGCCCAGGAGGAGCCGAAGGTCAAGCTGCCCAAGCTGGAGGAGTCCGATATGCTGGTGGTCAACCCGACGCACTTTGCCGTGGCCTTGTATTACCGCCCCGGCAAAACGCCGCTGCCCCTGCTGGTGAGCAAAGGGACTGATGATGACGCCCGTGCGTTGATCGCTCGCGCCAAAGCGGCTGATGTACCGGTGATCCAGTGCGTGTGGCTGGCCCGTACGCTGTATACGAACAAGCTGGGGGCGACAATTCCTCGTGAAACCCTGCAGGCCGTGGCATTGATCTACCGCACCCTGCGCGAGCTTGATGATGAGGCCAAGCGTGAAACTCTGGAGTTGCCGGAGCTTGATCTGCGTTGATCAGCGCCGGGTACGCGCATCCAGGGTTTCAAGGTTGGCCAACGACAACATTCGGCTGAGGAGCCTGTCGAGCAGGTTGGGCTGTGGGGGCAGTGCATGCCAGATCACCAGCGCGTCCTGTGCGTCAATGTAGATAAAGCAGCCATCGAATGCCACGGCCTGCTCGAAACGCCGCTCCAGCGCGTTCTGCAATTGTGAGGCTTGCAGCGCCTCGCGAGCCACGTGCAGGGCCAGACCCTGACGGGTTCCGGCTTGCATGTTGCTGGCTGTTACCCCCGGGCCAAGCGTCAGGTGGGCGGCAGAGCCGCCCACCAGGCTGTCGAGGAAGACCTGGCGTTCATCGGCCGGGGTTCCCTGGGCGCTCATCGTTCCAGCGACACCGTCTGATAGTCCGGACGTTCTCCGGCGGGGCCGGGTTCGACGCGCGTTTGTGAAGGCCACCAAATCACCAGCTTGTCCTTGGACGATTGCGGACGTGAGCAGGAGTCGCCCTTGCAGGTGGGCGTACAACCGGCGACGAGCAGCGCCGCGCCGATCAGGGTGACGTACAGCGAGCGATGTTTCATGGCTTGGCCTTTTGAGTTGGAGTGATCAGGGAGGGACGGGGCACGCTGATGTGTTCATCCTTGACCACCGGGCGCATGGCGATAAACACTTCTGCTTCCTCGCCCGGCTTGAGCCAGGCGCGGGGCCAGACACTCACGGCCAGGGTTTGCGAAGTGCTGCATTCCTTTTCGTCGATGCGCACATTGCGATTGAACTGGTTGCGCAGCACCACCACGGCTACGTTGTACTGCGGGCCGGCGTACCACTGGCTGCGCTCGGTGTTCAGCGCCAGCAAGTTGCGGGTACTGCACAAGGTGTTCAGCCCCAGGGGCATCGGCGCTACCTTGAAGGCTTTGGGCACTTGCCCGGTGACCAGGTGCGCCAGGGTACTGATAATGTCGCTGCGCTTGATCACTGGCTGGTGAGGGTCGTAGCGCCTGGCCAGGGGGGTGAGAGCGGCTTGCAATTCGACCTGGTCTGCCTGGGGCAGGTAGCGTGACGGGTCGGTCTGGTCGCCGATAACGCGTGGCGTGAGGATAAATAGCCGTTCGCGCCGATTGTTCTGTCGTTCAGTGGAGGAAAACAACGCCTTGCCCAACAGCGGAATATCCCCCAGCAGGGGTACTTTGCTGTGCTTGTCGGTGCTTTCGGTGACATGGAAACCACCGACCACGAGCGAACGTTTTTCGGCCATGATGGCTTGGGTGCTGACTTTGCCTCGGCGTACATCGAAGCTGCCGGGAGTAGGGTTGGCCTCTTCGAAGTTACCGTCCTCGATATCTACCAACAGCTGAATCTGATGGCCACCACGGCTCGTGATGACGCGGGGCACGACCTGGAAGCTGGTACCCACGGTGATCGGTAAAATCGTAGCGTTCTGCCGACCGCGAGTCAGGTATTGGGTCCGGTTGAAATCAATTACCGCTGGCTGGTTTTCCAGTGTCAGGACTGACGGATTGGACACCATGGTTGCCAGGCCCTTGGCTTCCAGCGCGCGTATCTCCGCGTCGAAACGACCGCGGTTTTCAATTGTCAGCTGAGCGTTGCCGGAAATCATGTTGGCTGCGCCACTGAAGCGACTGTTCTGAAAGCCCCATCTCACCCCGAATTCGCGCAGTTGCGTGCGCTCGATGTCGAGGATGATGGCATCGATTTCCACCAGTTTGCGTGCCACGTCGAGCTGGGTGATCAGTTCGCGATACATTGCCTGCCGTTCCGGCACGTCATAAATCAGGATGGCGTTATTGCGCAAGTCGGCTTCGACGCGGATACGGGCAGGGCTGAGGGGGACCCGCCGGGTGATTGACATGCCCGTATCGGTCGAGTCGTTCAACCCGGTTGTCGGCGTGGAGCCGAGCATTTGCCCCAGCAACGGGTTGCTCAAGCGTGGCACCACCGGTGTGATGAACGGGGGCTGGGTGATGGAGCGTTGAGACTGCGCCGAAGACGATGAGGGTGAGCGCGGTTCCAAGAGCCCTCTTAGCATGGTGGCTACACCGGGGATGATGATTTTTTCGTTGCGATATTCCATTTGGCGATCCGCCGCGCTGGCGAATTTCAGTGGATAGCTCAGCACGCTCTGTTTTTCATCCGTAGAACGGCGCTGGCTGCTGAAGCGCTTGATCTGTTCGATATAAACCTTCGGGCCGGAGACCAGCACAACACCGTCTTCCGGCAACTCGCCCCAGCCGAAACGACTGTCGAGCAAGCCTATATCGGTCAGCGCTTGTTTGAGGTCCGCGATGGTCTCGGAGGAGACTTCCAGGCGCGCGGATTCTTGCTGGTCCAGGGTGCTGATATAGAGGGTGTTGTTATACATATACCATTGGAAACGGTGTTCGACCCCCAACCGGTCGAGCAATGATTGCGGCGTATTTGCGCGTATCTTGCCGTTGACGTTACCTTCGAGCAGGCCCTCGACCTGGAGCTGAGTACCAAATGTCTGGGCAAAATCCTCCAGCACTTCGCGCACTGGCTTGTGCTGGGCTTCATAAGCGTAGGCCGTGTTCTTCCACTCAGGAGGTATTGCGGCCAGCGCGCTATCCAGTGGTAGCAGCCACCCAGGCAGCATAATGAGCCAACACCAGGCGGCGCGGGGAGTAAAAGCAGGTACGTGAGGGCGCAAGCGTTTGTGCTTGTCGTTTTTATCAGGCATGGGAAAGTCTCTGGTTAGTACGGTGTCGAGCGCAGCGACGTGGATATGAATGTGCGTACAGGCCGCGCCTGGCGCGCGACGACGGCGCGCCAGGTGTCGCGTTGGTTGAGGAGGGACTCGAGACACTTCGCCAGTGCTTCGCCGTGCCCCCTCTCCACGCATTGAATAAGCCAAAGCGCACCGGTGGTCGGCGCCAATGCAACTGCACCGTGAAAATAGCTCAGGCTAGGGCCTCCCAAGCGCATCCAGGTGCGCAACTGGGCTTTGTGGTCACCCGCCTGGGTCAACTGGACCTTTACCAGCAGTCTGTTCGAAACGCGTTGAAAGATGATTTCGTCGTCGCTCTCAAACAAGGTGAGCTGCTCTTCGTGGCCATTCAGCCAACCGGCAAGGAGTGCTTGCAACTTATTGCACGCCATCCAGCGCTGTTTTGAGCAGTGTATGTCTGGAGCGCGTGTGTTCGTTGAACGCGATGACAGAGAGCTTCTGTTGTTTCATGAGGTTGCTGAAGTAATCGATATCTGCATCGAGCGCTTCCGGATCTTTATAGGCCGTATTCACCCGCTTGATATCAGCCTGAACTTGCCTCAATAGATGGTTTTTCAGGTTTCCGTGAAAGTCCATGATTTTTACTCCAGATGTGTCTGAACTGTGTGGCGGGTTGATTGCCACCAGTTCCATCGGAAGAAATTTTTTTAAAGATATCGCCTGCCTCTACCGCTATGTTCCTACACGTTTGTAAACAATATTTCTCGCATCGAGGCCCAGTCGATCCGAAAATCGCCTTCATCTGTTTCCAGTAACAGCGATTGAGGTTTGACCTGGTCATCGGGGCGAAGCTTCCAAGGTGTAGAGCCCAGCTGGACCAAGGCTTGGGCTATCTGCTCATGCTCGAGCGGGTTGCAAACCAGGGTGGCCTTCATAGGTGGAATTTGCGTCGTTACCAACTGTTTGACCAATGCCGAAAGGCGCTTTGGGGGAGGCACTTCCTCCAACAGGCAGTGGAAGGCTCGGTTGGCGATGGATGTTGCGTAGTGTTCGAGGTTGTCACACATCGCCTTGCGTTGGCGCTCCCACGCACTGAGTTGCGCGTGGGCGCGTGACCAGAAGTCGAGGCGGGCCTGCTCAAGCATTTCTTCACGATGCTCAACCGCCTGGCGCAGCAGCTCTTCAGCTTGGGCCCGTGCGCTATCTAGCAACTGCGCGGACTGAAAGCAATCGGCGAGCATCTCCCGGGTAATCAGTACTTTTGGCTGCCCGGAAGCGCCGTCGTGCAATTCGATTTTGCGTTGGGTCAACATAGACAATGCTCTGGTGTGTTGCCGTTAACGACGAGTTGTTTCACTACCCGTTGCGTCGATACGCCAGACAATCGCCTGCCACAGCGTATTGAGCCGGCCATGCGCATCGTCAAATGGCAGGTGTGTGGTTTCAAGTGCCTGCACCCGGTCAGGCGGCAAGCGCAGACGAAGGCGTTGCCAGACAGCAGGCTCGACCCAGGCCCTCAGCAATTGCATTGGATCATCCTCCGGCTGCAACAGGGCGTCAGGGTGTAGCGCCTTGGCAAGGCGCTCACACCACTTGCGGTGTTCATCGCACAAGGGGCTGTCGAGGTTGGGATGGCACGTAAGCTCCAGCAGTGCTATCGCCAGATCGAACTGCTCCCGTGAAGCCAGGGCCAAACCAAGCACCGTTGCACAGGGAGGGGGAGGCAGGCATGGCTCGATGCCCAACGCTGCGCACGCCAGCGCGGGTTGGCTGCGGCACAAGGCGGGTACTGCGTGGTAGGCGTGAGCGCTGGTCGCGTCCGGGTGCGAAAACTGCCACGGACTGGCCCACCATTGGGCCCAGGCCAGATGATCACTCATTCGCTAGAGGCGCTGGGGCGACAGGTTCCTGCCTGGATCGTTGGCTTCGTATGCGCCAGAACAGCGCCAAGGCGAGTGTCAGTATCGCGCCGATAACCAGAGCGCTCATAGCGGTACGCCAAAAACCGATGTCTTCCTCAGGGATCAGGAACGGACCGAAGTAGCTCAGGCGTTGTTGTTCCTGGTAAGCCGTTGCCGGTACAAAAACCACCGTGAGCTTCTGCGCGTTATCTAGTGCAGTGGTCATGCCAGGAATACTACTGGATACCATCCTGCGTACGCGCGCGCGGATGCTGTCGGGCTCCAGTCGTGGGTCATGTTTGATGAACACTGAGGCGGAGGCGGGTTGGACGGGCTCACCGGGAGCCACGCGTTCGGGCAGCACCACGTGCACACGAGCGACGATGACCCCATCGATGTTTGACAGGGTCGCCTCCAACTCCTGGGACAGGGCATAGATATACCGGGCACGCTCTTCCAGTGGCGTAGAGATGACGCCCTCCTTGCGGAAGGTGTCCCCCATCGTGGCACGGGCGACCTTGGGCAATCCGACCGCTTCCAGTGTGCGAACGGCGCGGCTGATATCGGCTGCATTGACACGCACCACGACGCCGTCCTTGGCAGGCACTTTTTGTGCGCGTATGTGTTTGTCAGCCAGTTCCGCGATGACCTCATTGGCATCCTGCTCGGAGAGTTGGCGATGCAGTTCGACACTTTCGCCGCAGCCGCCCAGCATCAGCGCCAGCGAGAAAACTAATCCGACGGATAGAAAACGAGTCATTTTTTCCTACTGCAGGTTGCTGATTTTTTCTAGGCATTGCGCGCCCTTGCCGACGCACTTCACCAGGGTTTGGGTCAGTAGAATGGAGTCTGAAAGATTGGGGGTGTAGTTGAGCCGATTTTTTTCTTTGAACTC
This sequence comes from Pseudomonas sp. PA-1-3F, assembly GCF_021609665.1. NCBI lineage: Bacteria > Pseudomonadati > Pseudomonadota > Gammaproteobacteria > Pseudomonadales > Pseudomonadaceae > Pseudomonas > Pseudomonas sp. PA-1-3F. The sequence continues at coordinate 241,887 of NZ_WJZD01000001.1, read as the reverse complement.
ATTGTTGAAGTCCTTGAGACCTCGACTCATACCACTTTTAGCCTTGTCCAAATACTGCAAAGCGTCGGTCAGTGCGTTCGCGGATGGCGTGGCGGTAACCCGTTGCATCGAGGGGGCCAATAACGCGCTGAAAAAGCTCGCATCTTCGCTGTGGTGCGTAGGTTGGGTAGGGGACCTGTGGGCTGTAAGGCCGTTTTGATATTCGCGTAATACGTCGACTTCTTCTATTTGCATATGGACCTCTAAGGGGAAACCCGCCCTTTGATGACCAAGGGCGGTGAAGCTATTTAACGCAGCGCGTCGTTGTTCTTTTTCTGCTCACTGATCCTGAACGCCTCATTGCTTTCTTTCATGGATTCGCGAAGCAGTTGCTTCCTTTCTGCCTTAAGGTCTGCGTTTTCGCCACCGGTGACCGGGGGGTGGTAGCTTTGCGGGTTGATGCCAGAAATACTCATAGTGATGCTCCGCTATCTAAGAAATGACATTTGAGCCTTGATGCGTAGTTGCAATAGTGTTGCTGCCGATAGGCACTAAATATATCAGGCTCATCCTTGTGTGGTTCAGGCTCGAATATGGTTCCCGCTTTTACTTAAAGGGTGTGTCTGAAGGTGTCTTCGGTGTGGGCTGAGCAGCGGGCTACTGTATATCTAGTTGTTTCATTCGGTAGTAAAGCGTTCTCTTTGCCATGCCCAACTCTACAGCCACCTCGTCCACACAGTAGGTATGACGCCGCAGCGACTCTTCAATCAGAGCTTTCTCGATTTGTTGCAGGCGTTCTTTCAGGTTGGTGGGTTGGTTTGTAGCGTTCGAGGGCGAGCTTGATAATGGCGCCAGACCCAGCACGAAACGTTTGGCAGTCGAGCGCAGTTCACGCACATTCCCCAGCCATGGATGGCACAGCAACTGTTGGACTAGCTCACTGCAAGGGTTTGGGGCGAGACGCTTATAGTGCTCGGCTTCCTCTTGAATCATACTCAGGAACAACGGGACGATTCGGTCACGGCGATTGCGCAGCGCAGGCAGATTGATATTTACGACGTTCAGGCGGAAATACAGGTCGCGCCTGAACTTTCCCTGCTCGACCATCTCATGCAGGGATTGTTGCGCAGAGGCGATGACTCGCATGTCCACCGGGATAAACCGGGTTGAGCCCAGGCGCTCGACGCCACGTGACTCCAGCACACGTAGCAGTTTGGCCTGCATGGAAAGCGGCATGCTGTCGATTTCATCCAGATACAAGGTGCCCAGGTGTGCGGTTTCGATAAAACCCGCACGTGATTGCACTGCTCCTGTATAGGCGCCGCTGTTGACGCCGAACAGTTGGCTCTCTGCGAGGCTTTCCGGGATGGCGGCGCAGTTCACTGCGACAAAATGACCTCGTCGCCTCGACAAACGATGGATTCGTTGGGCCAGGGTATCCTTGCCAGTACCCGTCTCCCCCAACAACAAAATATCGATATCGAGCGCTGCGGTACTCTTGAGCGTACGTTCGATATCCAAGGTTTCAACAGAAGGGAAGTATGTCTCATTTGTTGTCTTGTAAGAGGCTGACATAGTCAGGGTGCTCCACTATCGCTATCACTTCACTGTTGATAGAACGCTGTTGGCGTGCGGTCAGTAGAGCGCAAATAATCAAAAATGTCATCGTGCTTATTAGTATGAAAATACGGCGCGAGAGCGTGTCAAATATTAACTATGTCAGGGCGCTGTATTGTTCAAGTGCATTCTTGATGGTTGTTGAATCTTTAGTGTAGGAGAAGACTTAAGGCTTGAAGGATTCATCGTTTAAATCGATCAAGGGTTATGAGTGATTAAGTTTTCTATGTGTGGGGCTTTTAGTTGGGTGGCAGGTAGAAACAGGAGGCAATAAAAAACCGACGCAATGCGTCGGTTTTTTTGTATCGGGCAGAGGTTCAGCTAACGCTTACACGTTGAAACGGAAGTGCATCACATCGCCATCTTTGACAATGTAATCCTTACCTTCCAGGCGCCACTTACCGGCTTCCTTGGCACCGGCTTCACCCTTGAACTGGATGAAGTCGTTGTAAGCGATCACCTCAGCGCGGATAAAGCCTTTCTCAAAGTCGGTGTGGATCACGCCAGCCGCCTGTGGCGCGGTAGCACCGACCTTGACGGTCCAGGCGCGGACTTCTTCGACACCGGCGGTGAAGTAGGTCTGCAGGTTGAGCATTTCGTAGCCGGCGCGGATCACGCGGTTCAGGCCCGGCTCTTCCAGGCCCAGGGCCTCGAGGAACATGTCTTTTTCTTCGCCGTCATCGAGCTCGGCGATTTCCGCTTCGATCTTGTTACACACCGGAACAACGATGGCGCCTTCTTCGTCGGCAATGGCCTTGACCACGTCGAGCAGCGGGTTGTTCTCAAAGCCGTCTTCGGCAACGTTGGCGATGTACATCACAGGCTTGGTGGTCAGCAGGTGGAAGCCCTTGATCACGGCCTTCTCATCGGCCCCCATATTCTTCATCAGGCTGCGCGCCGGTTTGCCTTCGGTAAAGTGCGCGATCAACTGCTCCAGCAGGCCCTTCTGGACCACTGCATCCTTGTCGCCGCCCTTGGCGTTACGCGCGACTTTCTGCAGTTGCTTTTCGCAGCTGTCGAGGTCGGCGAAGATCAGTTCCAGGTCGATGATCTCGATGTCGCGCTTGGGGTCTACGCTGTTGGAGACGTGAATCACATTCTCGTCTTCAAAGCAGCGGACCACGTGGGCGATAGCATCGGTTTCGCGGATGTTGGCCAGGAACTTGTTGCCCAGGCCTTCACCTTTCGAGGCGCCGGCGACGAGGCCCGCGATGTCGACGAACTCCATGGTGGTCGGCAGGATGCGCTTGGGATTGACGATGGCCGCCAGTGCGTCAAGACGCGGGTCCGGCATTGGTACGATGCCGCTGTTGGGTTCGATGGTGCAGAAGGGGAAGTTCTCCGCCGCAATACCGGACTTGGTCAGGGCGTTGAACAGGGTGGACTTGCCGACGTTGGGCAGGCCGACGATGCCGCAATTGAATCCCATGGTGTTTCCCCTCGGATAAGAGTCAAGCCTTCTGGCTGTGCAGGTTTTTCATCGCACGGTTCCATTCACCGGCGAAGATATCCGGCAGCACGCCGAGGGCAAAATCGATGCTGGCATCGAGTTTTTCCTGTTCGGCGCGTGGCGCACGACCCAGGACGAAATTTGAAACCATACTGGCAACGCCTGGGTGGCCAATGCCGAGCCGCAGACGGTAAAAATTATTCTGATTGCCCAACTGCGCGATGATGTCACGCAGGCCATTGTGCCCACCATGCCCGCCGCCGAGCTTGAGCTTGGCTACGCCGGGTGGCAGGTCCAGTTCGTCATGGGCCACCAGGATTTCTTCGGGTTTGATCCGGAAGAAGCCCGCAAGCGCCGCGACAGCCTGGCCGCTGCGGTTCATGTAGGTGGTGGGAATCAACAGACGAACATCCTGACCCTGATGCGAGAAGCGCCCGGTCAGGCCAAAATATTTGCGATCGACCACCAGATTGATGCCTTGGGCGTGGGCGATACGCTCAACAAAAAGGGCCCCCGCGTTATGCCGGGTCTGTTCGTATTCGGCGCCTGGATTTCCCAGGCCAACGATCAGTTTAATGGCAGTCACGACAGGGGCCCTTCCTTTGGAGTTGTGGATAACATCGCCGTACCCAGATGCGGCGAAAGTGGACGACACTACATCATTTACTCAAGAGTAAACGCCGCGTTATCGCCCGCTTTCTCGCTACGTTTCGGTCCGCGATGTTTCCTCAAGCTCCGGCAATACAGAGTGAATTACTCTGCAGCGCCTTCTTCAGCTTCTTCTGGAGCAACGCGTGGAGCGTGAACGTTGGCAACAGCTTTGTCATCACCGTGAGCCAGTGCAACAAACTCAACGCCTTTAGGGGCCTTGAGGTCGGACAGGTGAACGATGGCGCCGATTTCCAGAGCCGACAGGTCGACTTCGATGAACTCAGGCAGGTCTTTCGGCAGGCAGGTCACTTCGATTTCGTTCAGGACGTGAGAGATCTCGCCGCCTTTCTTGACCGGAGCTTCTTCACCCACAAAGTGCACAGGCACGATGGCGGTCAGTTTCTGGCCAGCTACAACGCGAACGAAGTCAGCGTGCATGATGAACTGCTTGGAAGGGTGACGCTGCATTGCTTTAACGATGACGTTCTGCTTGGCGCCGTCGACGTTCAGCTCGATAACGTGGCTGTAGGCAGCTTCGTTTTCGAACAGCTTGGCGATTTCCTTGGCCAGGATGGTCACGGATTCAGCAGGCTTGTTACCACCGTAGACAACGGCTGGGATGTTGGCGGCGTGACGCAGGCGGCGGCTCGCACCTTTCCCCAGGTCAGTACGCGCTTGGGCGTTCAGAGTAAATTCGTTCATGTTGTATCTCCAAAATAGCCATCATCGAGGGGCGTTTGCGACCAGCGCCGAACTCGATATGGGCAAAAAAGCCCCGCCCCAGCGGAATGCTGGGGCGGGGCGCTTTTCGTCAGTGAGGTGATCCGTTGGTTTGACCCTTAACGGAACATCGCGCTGATCGATTCTTCATTGCTGATGCGGCGAACCGCTTCGGCAACGACCGGTGCAATATCCAGTTGGCGGATACGTGCACAGGCTTGAGCTGCGGCGGACAACGGGATGGTGTTGGTCACCACCAGTTCGTCCAGCACGGAGTTCTCGATGTTCTCGATCGCTCGGCCCGACAGCACAGGGTGTGTGCAGTAGGCGAAGACTTTTGCTGCACCGTGCTCTTTCAAGGCTTTCGCCGCGTGGCACAGGGTGCCGGCGGTGTCGACCATGTCATCAACCAGAATACAGGTGCGCCCTTCGACATCACCGATGATATGCATCACTTCAGAGTGATTGGCTTTCTCACGGCGTTTGTCGATGATCCCGAGGTCCACGCCCAGGGATTTGGCAACAGCCCGTGCACGCACGACGCCACCAATGTCCGGGGACACGATCATCAGGTTTTCAAAGCGCTGGTCTTCGATGTCATCCACCAGGACGGGGGAGCCGTAGATGTTATCTACTGGAATATCGAAGAACCCCTGGATTTGGTCAGCGTGCAGGTCAACCGTGAGCACACGGTCGATACCTACCACGGTCAGCATGTCAGCAACGACTTTCGCGCTGATAGCTACACGTGCGGAGCGCGGACGGCGATCCTGACGGGCATAACCAAAGTAAGGGATTACAGCTGTGATTCGAGTCGCTGAGGAGCGGCGGAAGGCATCAGCCATCACGACGAGTTCCATCAGGTTATCGTTGGTCGGAGCGCAGGTCGGCTGAATAATGAAGACGTCTTTACCGCGGACATTTTCATTGATCTCGGCTGTAATTTCGCCGTCGGAGAATTTACCGACAGAGATGTCACCGAGAGGGATATGCAGCTGACGTACGACACGTCGAGCCAGATCGGGGTTGGCATTCCCCGTAAAGACCATCATCTTGGACACGCGCAGTACCTAGAGGCTGAGGGTAACCTGGATGAGTATTAGAAAATGGCAGGGGCGGCTGGATTCGAACCAACGCATGGCAGGATCAAAACCTGCTGCCTTACCGCTTGGCGACGCCCCTGTATCTGTTGCAACGAGTGCCTAACACTCGGTTCCTTTTAGAGCAGACTTTGCAGCTTGCGATGCAACATCGAAACGTTGCTTCCTTTTGCTACAAACCCTGTAAGGGTCTCTGTAAGAAGGGCCGAGACTTTATCAGCTTCAGCTTTGCTTGGGAAGCCCCCAAACACACAACTTCCAGTTCCGGTTAATTTTGCTTCGGTAAATTTACCTAACAAATTCAAAGCGTTACGTACCTCTGGATAACGCCTTGCTACAACCGGTAAGCAGTCATTTCGACTGTTTCCCTTGGGAACGGGGCGCACTTTAATGGGAGAAGAGTTACGTGTCAACAACGGATCTGAAAAAATTTCTGCTGTACTTACAGATACTTGCGGCACCAGCACGACATACCAAGGTTCTTCGGGCTCTACAGGGGTGAGTTTTTCCCCGACGCCTTCAGCAAATGCGGCGTGCCCCCGCACGAAAACCGGGACGTCGGCGCCCAGCGTGAGGCCCAGCGCAGCAAGGCGGTCGTGGTTCCAGCCCAGTTGCCATAAATGATTGAGGCCCAACAAAGTGGTCGCGGCATTGGAGCTGCCGCCACCGATACCTCCGCCCATGGGCAGAATTTTGTCGATCCAGATATCGATGCCGAGTCTGCAGCCAGATTGTTCCTGAAGTTTTTTTGCCGCCCGCACAATCAGATTGCTGTCGTGGGGCACGCCGTCGAATTCGGTGTGCAACTGGACCACGCCATCGTCGCGCACGGCAAAGGTGAGTTCATCACCGTAGTCGAGAAACTGAAACAGCGTCTGCAGCTCGTGGTAGCCATCTTCACGGCGACCGAGGATGTGCAGCATCAGGTTGAGCTTGGCCGGGGAGGGCAGGGTCAATTTTTGTGCGGACACGTTATTGCCCCAGTTTGCGCGGTTGCCAGTCCTTGATCACCAGCGTGACATCAAGGTCGGTGCCATGCAGCTTGATACGTTCGGGCAGCCAATAGCCGCTTTGCTCCACGTAGCTCAAATATTCGACCTGCCAGCCATCCTGCTCCAGGGTGGCGAGGCGGCTGTCGCCATTGAGGCTCAGACGGCTCTTGCTGTCAGGCGCCGGCAAGCCGCGCACCCACCAGACCAGATGCGAGACGGGCAACTTCCAGCCAATCTGCTGCTCCAGCAGTTCTTCCGGGGAGGTTGCCTCGTAGCGGCCTTGGTTGGCCACTTCCAGGCTCACTTGCCCTGGCCTGCCAGTCAGGCGGGCCGCGCCACGGCCCAGGGGGCCCGAGAGGCGAATGTCGTAATAGTCCTGGCGCTGCAGCCAGAACAGCGTGCCGCTGCCAGAGTCTTTCGGCGCACGCACCCCGACCTTGCCCTCGATCTGCCAGCCATCAATGCTGCTGAGCTGGTCCTTGTGTTGTTTCCATTGTGCCGGGTTGCCCTGGCCTTCAACGGATTCACGGCTGCCGATGCCCGCGCAACCGGCGAGCAGGGCGATGAGGCTGAAAACGATAACGTGGCGCAAGAACATAAGCTTAAAGGGTCTCGGATCCGGTCAGGCGCTTGATGGTGCTGCGCAGGATGGGGCTGTCGGGTTGTTCCTTCAGGAATTTTTCCCAGATTTGTCGGGCTTCGCGCTGCTTGCCATTGGCCCAGAGCACTTCGCCCAAGTGTGCGGCAACTTCCTGGTCCGGGAAACGCTCCAGGGCCTGGCGCAGCAAGCGCTCGGCCTCCTCGAGGTTGCCCAGGCGGTAATTCACCCAGCCCAGACTGTCGAGCACGGCAGGGTCTTCCGGGTTGAGCGCATGGGCTTGTTCGATCAGCGCCTTGGCTTCGGCGTAGCGCGTGGTGCGGTCGGACAAGGTGTAGCCCAGGGCGTTAAGTGCCATGGCGTTGTCCGGGTCGCGCTTGATGATCAGCCGCAGGTCTTTTTCCAACTGCGACAGGTCATTGCGTTTTTCTGCCTGCATGGCGCGGGTGTACAGCAGGTTCAAATCGTCGGGGTATTGCAGCAACGCCTGTTGCAACAGTTTCCATGCGCGTTCGCCCTGTTTGTTGGCCGATAAGGTCTCGGCCTGGATCAGGTACAGCTGGATGGCGTAATCCGGCTCGGCATCGCGGGCCGCGGCCAGGCGTTTTTCCGCTTCGTCGGTGCGGCCGTTGCTCATCAGGATATCGGCCTGGCGCAATTGCGCTGGCAGATAATCATTGCCGGGGCCGACCTGGGCGTATTCAAGCAGGGCCGCCTGGGGGTTGTTGCGCTCTTCAGCGATGCGGCCCAGGTTCAGGTGCGCCGAGTCCACGTGGCTGTCACGTTCGATCAGCTCTTGCAGGTAGCCCTTGGCCTCGTCCCATGCCTTGGCTTCCAGGCACACCAATGCCAGGGAATAACGCAGTTCGTCGTCGTCCGGGTATTGCTGGACCAGGTTGGCGAACTGCACTTTGGCGTCTTCCATACGGTCCTGCTCAACCAGCATACGTGCATAGGTCAGGAGCAGGCGCTTGTCGCCGGGGTATTTCTTGATGCTTTTTTCCAGCAGCGGAATCGCTTCCTTGCCGCGGTTAAGGCTTTGCAGCAGGCGTGCACGCAACAGGATGGGCGCGATTTCACCTTCTTCCGGCGGGTTCTGCTCCAGCAGCTTGAGCGCGGCGTCGGCTTCATCGTCCTGTTGCAGCAGCAGGGCCTTGCCGAAAATCAACTGGCTGTTCTTCGGGTGCTTTTGCAGCAGGCGATCGAAACTCTTCATCAGGCCGTTGCGCGTGTCCTGGTCGGTGTCGGCGGCCGACAGCGCAAGAAAGTCAAAATGTGTGTCGCCTTTGCCCTGCAGGACCTTCTCCATATAAACCATGGAGTCGTCATAGCGCCCGGCACGCGCCAGTTGCACGGCTGCGGCGCGCTGGGCTTCCAGATCATCCGGGGCATTTTTGGCCCAGATCAGCGAGGTGTCTAGCGCTGCCTGGTCGGCGCCCAGGTATTCGGCGATGCGAAACGCTCGCTCGGAAATCCCGGGGTCCTGGGTGTTGATGGCCTGGGTTACGTAATTATCCAGCGCAATATCAAAGCGATTGCGCTGGCCGGCCAGTTCAGCGGTCAGCAGGCTGTAGATCGTTTCTTCACTGAACGAGGAATAAACCTTGGGTTTTTCAGGGGCGGGAGTGCTGTCTTCCACCGGCGACGTAGCGTCCGGCGACACGGGTGCCATGGCCTGGCAGCCGCTGAGGAAGACAAAAGCGAGGAGCAACGCGGAAGATCTATTCATATAGGAAGAGGACGACTAACCTGCGGTCGGATCATCATGACACAAGCCTTCGGCCAAACATAACCGGGGCACTCGGAATACGACTATTGCTGCCTTTTGCCTTTCCTTTGTGGGAGCGAGCTTGCTGGCGAAAAACCTGAGAGCGCCGCTGGGCGCCCGGCTTGCCGCGTTATCGTTGACGATTTTCGCGAGCAAGCTCGCTCCTGCAAAAGTGCATTGATAGGCATAAGGTATAGGGACAATAGACGACGGTGGTTGTTCTGAATCTTTCGAAGTAGGACAATTGTCGGCTTCCCGACATCATCAGCGATATTGAATGGCCTTCCTCGCACTCGGTATTAACCACAAGACTGCCTCCGTAGACGTGCGCGAGCGCGTGGCGTTTACGCCAGAGCAGTTGGTTGAGGCCTTGCAGCAGCTCTGCCGACTTACCGACAGCCGCGAAGCTGCGATCCTTTCGACCTGCAATCGCAGCGAGCTCTATATAGAGCAGGAACATCTCTCGGCGGATGTGGTGCTGCGCTGGCTGGCCGATTATCACCATTTGAGCCTCGATGACCTGCGTGCCAGCGCTTATGTGCATGAAGAGGATGCGGCAGTTCGTCACATGATGCGCGTGGCGGCCGGTCTCGACTCGCTGGTGTTGGGTGAACCGCAGATTCTCGGCCAGATGAAGTCTGCCTACGCCGTGGCGCGTGAGGCCGGCACCGTCGGCCCATTGCTGGGCCGCCTGTTCCAGGCCACCTTTAATTCCGCCAAGCAAGTGCGTACCGATACGGCCATCGGCGAAAACCCGGTGTCCGTGGCCTTTGCCGCAGTGAGCCTGGCCAAGCAGATTTTCAGCGACTTGCAGCGCAGCCAGGCCCTGCTGATCGGCGCTGGTGAAACCATCACTCTGGTGGCCCGTCACCTGCACGATCTTGGCGTGAAGCGCATCGTGGTCGCCAACCGCACCCTGGAGCGCGCCAGCATTCTGGCCGAGCAGTTCGGTGCCCATGCGGTGCTGCTGTCGGACATTCCCGCTGAACTGGTGCGCAGTGATATCGTCATCAGTTCTACCGCCAGCCAATTGCCGATTCTGGGCAAGGGCGCGGTCGAGAGCGCGTTGAAGCTGCGCAAGCACAAGCCGATCTTCATGGTAGATATCGCCGTTCCACGGGATATCGAGCCCGAAGTCGGCGAGTTGGACGACGTTTACCTTTATAGCGTCGATGATCTGCATGAAGTGGTCGCTGAAAACCTCAAGAGTCGTCAGGGTGCCGCCCAGGCCGCCGAGGAAATGGTCAGCACCGGCGCCGAAGATTTCATGGTGCGCCTGCGTGAGCTGGCGGCAGTGGATGTGCTCAAGGCGTATCGTCAGCAGGGTGAACGCCTGCGTGATGAAGAGTTGCTCAAGGCCCAGCGCATGCTGGCCAACGGCAGCGGCGCCGAGGAAGTGCTGATGCAATTGGCCCGTGGCCTGACCAACAAACTGCTCCACGCTCCTAGCGTCCAGTTGAAAAAGCTTACCGCCGAAGGCCGCCTCGATGCGCTGGCCATGGCCCAGGAACTCTTTGCCCTCGGTGAGGGCGCGTCAGACAGCTCTTCGGATAAAAAACCGCAATGAAAGCGTCACTGCTCAATAAACTGGACGTGCTCCAGGACCGTTTCGAAGAACTGACCGCCTTGCTCGGCGATGGCGAGGTCATTTCCGATCAAACCAAATTCCGTGCTTATTCCAAGGAATACGCCGAAGTTGAGCCCATTGTGGCCACTTATAAACACCTGCTGAAAGTCCAGGCCGACCTCGAAGGCGCCCAGGCCCTGCTCAAGGACAGCGACCCGGACATGCGCGAAATGGCCGTGGAAGAAGTCCGCGAAGCCAAGGAAAAACTCGCTGAGCTTGAGGGTGACCTGCAACGCATGTTGCTGCCCAAGGACCCTAACGACGGACGCAACGTTTTCCTCGAAATCCGCGCTGGTACCGGTGGCGACGAGGCGGCGATTTTTTCCGGTGATCTGTTCCGCATGTATTCGCGCTATGCCGAGCGTCGCGGCTGGCGCGTGGAGATCCTCTCCGAGAACGAGGGCGAGCACGGCGGTTATAAAGAAGTCATCGCCCGGGTTGAAGGTGACAATGTCTACGGCAAGCTGAAGTTCGAGTCCGGTGCGCACCGCGTACAGCGGGTGCCTGCGACGGAATCCCAGGGCCGCATCCACACCTCGGCGTGCACCGTCGCCGTGTTGCCTGAGCCGGACGAACAGGAAGCCATCGAGATCAACCCGGCGGATTTGCGTGTCGACACTTACCGCTCATCCGGCGCGGGTGGCCAGCACGTTAACAAGACCGACTCGGCGATCCGTATCACACACTTGCCGTCGGGCATTGTGGTGGAGTGCCAGGAAGAACGTTCCCAGCACAAGAACCGTGCGCGGGCCATGTCCTGGTTGTCGGCCAAGTTGAACGACCAGCAGACCAGCGCCGCGGCCAACGCAATTGCCAGCGAACGCAAGCTGCTGGTGGGCTCCGGCGACCGCTCCGAGCGTATCCGTACCTACAACTTTGCCCAGGGCCGCGTCACGGACCATCGGGTCAACCTCACCCTGTATTCCCTCGACGAAATTCTCGCCGGGGGCGTGGATGCGGTGATCGAGCCGTTGCTCGCCGAATACCAGGCCGACCAACTGGCGGCGATAGGTGACTAAATGACCATCATCGCCAGCCTGCTGCGCGCCGCTGACCTGCCCGACTCGCCGACGGCGCGCCTGGACGTGGAGTTGCTGCTGGCCGCTGCCCTGGGCAAATCACGCAGCTATCTGCATACCTGGCCGGAAAAGATCGTCAGCAGCGAAGACGCGCTGACCTTTTCCGGCTACCTGCAGCGCCGCCGCAGCGGCGAGCCGGTGGCCTATATCCTCGGCCAGCAAGGCTTCTGGAAACTCGACCTGGAAGTGGCACCGCACACTTTGATCCCCCGCCCGGAAACTGAGTTGCTGGTGGAAGCTGCCCTGGAATTGCTGCCCGCCACGCCCGCCCAGGTCCTGGACCTGGGCACCGGTAGCGGCGCCATCGCCTTGGCCTTGGCCAGCGAACGTCCGGCCTGGCAGGTCACGGCGGTCGACCGTGTGCTGGAGGCCGTGGCCCTGGCCGAGCGCAATCGTCAACGCCTGCACCTCACTAACGCCACGGTGCTCAACAGCCACTGGTTCAGCGCCCTGCAAGGCCAGCGCTTCGACCTGATCATCAGCAACCCGCCCTACATTGCCGACAATGACCCGCACCTGGTGGCCGGCGATGTGCGCTTCGAACCGGCCAGTGCGCTGGTGGCGGGGCACGATGGCCTGGACGATTTGCGCCTGATCATTGCAAAGTCTCCTGCTCACCTGAACGACGGCGGCTGGCTGTTGCTCGAACACGGTTACGACCAGGCCCAGGCCGTGCGCGACTTGTTGCTGAACCAGGGCTTTGACGGCGTACACAGCCGCATCGACCTTGGCGGTCACGAACGCATCACCTTGGGGCGCCGCCCGTGCTGACCGACCAGGAGCTGTTGCGCTATAGCCGGCAGATTCTGTTGCAGCATGTCGACATTGATGGCCAATTACGCCTGAAACAGAGCCGCGCGTTGATCGTCGGCCTGGGTGGCCTGGGCGCTCCGGTGGCGCTTTACTTGGCCGCTGCTGGGGTGGGCGAATTGCACCTGGCTGATTTCGATACGGTCGATTTGACCAACCTGCAACGCCAGATCATCCATGACACTAACAGCGTGGGGCAGACCAAGGTCGATTCGGCCATGGGGCGCCTGAGAGCGATCAACCCTGAAGTCGCCCTGGTCGCCCATCGTGCTGCGCTGGATGCCGACTCGCTGGCTGCTGCGGTCAACGCAGTGGATCTGGTGCTCGATTGCAGCGATAACTTCTCTACCCGCGAGGCGGTCAACGTAGCCTGCGTTGCCGCCGGCAAACCGTTGGTCAGTGGCGCGGCCATTCGCCTTGAGGGGCAATTGTCGGTATTCGACCCTCGTCGCGCTGACAGTCCCTGCTACCACTGTTTGTATGGGCACGGCAGCGACACTGAACTGACCTGCAGCGAAGCCGGCGTTGTCGGGCCGTTGGTCGGTGTGGTTGGCAGCCTGCAAGCGCTGGAAGCCTTGAAGCTGCTGGCCGGTTTTGGTGAGTCGTTGGTAGGACGCCTGTTGTTGATCGATGCGCTGACCACGCGTTTTCGCGAGTTGCGCGTCAAGCGTGACCCAGGCTGCAGCGTCTGCGGGGCAAAGCATGGTTAAGGGCGCGCCTGTTGGTGTGTTCGATTCCGGTATCGGCGGCTTGACGGTGCTGGAAGAAATCCAGCAGTTGTTGCCCCACGAGTCACTGCTGTACGTGGCGGACTGCGGGCACATTCCCTATGGTGAGAAAACGCCGGCGTTCATTCTTGAACGTTCTCGCTCGGTCGCTGAGTTTTTCCGCGAGCGGGGCGCCAAGGCCTTTGTGATTGCCTGCAACACGGCGACGGTCGCCGCGGTGGCCGATTTGCGCCAGGACTACCCCGACTGGCCGCTGGTAGGCATGGAGCCTGCGGTCAAACCTGCTGCCGCGGCCACGCGCAGTGGTGTGGTGGGTGTGCTCGCCACTACGGGCACACTGCAAAGCGCCAAGTTCGCCGCCTTGCTCGACCGTTTTGCCACCGATGTGCGGGTGATTACCCAGCCGTGCCCGGGCCTGGTGGAGCTGATTGAAGCCGGCGACCTCAACAGCCCCGCCTTGCACTCCCTGCTGCAAGGCTATATTGAGCCGCTGCTTAGCGCCGGTTGCGACACCATCATCCTGGGTTGCACTCATTATCCCTTCCTCAAGCCACTCCTGGCGCAGATGCTGCCCCCCAGCATCATCCTCATTGATACCGGCGCCGCCGTGGCGCGCCAGCTCAAGCGCTTGCTGGGTGAGCGCGACCTGCTGGCCATTGGCGAACCTGAACCTGCACAGTTCTGGACCAGCGGCGATCTGTGTCACCTAAGAATCATCCTACCGACACTTTGGAAACATCCTGGAGTTGTGCGAAGCTTTGGCTCGTGAAAATTTCGCGAAATCAGCCTGAAAAAAGCTGAACTTCTGGCTATGCGTCGGCTTCTATAGCCCGTTAGCCTGTACACAACCCAATTATTCCGTTTGCAAAGGATGTTTCACATGAAGCGCTTGTTCTGTTTGGCTGCGATTGCGGCCGCTATGTTGGGACACTCTGTTTCAGCCCAGGCCGCCGGCCTGGAGTTCGGCTTGGGGAGCACCAGCGATTCGACGCTGACCTACCGCCTGGGCCTGACCTCCGATTGGGACAAGAGCTGGATGCAGAGCAATGTCGGCCGACTGACCGGCTACTGGAGCGGCGCGTATACCTATTGGGAAGGGGATGATCGTGCGGGCGCCAGCAGCCTGTCGTTCTCGCCGGTGTTTGTGTATGAGTTTGCCGGCGAGTCGGTCAAACCCTACATCGAAGCCGGTATCGGCGTGGCGTTGTTCTCTCGCACTCGGCTGGAAGACAACAACATCGGCCAGTCCTTCCAGTTCGAAGACCGCCTGGGTTTCGGCCTGCGGTTCAACGGCGGGCATGAAGTGGGCATTCGTGCCACGCATTATTCCAACGCCGGCATTAGCAGCAATAACGATGGTGTAGAGAGTTACTCGCTGCACTACACCATGCCGCTGTAATGCACTGTAGGAGCGAGCTTGCTCGCGAAGAACCTCAACGATAACGCAGCGAATCAGGTTTAACGCGGCGTTCTCAGGTTTTCGCGAGCAAGCTCGCTCCTACAGAATCAGCGGTAGGCCGTGGTAATGCCTTCACGCTCTTCAAGGCATTCCGGCGCACCCATCTCGAACTCCCGGCAAATCAACGGCCGAAGCTCATAGATCGTGCACATCATCGTGTCGCGGTCCAGCGCTGCGCACCAGCCGTCGTCCAGGCGCAGCATCACCTCACCCCCCCAATCGTCGGTATCGATAAAGCGTTGTGGCACGCCGGTGTCGGTGATCAGCATGACTTCCAGCTGGCAGCAACAAGCCGCGCACGTCGAGCACGTGACGGGTTCGGTGATTTGAATGTGAGGGATGTTGGTCATAGGCGCGCAGTGTAAGGCAAGTGCGTCAGATGCGTATGAATGCTCGGACGGGCGTCAGTGTTCCAGCCTCTGCGCAACCCAGTGTAACAGCGGAAAGAGCATGGCCCATAACAGCGCCAGGCCGATCAGTGTTGGGGCGGTGCCGTACGCAAAACTCACGCCTGCCAATTGACTGCCGGCGTAATAAGACAACGGCCCGCCCACCGCGCCTAGCAGGCTGGCGAGCCACCAGGGCCGTGCGCTCCAGGCCAGGCAATGGCGCAAGGTGGTGGCCAGCAAGGCCCATAACAGTATCAGCCACAGCGGAATCAGTGCCCCCGGCGTATTGAACTCAAACACGCCGAGCCCACGCAGTGCCGTATCGACCAGTGTTCCCAGCACCGTCACGGCCAGAATCACTTGCCCCTCTCTTGCCCAAGAACTTATCCACAGCAAGTGTGCGCCCAGTACCGCGACGCCGATCAGCAACCAACGGCTATCGCCGCCGAGTACGCAGGCAAACCAGCCGCACTGAAACAGCACGGCGTTGGCCAGGGATTTAAGCACTGAAACGCCCGAGCAGCGGCGGATTGATGGCCGCCGGTTTGGCCAGCAGCAACTGCGCGGTGCCGATGGTGCGCTCCATAAAGCCACCTTCGCAGTAGCACAGGTAAAACTCCCACAGGCGCAGGAAGTATTCGTCATAACCGAGTTCCGCAAGACGGCCATGGGCGCGGCGAAAGTTTTCATGCCACAGGCGCAGGGTGCGGGCGTAGTGCAGGCCGAAGTCTTCCATGTGCAGCAGGTTCATGTCGGTGTCACGGCTGACGATCTGCAGCATGTTTTGTACACAGGGCAGCGCGCCACCAGGGAAGATGTAGCGCTGGATAAAGTCGACGCTGCGTTTGGCCTGCTCAAAGCGTTGTTCACGAATAGTGATGGCTTGCAGCAGCATCAGGCCGTCGGGCTTGAGCAACTGGGCACATTGTTTGAAATAGGTGGGCAGGAAACGATGGCCCACCGCTTCAATCATTTCGATCGACACCAGCTTGTCGTACTCACCGGTGAGGTCGCGGTAATCGCTCAGCAGTACGGTCACACGATCTTGCAGGCCCGCGGCCTGGATACGCTGCGCGGTGTAGGCGAACTGTTCCTTGGACAGGGTCGTGGTGGTGACCCGACAACCGTAATGCTGCGCCGCATACAACGCCATGCTGCCCCAGCCGGTACCGATTTCCAGCAGATGGTCGCTGGGCTTGAGCGCCAGTTTCTGGCAGATGCGCGCTAATTTGTTCAGTTGTGCCTGTTCCAGGGTGTCATCGGGGGTCAGGAATTGCGCGGCCGAGTACATCATGGTGGGGTCGAGAAATTCTTCGAACAGGTCGTTGCCCAAGTCGTAATGGGCGGCGATGTTTTTTTGCGAGCCTTTGCGCGTGTTGCGGTTGAGCCAGTGCAGGCCCTGAGTGAACGGCCGCGCCAGGCGTGCCAGGCCACCTTCCATGGCGTCGAGCACCTCCAGGTTGCTGACCATCACCCGCACGACGGCGGTGAGGTCGGGGCTGGTCCAGTAACCATGGATAAACGCTTCGCCGGCGCCGATCGAGCCATTGGCCGCCACCAGCCCCCATACCGCCGCGTCGAGAATCTGGATCTCGCCCAGCAGGTGCGCTTCCCGTGCGCCGAAGACTTGCCGCTCGCCATCCTCGATGATGACCAACTGGCCATGGCGCAATTGGCTGAGCTGGCGCAACACGCCTTTGCGCAATAGCGCAGCGGTCATGCCGTTGACGTTCAGGCGTTTAGCCTTGACCGATAAGCTAGGGGATTTCATGGTGGCGATCCTTGGTATACCCGACTGCGGTGCGAGAGGCGCCATCGGCGGCCTGGTGGGAAAAAATCGGAGTTCGTTTGAGCAGCAGGCGCAAGGCTTGCCAGTAGATTGCAAGGCCGGTCTTGGCGGTCATCCAGGGAAAGCGCCACAAATAGCGATGCAGGCTGGCGCGGTTCAGTGCCTGTTTTTCCAGGCTCAAGGTGGCGTCGAAGACTTTTTGCGTGCCCTGCCAATCGGCCATATGCACGCCGAGCCTGGCGGCGGGCTGGCTGAAACTCATGCGGTATTCCAGCTCGCGAGGCAAAAACGGCGACACATGGAAGGCCTTGGCCACGGCGAAATGCTGGTGCTCATCGGCGCCCAGTGCCTGGGCGGGCAGCACGTAGTGATAGCGCTCGCGCCATGGGGTGTTGGTCACTTCACACAGGATCGCGGCCAGTTGCCCGTCAGCCTCGAAGCAGTAGAAGAAACTCACCGGGTTAAAAGCCAGGCCCCAACTGCGGGCCTGGGTCAGCAGGCAGATAGCGCCCTGGGGTGTTTGCCCCAGGGCCTTGCCGACTTCCTGGCGCACGGCATCGCTCAGGCTCATGCCGTGGCGCGTGAATTCACGCAGGTAATCCTGCTGGCGGAAACCGAAAGGCGCCAGGCGCCCCGTGCCGGCCAGCGGCGAGAGCCCCAGTACTTCGTCCTCTTCGCTGAGGTCCAGGTACAGCAGGCCGATGCGGTAGCGAAAGGCGTGGGCCTTGGGCGTAAACCGGCGATGGGCGATCCAGCCGCTGTACAAGGCGCTGTTCACAGGGTTTCCCCAAACGCCTGGGCCACGCGCAGAGCGCTGACCACGCCGTCTTCGTGAAAGCCGTTGGCCCAGTAGGCCCCGCAGTAAAAGGTATTGCGCACGCCGTTCAATTCTTCCCAGCGTGCCTGTGCGGCGACTGCGGCCAGGCTGTATTGCGGATGGGCATAGGTGTAGCGCGCCAGGATCTTCAGCGGGTTGATCATCGGCGTCTGATTGAGGCTGACGCAAAAGGTAGTGGCGCTGTCGATGCCTTGCAGGATGTTCATGTCATAGGTGACGGCGGCCTGTTGTTGCACGTTGCCCGTCAGCCGATAGTTCCAGCTGGCCCAGGCCAGTTTGCGGTCGGGCAGCAGGCGTGTGTCGGTGTGCAGCACCACGTCGTTTTCGGCGTAGGGCAGGGCGCCGAGGATCTGCTGTTCGGCCTGGCTGGGGTCATCGAGCAAGGCCAGGGCCTGATCGCTGTGGCAGGCGAATACCACGCGGTCGAAGGTTTCGCTGCCGGCCGGGCTGTGGATAACTACACCTTCGTCGCTGCGTTGCACCTTATGCACAGGGCAGTTGAGCCGTATCTGTTCGCGAAAGCTGCGGGTCAGCGGCTCGATATAACAGCTGGAACCGCCTTCGATCACGCACCATTGCGGGCGGTTGCTCACCGAGAGCAAGCCGTGGTTCTTGAAGAAGCGCACAAAAAACTGCAGCGGAAACTTGAGCATATCGGCCAGGGACATCGACCAGATGGCAGCGCCCATCGGCACGATGTAATGCCGGATAAACCTGGGGCCATAGCCGCCAGCGGTGAGGTAATCGCCCAGGGTCATGTCGGCGCTGATGCGCTGCTCTTGCAAGTCCAGGGGCGCCTGGCGATTGAAGCGCAGGATATCGCGCAACATGCCCCAGAACCCCGGCGACAGAATATTGCGGCGCTGGGCAAACAGGCTGTTGAGGTTGTTGCCGTTGTACTCGAAGCCTGTGCTTTGGTCGCACACCGAAAAACTCATCTCGGTGGGTTTGAACCTGACCCCGATCTGCTCCAGCAGACGGATGAAGTTCGGGTAGGTCCAGTCGTTGAACACAATGAAGCCCGTGTCCACCGCATAGTTTTTGCCGTCGACCGTCACGTTGGCCGTGTGTGTATGCCCGCCAATGCAGTCATTGGCCTCGAACAGCGTAATGTCGTGGCGACGGCTGAGCAGGTAGGCGCTGGTCAGCCCGGCGATGCCGCTGCCGATAATGGCGATCTTCACAGGTCGTCCTTCTTCGGTGGCGGGCTGCGCAGCATGCGTTTGCCGATGATCAGTTGCGCGCGGTTGGGCAGCTTCGACAGCGGCCACAAGGTGGCAATGAACAGGGCCGGAAAGGCGATTTCCAGCGGGCGTTTTTCCAGCTTGGCGAAAATGTGTTTCGCGGCTTTGTCGGCCGGCCAGCTCAGGGGCATCGAGAAATCATTGCGCTCGGTCAGCGGCGTGTCGACGAAGCCTGGGCTGATCACAGTGACATCGATGTTTTCCGGCGATAGGCCGATACGCAGGGATTCGAACAAGTAACGCAGGCCGGCCTTGGACGCGCCGTAGGCTTCGGCGCGGGGCATGGGCAGGTAGGTCACGGCACTGGCCACGCCCACCAGGTGCGGGGTGCGCCCTGCGCGCAACAGTGGCAGCGCGGCCTCGATGCAATAACTGCTGGCCAGCAGATTGGTACGCACCACGTGCTCGATGATCGAGGCGTCAAATTGCCGGGCGTCGACGTATTCACAAGTGCCGGCGTTGAGGATCACCGTGTCCAGCGAACCCCAGACCTCGCTGATACGCTCGCCGATCTCGCGCACGGTCTGACTGTTGGTCAGGTCGCCGGCCACCACCAGAACCTGGCCTGGATATCGAAGGGCGAGGGCATCCAGCGGGCCTTGGGTGCGGGAACTCAGGGCCACTTGGGCGCCGCTGGCGAGCAACTCCACGGCCAGCGCCGCACCGATACCACTGCTGGCGCCGGTCAGCCAATAACGACGGGGCGGTGTAAGGCTCATCCCATTCTCCTTTTCAGCCAACGAATAACGCGACCCAGTAGGGGGACATGTTCATAGAGCAGGGCGCCGGCATCGAAATAGTCGCGATGGCGGTAAACCTTGTCGTGCCACATCAAATGAGAACAGCCTGGCACCTCGATCACCTGGCCGCTGGCCAAGCGTGGGTGACGAAAACGCATAGTCCAGCGCAGGTAGCCCTCGCCTTCGGCCACGGTATCGAAGCCGTGGAAGTCAAAATGCAGCTCGCTGACGTTGCTGTACAAGTCGGCAAAGTAACGCCGCAACGCTGGCAGGCCCTGGACTTCATGCAGGGGGTCGGCAAAGGCGGTGTCCTCGCTGTACAGGCGGCCGAGCAGGTGCAGGTTGTGCTTGTCCAGCGTGGCGAAGGTGTGGGCAAACTGGTGCAGGAAGTCACTCATGTTCGGCCATCTCCTGACGCGAAGGCAGCCGGCGAAATGCGGCCAAGGCGCGCTCGCGAGACTGTTTCAAATCGACGATGGCACGCGGGTAATCCGCCACGCCGAACAGGCCCCCAGCCGCTTCGGGGTTGTGCACTTGTTTTTTATTCAGCGCGGCCAGTTCCGGGAGCCAGCGTTTGATGAACACGCCGTCACCGTCGAATTTTTCCGATTGGCTCAGCGGGCTGAATATCCGGAAATACGGCGCCGAGTCGGTGCCCGTGGACGAACTCCATTGCCAGCCGCCGTTGTTGGCCGCCAGATCACCGTCGATCAGGTGGCGCATAAAGAAGCGCTCGCCCTCGCGCCAGTCGATCAGCAGGTTCTTCGTCAGGAACATCGCCACCACCATGCGCAGGCGGTTGTGCATCCAGCCGGTTTCCAGCAGTTGGCGCATGGCCGCGTCGATGATCGGCAAGCCGGTGCGCGCCTGTTGCCAGGCGGCCAGGTCTTCGGGCGCCTTGCGCCAGGCCAGCGCTTCGGTTTCCGGGCGAAACGCGCGGTGGCGGGAAACCCGTGGGTAGCCGACCAGGATGTGCTTGTAGAACTCGCGCCACAGCAGCTCGTTGATCCAGGTGATGGCGCCGATGTCGCCGCTTTCGAACTCGCCCTGGTTGGTTTGCAGCGCGGCGTGCAAGCACTGGCGCGGCGAAACCACTCCGGCGGCCAGGTAGGCAGAAAGCTGACTGGTGCCGGGCTTGGCCGGGAAGTCGCGTTCGTCCTTGTAATAGCTGATCTGCTGATCGGCGAAGGCATCAAGGCGACGGCGCGCTTCGTCTTCGCCAGCGGGCCAGAGGGCACGCAAGGTTTCGCTGGGTGTCGGGAACCCTTCGACTGCCGTTGGCACAGGGTCGCTTTTCACGCCAGGCTCGGCCTGGGCCTTTGGCGTCGGCACCACGCGGGGCAGGGCGCTGTGCAGGCGGCTGTAGCAGACCTTGCGGAACTGGCTGAACACCTGGAAGTAGGTGCCGGTCTTGGTCAGCACACTACCCGGCTGGAAAAACAGTTGGTCCAGGTAGCTGTGGAAGGTCACGCCGTCAGCTTCCAGGGCCTGGGCCACGGCGCGGTCGCGGCGGCTCTCGTGAACGCCATATTCCTCGTTGACGTGTACCGACTCCACCGACAGCTCGCGGCACAGTTGGCTCAGTACCGTCGGCGCCTGGTCCCAGGTCGCGGCGTGGCGGATTAACAGCGGAATGTTGAGGTTGCCCAGTGCCTGGCTCAGGTGCTGCAAGTTGCGCAGCCAGAAATCGACTTTGCACGGCGCGTCATCATGCGCCTGCCATTGCTCGGGCGTGATCAGGTAAACAGCCGCGACGGGGCCGCGCTGGCACGCGGCCGCCAGGGCAGTGTTGTCGTGCAGGCGCAAGTCGGTGCGCAGCCAGATCAGATGCATTTAGACAATTCCACGCTGGATCAATAATTGATGGGCCGCCAACAGGTCCTCGGCCACGAACAACTCAGGGATGTCCTGGGTTAATACGCCCAACTCGGCGTGGTGGATGCACACCGTTGGTCCGGCAATCACCGTTGGGCAATGGATGCCGCCCAGCAGTTTGCTGAGTGCCGACACTTGCAACGCCTTGCTCGAATACAGCAGCACCGCACGTGGTTGCAGGTGCTCCACCGCCAGGGCCAGTTCGCCGACAGGCAGTGGCCAATCGAATACTTCCACCGGGCAATCGGCACTGCTGGCCAGCCAGGCGCTGAGCCACAGGTGCGGTTCCAGGGGCAGGTCGGAATGATTGACCAGCAACAGGGGCGCGCCGTGGAGTTGACGATTGTTGTGATAGATCCGTGCGCCAAACTTGCTGCGCAGCCATGAGAGGAAGAACACCCGCTCCATCTGCGCGCCGAACTGGCCCTGCCAGCGTTGTTCCAGCTCGTTGAGCAGCGGTAGCATCAATTGCTCGCACAAGGTGCGTGGCGGGTAAAGCGCCATGGCCTGGTTGAAGGCGTCATCGACCCGGCGCTCGGCCAGTTCACTGATGGCACTCACCAAATGCTGGCGCAGGCTCTGCCATTCGTTTTCCATCGGCTCCGGGCTACCTTGGGCGGAGTCGATCAGCCCTTTGACCTGGCTGACCGGCACGCCGCGATTGAGCCAGGTGAGGATGGCCTGGATGCGTTGCACATGTTCGGCGCTGAACAACCGATGCCCTTTGGGCGTGCGCTGGGGCACGATGAGGCCGTAGCGGCGCTCCCACGCGCGCAGCGTCACCGCATTCACGCCGGTCTGGCGCGCCACCTCGCGTATCGGCAGCCAGCCGTTTTCCAGGGCCAGGGCGAGGTCTTCGCCGGGTTCGTCGAGCAGGGCAGGTTTCATGGGTTAGATCGCATTACGCAGGCTGAGGTTTTCCGGGTGCGGTTGCAGGTAGGCCTGCTGCGCGATGTAGCGGTCCGGATGTTGGCGAAAGTGGTGTTTGAGCAGGGTCAGCGGCACCACCAGTGGCACGATGCCGTGGCGGTATTGGCCGATGACGGTCTGCATTTCCTGTTTGTCATCGGCACTGATGGCTTGCTTGAGATAGCCACTGATGTGTTGCAGCACATTGGTATGGGTACCGCGAGTCGCGCATTTTTTCAGGCCCGCCATCAGTTCGCTGAAATAGCCGTCGGCCAAAGCTTGCAGGTCAATGCCCTTGCCCATGCTGCCGAGCAAGTGGCCCAGGCTTTTGTAATGCGCCGGGCTGTGGGCCATCAGCAGGTACTTGTAGCGCGAGTGAAACGTCAGCAAGCGGTGACGGGTAAGGCCGTCGGCCAACAGTTGCTGCCAACTGGCGTACACGAATACGCGGGTGAGGAAGTTTTCCCGCAGCACCGGGTCGTTCAGGCGACCGTCTTCCTCCACCGGCAGGTTGGGGTGGCGGGCACAAAACGCCTGGGCGTAAATGCCGCGCCCGCCACCGTCGACGGGCGTGCCGTTGTCGCGGTACACCTTGACCCGCTCCAGGCCGCAGGACGGTGACTTTTGCATGAAGATGTAGCCGCACAGGTCGGTATGTTCCCGGGCCATTTGCTGGCCGTAATCGTCCAGTGGCTGAGTGACATTGAGCGCAGGGTTTACGCTGCCCACGGCCTGCGGTTGGTTGGGGTCCCCGACCAGGCGGATCGCTTGCCGAGGAATGCCCAGGCCGATGGCAACTTCAGGGCACAACGGGACGAAATCGAAATAGGCACTGAGGGTCTGGCTGCATAGCAGGGACTGTTTATGACCGCCATTGAAGCGCACGTTCTCACCCAGAAGGCAGGCGCTGATGGCGATCTTCGGTTTCACACGGCTGGACATAAGCAAACCTCTGCAAGAATCCTGTACAAGCTACAAATCTTGTACAACTAAATCTCATCATAGGCTCGATGTTGTACAAGTCAAATATTTTGTACAGGTTTGTGCCGCCGCTTTATTTCCAGCCGATTGTCCAGTCCTCAGCGTTTTTCAGGGTCTGCCAGGGCAGGCGTTCGGCGCGCCGAGTAAGGATGGCCTGCAGTTCGATGTCCAGCACCGTGCCCTCGTCGTCACGGAACAATTCGGTGACCAGGAAGTGTTTTTCCTTGTGGCGGGGATGAGCTGCCGTCCATTTTGACAGCAGCAGTTTGGCGGGGTTGATGCGGTTCATTGCAAGTGCTCGATCAAGCGTCGCGCCGCTTCCTGGCCACTCAACCAGGCACCTTCCACCCGGCCGGAGAGGCACCAGTCACCACAGACGAACAGGCCCAGGTCGGCGTCGGCCAGCACGCCGAATTCATGGCTGCTCGATGGGCGCGCATAGAGCCAACGGTGCGCCAGGCTGAACGACGGCGCGGGCATGGCGCTGTGCAGCAATTCAGCAAAGGCGCCGTGCAGGTGTTCGATCACCGCTTCCTTGGGCAGGTCCAGGTGGGCCTTGCTCCAGGCGCTGGTGGCGTGCAGCACCCAGGTGTCGAGGGTGGTATCGCGCCCGGGCTTGCTGCGGTTACGCGCCAGCCAGTCGAGGGGGCTGTCTTGCACGAAGCAGCCCTCCATCGGCGTATCCAGGGGCTTGTCGAACGCCAGGGCGATGGCCCAGGTCGGGTCCATTTTCACTCCGGCGGCGGCGCTCGCCAGCTTGGGCGCGGCGGCCAGCAGGGCGGTGGCTTGGGGCGCCGGCGTGGCAATGATCACGTGACTGAAAGGGCCGTGATTGCCGCCGTCCGCGTCGAGCAGGTTCCAGTGCTGCGTGCCCTGGAAGACTTCGGTGATGCGGCAACCGAACTCCACCGGTAAGTCGTCGAGCAGGGCGCGAGTGATGGCGCTCATGCGCGGCGTGCCCACCCAGCGGATCTGCTCATCGGGGGAGGGCGTCAATTGCCCGGACTTGAAGTTATACAGCTGGGGCTTCCACTGCTCGGCCCAGCCGTTGCTTTGCCAGCGCTGCACTTCGTTGACGAAGCGCCGGTCGCGAGCGGTGAAGTATTGCGCGCCCATATCCAGCGCGCCGGCGTCGCTGCGCTTGCTGGACATGCGGCCACCGCTGCCGCGGCTTTTATCGAAGAGTTGCACTGCATGCCCTGCGTCTTGTAACGCTCGGGCGGCGGAGAGACCGGCGATGCCGGTACCAATGATCGCGATGGGAACAGTCATGGGAGGCCTCGTTTTACCGTTGGGTACAGACTACGCCGACACCAATAGCTGTACAATATTGTTTTTTGGTATAAGTTTTGGCGTGCCTGATTGTGTGGCGTGACCTATGGTTAAGCTAAGGCTTGAACCCCCGTCACGCTCAATTATCAAATTGATCCCTGCTTATAAAATAGACCAGTGAGCGGCGGCGAACGTTACATGAGGAGAGTCCCATGCATATTTTGCTGACCGGCGGTACCGGCTTGATCGGCCGTCAACTCTGCAAGCACTGGCTCGCGCAAGGCCACCGCCTGACGGTGTGGAGCCGGCAACCGGAAACGGTCGCCCGGGTGTGCGGTGCGCAGGTGCTCGGAGTGGCTCGCCTACAAGAGGTGATTGGCACGGTGGACGCGGTGGTCAACCTGGCAGGCGCGCCTATCGCGGACCGGCCTTGGACCCACAAGCGCAAGGCATTGCTGTGGAACAGTCGCATTCACCTCACCGAAACCTTGCTGGCCTGGATGGAAAGCCTGGAACAAAAACCGGCGGTGCTGATCTCCGGCTCTGCGGTGGGTTGGTACGGCGACGGCGGCGAGCGCGAACTGACCGAAGCCAGCGGCCCGGTGCTGGATGACTTCCCCAGCCAGTTGTGTATCGCCTGGGAGGAAACCGCCCAGCGTGCCGAAGCCTTGGGCATTCGTGTGGTGCTGGTGCGTACGGGGTTGGTGCTGTCTGCCGAGGGCGGCTTTTTGTCGCGCCTGCTGCTGCCGTTCAAACTGGCGCTGGGCGGGCCGATTGGCAATGGACGGCAGTGGATGCCCTGGGTGCATATCAAGGATCAAATCGCCCTGATTGATTTTCTTCTGCACAAGCAAGACGCCAACGGTCCTTATAATGCCTGCGCGCCGCACCCGGTGCGCAACCGCGAATTTGCCAAGACCCTGGGCCAGGTGCTGCACCGCCCGGCGTTCATGCCGATGCCGGCATTTGCGTTGAAGGTTGGCCTGGGTGAGTTGTCCGGCTTGTTGCTGGGCGGGCAAAAGGCTTTGCCTGAACGGCTGCAGGCCGCAGGTTTCACTTTCCAGTTCACTGAGTTGCGTGCGGCTCTGGACGACTTGTCCAGCCGCCTCTAAAGATAGGATGTTGCATGACCGATCACGCGTTGTTACTGGTCAACCTGGGTTCGCCAAAGTCCACTTCAGTGGCCGATGTGCGCAGCTACCTCAATCAGTTCCTGATGGACCCTTATGTGATCGACTTGCCGTGGCCGGTGCGGCGCTTGCTGGTATCGCTGATCCTGATCAAGCGCCCCGAGCAATCGGCCCATGCCTATGCGTCGATCTGGTGGGATGAGGGTTCGCCGTTGGTGGTGCTGAGCCGCCGCCTGCAGCAGCAGATGACCGCGCAGTGGACCCAGGGCCCGGTGGAACTGGCGATGCGTTATGGCGAGCCGTCCCTGGAAACGGTCCTGACACGCCTGGCCGCCCAGGGTATTCAAAAAATCACACTGGCGCCGTTGTACCCGCAGTTTGCCGACAGCACCGTCACCACGGTGATAGAGGAAGCCAAGCGAGTGGTGCGCGACAAGCAACTGAATGTGCAGTTTTCGATCCTGCAACCGTTCTACGATCAGCCTGAGTACCTCGATGCGCTGGCGGCGAGTGTGCGCTCTTATGTGGAGCAGGATTACGATCACTTGCTGCTCAGTTTCCATGGCTTGCCTGAGCGTCATCTGACTAAGCTCGACCCCACGGGCCAGCACTGCTTCAAGGATGCCGACTGCTGCAAGAACGCATCCCCTGAAGTGCTTGCCACCTGTTACCGCGCGCAGTGCTTCAGCGTGGCGCGGGATGTGGCCGAGCGGCTGGGTTTACCGGAGGGCAAATGGTCGGTGGCGTTCCAGTCCCGCCTGGGCCGGGCCAAGTGGATCGAACCCTACACCGAGGCACGCCTTGAGGCATTGGCCCAGCAAGGCGTGAAGAAGCTGCTGGTGATGTGCCCGGCGTTCGTCGCCGACTGTATTGAAACGTTGGAGGAAATTGGCGATCGCGGTCGCGAGCAATTTCTTGAAGCGGGGGGCGAGGAGCTGGTGTTGGTGCCTTGCCTGAATGACGAGCCGCAGTGGGCGGCAGCGCTTAATACCCTGTGCGAACGAGCGCCGGTTGCCTTGTAATCGAGCCCTGCGGTGATCCAATTGTGGGAGCTGGCTTGCCTGCGATGGCGGCCTAACCGCGACGCTTCCCTACTTGCCCCCCCGCGGACCAATTGTGGGAGCGGGCTTGCTCGCGAAGGCGGCATGGCAGTCAACACAGTTGGATTGTGTACATATCCACTCCTGCGGTAACGGCTGCTTAGGGTTCCGCTTTTACAGCGGGTCACTTTGGAAAAGAGCCGGAATGCCGGCCCAGCCCAAAGTAACCAAAGGGCTCTTGCCCCACCACTCGGCACCTCGCTTGGGCTCGGTGTGCCCGAACACAGGCTTGAATCCGTGGGCCGCCGCCACGCGCCATCCATGGCGCGGGGCGGCTAACCCGGCGTCCTGCCGGGTTACCCACGAATTCAAGCCTGCGTTCGGCCAGCGTGGTTTAACGGGGCGCCTGAGATCAAGATCACAAGCAGATCAAGATCAAGAGCGGCTCGCTTCGCATCGTGATTACCTATGGTCATCGCAGGCAAGCCACACATTTTGACTGTATCTACAGATTAAGGGTCAGGCTAACCGTGAAGTTGCGCGGCTCACCCGGGTTGACCCAATAGTTGCTGTAGGACCGCTCGTAGTACTTTTCATTGAACAGGTTGTTAAGGTTCAGCCCCACCGTCACATTCTGCGTAGCCTTGTAATGTGCCAGCAAATCCACGGTGTGGTAGGCGGGCAGTTCGAAACCCGTGCCGGCTTCGCCTGAGCGGTCACCTACATAGGTGAACGCTGCGCCCAGGTCTGAGCCACGCAACGCGCCTTCCTGGAACTCATACACGCCCAACACACTGCCACTGCGCTTGGCCACGCCCAGAATGCGGCTGCCCGTAGGAATGGTTTTGTCGCCCTTGGTCACTTCAGCGTCGATGTAGGCCAAGGCGCCGATCACGCGGACTGCGTCGGTCACTTGCCCGGTTACTTGCAGGTCGAACCCCTGGCTGTGGGCCTTGCCCATGGCGCGGTTGAGGTTGGTCGCCGGGTCCAGGGTCAGCACGTTTTCCTTTTCGATATGAAAGGCCGCCAGGGTAGCGCTGAGGCGGTCGTCAAACAGCTCGCTCTTGACCCCCACCTCATAACCCACGCCTTCTTCGGGCTTGAAGGACTTGCCAGCGGCATCCAGGCCGCTATTGGGCTTGAACGACGTGGAGGCGTTGGCAAACACGCCGATTTCTGGCGTGAGCTGGTAGAGCAGGCCGGCGCGCTGAGTGAAGGCGTCGTGGGTTTGGCGGCCATTGGCGTGGTTGCGGGTGAAGTCGTCGGTGCTTTGTTCGAAGTGTTCGAAGCGCGCACCGATCATGCCGCGCAGGCGGTCGGTGAAGATGATCTGGTCTTGCAGGTTGAGTGCGTGGCTTTTAGTCTGTTCGAAGAAGTCGGTACCGGAGCGTTTGCCGTTGGGTTTGGGCTGGCCGTACACCGGCTTGTAGATGTCGATGGGATAGTCGCCTGCGATCGCCGTCACGCGCTCTTTCTTGCGGTAATCCTCGTACTCGGTACCGATCAACAGTTCATGTTGCCAACTGCCGATATCGAACACCCCGCGCAGTTCCAGCTGGGTGATGCTGTCATGCCAACCGGTGGAGCGTTCACGGTAGCGGCGATTGACGCTGTGGCCGTCTGCGTTCAACGCTCGGCTTTCCGAAGCATCGCCCCACAGGCTGCCTTGCTTGTAATGGCTGGCCAGGCGCAGTTTCCAGGCGTCGTTGAGGTGGTGTTCCAACGCCGCCTGAATGCGGTTGTTGTGGTTGCGGATATTGCCGTCGTTGGGCTCGCCGAGGAAGGTGGAATGGGACATGCCGGTATTGGCGACGATGCCTCGGTCGAAGGTGGAGCTGTGGCGCACGAACTCACTTTCCACCAGCAGGGTGGTATCCGGGTCCAGTTGCCAACTGAAGGAGGGCGCGACAAACACACGCTTGGCGTCCACGTGATCGCGAAAGCTGTGGTTGTCTTCAACGGCCAGGTTCACTCGCGTCAGCATGCGCCCCTCGCTGTCCAGCGGCGTATTCACATCCAGCGCCGTGCGGTAGCGGTCCCAACTGCCTGCACTGGTCTGCAGCGTGGTGAAGGCCTCGGGCTGTGGTTTCTTGGTGACGATATTTACCGTGCCGCCGGGATCGCCACGCCCATACAGGCTGGCGGCGGGGCCCTTGAGCACTTCAATGCGCTCGATATTCGCCGCGTCCGGGGTACTGGGGTAACCACGGTTGGCGCTGAAACCATCCTGGTAGAACTCGGACGTGGTGAAGCCGCGCACGCTGTATTCGTAGAGGGTCAGGCCGCCGAAGTTGTTTTGCTTGGATACGCCGCCAGCGAATTCCAGGGCGCGCTCCACGCTGGTACTGCCCAGGTCTTTGAGTACCGTGGCGGGAATCACGCTGATCGATTGCGGGATGTCGCGCAAGGCCGTGTCGGTCTTGGTCGCACTGGCAGAGCGGGTGGCACGGTAGCCGTCGACCGGGCCGGTGGCGGATTCATAGGCGTCGGAAGTGACGCTGATGGTGTCCAGTTCCAGGGTGTTTTCTTCGGCGTAGGCAGGGTCGAGCAGCAAACCCAGGGCCAGGCCGGCCAAGGGCACAAACTTTCGAGACGGCATGATAGAGCGTTCCAATAGCGATATTGAAACAATATAACATGCCTAATGAGAATGAATCGCTAAGAAATGTAGCCTTACCAGCGCCCGCGAACGGGCGCTAGGGGCGCGACGGTTATTGCTCTTCTTTCACTGGCGCGGTCGCCGGTGGTGGGCGCAATCCGATTTCCGCCGACAGTTTGATCTCCTTGCCGTTGCGCATCACCAGGATCGCCACCTTGTCGGTCGGCTTGATCCGCGCCACCTGGTTCATCGACTTGCGGCCATCACCCGCCGGGGCGCCGTCGATGCTGAGGATCACATCGCCCAGTTGCAGGCCGGCTTTCTGCGCCGGGCCGTCGCGGAAGATCCCCGCTACCACGATGCCTGGACGCCCGGTCAGGCCAAATGACTCGGCCAGTTCCTTGGTCAAGGGCTGTACCTCAATGCCCAGCCAGCCGCGAATCACCTGGCCGTGCTCGATGATCGACTTCATCACTTCCATCGCTAGCTTCACCGGGATCGCAAACCCAATGCCCTGTGAGCCGCCAGACTTGGAAAAAATCGCGGTGTTGATGCCCGTCAGGTTGCCATTGGCGTCCACCAGCGCACCGCCCGAGTTGCCGGGGTTGATCGCGGCGTCGGTCTGGATGAAATCTTCGTAGCTGTTAAGGCCCAACTGGTTACGCCCGGTGGCGCTGATGATGCCCATGGTCACCGTTTGCCCCACCCCGAACGGGTTGCCGATGGCCAGCGCTACATCGCCCACGCGCAAACCGTCGGAGCGGCCGAGGGTGATGGCCGGCAGGTTCTTCAGATCAATTTTGAGTACCGCAAGATCAGTTTCCGGGTCGCTGCCCACCACGCGGGCCAGGGTTTCGCGGCCGTCACGCAGGGCCACCACGATCTGGTCGGCGCCCGTGGTCACATGGTTGTTGGTGAGGATGTAGCCCTCGGGGCTCATGATCACGCCGGAGCCGAGGCTGGATTCCATGCGGCGCTGCTTGGGGCCGTTGTCACCGAAGTAGCGGCGAAATTGCGGATCTTCAAACAACGGATGCGCGGGCTTGTTGATGACCTTGGTTGTGTACAGGTTGACCACCGCCGGAGCGGCGATGACCACGGCATCGGCATAGGTCACCGGCCCTTGCACCACTGTGTTGGTCTGCGGCGCCTGTTGCAGGTTCACATCCAGTGTGGGCAGGCCCACCCACTGGGGATAACGCTGGATAATCAGCATCGCGATCAGCACGCCAGCCAACAATGGCCATCCAAAAAAACGCAGTGCCTTGAGCATCAAGTAAGTCCTGACAGGTTGCAGGGGGCGGGAGAGCGCCCATAATGTCGCGCATTATACGAGGCTGTGACGCCTGCGAACGGGATATTTAGGAGTCTTTTATGGCCGTGCCCCTTACTACCCTCGTCGAGGAAGCCGACCGCTACCTCGGCAGCGCCAAAATTGCCGATTACTGCCCCAATGGCCTGCAGGTCGAGGGCCGGCCCCAAGTGATGCGCATCGTCAGCGGCGTGACCGCCAGCCAAGCCCTGCTGGACGCCGCCGTCGAAGCCAAGGCCGACCTGGTGCTGGTGCACCACGGTTACTTCTGGAAGGGCGAAAACCCGTGCATCACCGGCATGAAGCAGCGCCGTCTCAAAACCCTGCTCAAGCATGACATCAGCCTGCTGGCCTACCACTTGCCCTTGGACCTGCACGCCGATGTCGGCAACAACGTGCAACTGGCTCGCCACCTGGACATCACCGTCGAAGGCCCGCTGGACCCGGGCAACCCAAAAATCGTCGGCCTGGTCGGCTCCCTGGCCGAGCCCTTGTCACCTCGTGACTTCGCCCGTCGCGTGCAGGACGTGATGGGCCGCGAACCGCTGCTGATCGAAGGCAGCGAAATGATTCGCCGCGTCGGCTGGTGTACCGGTGGCGGCCAGGGCTACATCGACCAGGCGATTGCCGCGGGTGTCGATTTGTACCTGAGCGGTGAAGCGTCCGAACAGACCTTCCACAGCGCCCGGGAAAACGACATCAGCTTCATCGCCGCCGGCCATCACGCCACCGAACGCTACGGCGTGCAGGCCTTGGGCGACTACCTGGCGCGGCGCTTTGCCCTGGAGCATCTGTTCATCGACTGCCCCAATCCGATCTAAAGCACAGCATGAACACTGTGGGCGCTGGCTTGCCTGCGATGGCATCACCTCGGTCAGCCTGAATGAGCGCGGCGCCTGTATCGCAAGCAAGCCAGCTCCCACATTGACCGAGTTGAGCGCCAAACTCGGCGGCATATTCATATATCGTTTCGGTCTAGCTGGCGCCCTAAATAGAAGAAGTTGCTGTGCTAGCATGCCTCGCTCGAACACGGCCCGCTGGCCGTCCATAAGATCGTTTTTCCGTGAGTAACCATGGTCGACAAACTGACGCATCTGAAACAGCTGGAGGCGGAAAGCATCCACATCATCCGCGAGGTCGCCGCCGAGTTCGATAACCCGGTGATGCTCTACTCGATCGGTAAAGACTCCGCCGTGATGCTGCACCTGGCACGCAAGGCCTTCTTCCCGGGCAAATTGCCATTTCCGGTGATGCACGTCGACACTCGCTGGAAATTCCAGGAGATGTACAAGTTCCGCGACAAGATGGTCGAGGAGCTGGGCCTGGACCTGATTACCCACATCAACCCCGATGGCGTGGCGCAGAACATCAACCCGTTCACCCACGGCAGTGCCAAGCACACCGATATCATGAAGACCGAGGGCCTCAAGCAGGCGCTGGACAAGCATGGTTTCGACGCAGCATTCGGCGGTGCCCGTCGCGATGAAGAGAAATCCCGTGCCAAAGAGCGCGTGTATTCGTTCCGCGACAGCAAGCACCGTTGGGACCCGAAGAACCAACGCCCGGAGCTGTGGAACGTCTACAACGGCAACGTCAACAAGGGCGAGTCGATCCGCGTGTTCCCGCTGTCCAACTGGACCGAGCTGGACATCTGGCAGTACATCTACCTGGAAGGCATCCCGATCGTGCCGCTGTACTTCGCCGCCGAGCGCGACGTGATCGAGAAGAACGGCACGTTGATCATGATCGACGACGACCGCATCCTTGAGCACCTGTCCGACGAAGACAAAGCCCGCATCGTCAAAAAGAAAGTACGTTTCCGCACCCTTGGCTGCTACCCGTTGACGGGCGCGGTGGAGTCCGAAGCCGAGACGCTGACGGACATCATTCAGGAAATGCTCCTGACGCGAACTTCCGAGCGCCAGGGCCGTGTCATCGACCACGATGGTGCAGGCTCGATGGAAGATAAAAAACGTCAAGGCTATTTCTAAGGGGCTGTCATGTCGCATCAATCTGATTTGATCAGCGAGGACATCCTCGCCTACCTGGGCCAGCACGAGCGCAAAGAAATGTTGCGCTTCCTGACCTGCGGCAACGTCGACGACGGCAAGAGCACCCTGATCGGGCGCCTGCTGCACGACTCCAAGATGATCTACGAGGATCACCTGGAAGCCATTACCCGCGACTCGAAAAAGTCCGGCACCACCGGTGACGATATCGACCTGGCGTTGCTGGTCGATGGCTTGCAGGCCGAGCGTGAGCAGGGCATCACTATTGATGTTGCCTACCGCTATTTCTCCACCGCCAAGCGCAAATTCATCATCGCCGACACCCCCGGCCATGAGCAGTACACCCGCAACATGGCCACTGGTGCGTCCACCTGTGACCTGGCGATCATCCTGATCGACGCTCGCTACGGCGTGCAGACCCAGACCCGTCGCCACAGCTATATCGCCTCGTTGCTGGGTATCAAACACATCGTGGTGGCCATCAACAAGATGGACATCAACGGCTTTGACCAAAGCGTATTCGAGTCGATCAAGGCCGATTACCTGAAGTTCGCCGAAGGTATCGCATTCAAGCCAAGCACCCTGGCCTTCGTGCCGATGTCGGCGCTCAAGGGCGACAACGTGGTGAACAAGAGCGAGCGTTCGCCCTGGTACACCGGGCAGTCGCTGATGGAGATCTTGGAGACTGTCGAGATCGCCAATGATCGGAACTACACCGACCTGCGTTTCCCGGTGCAGTACGTCAACCGCCCGAACCTGAACTTCCGTGGGTTTGCCGGCACCCTGGCGAGTGGCATCGTGCACAAGGGCGACGAAGTGGTGGTATTGCCGTCGGGCAAGAGCAGCCGCGTCAAATCCATCGTCACCTTTGAAGGTGAGCTGGAACACGCAGGCCCAGGCCAGGCCGTGACCTTGACCATGGAAGACGAGATCGACATCTCCCGTGGCGACCTGTTGGTGCATGCCGACAACGTGCCGCAAGTGACCGACGCCTTCGACGCCATGCTGGTGTGGATGGCCGAAGAACCGATGCTGCCGGGCAAAAAATACGACATCAAGCGCGCCACCAGCTACGTGCCGGGTTCCATCACCAGCATCGTGCACCGCGTGGACGTAAACACCCTGGCCGAAGGCCCGGCGAGTTCGCTGCAGCTCAACGAGATTGGCCGGGTCAAGGTCAGCCTGGACGCCGCCATCGCCCTGGACGGTTACGACAGCAACCGCACCACTGGCGCGTTCATCGTGATCGACCGCTTGACCAACGGCACGGTGGCCGCGGGCATGATCATTGCGCCACCGGTGGGTCATGGCGGCGCTGCGCAGCACGGCAGCCTGGCGCATGTCGCCACCGAAGAGCGCGCTCTGCGTTTCGGCCAGCAGCCGGCCACGGTGTTGTTCAGCGGCTTGTCGGGCGCTGGCAAGAGCACTCTGGCCTATGCGGTCGAGCGCAAGCTGTTCGACATGGGCCGGGCGGTGTTCGTACTGGACGGCCAGAACCTGCGTCACGACCTGAACAAGGGCTTGCCCCAGGACCGTGCCGGGCGTACCGAGAACTGGCGTCGTGCGGCTCATGTGGCGCGTCAGTTCAATGAAGCCGGCCTGTTGACCCTGGCAGCCTTCGTTGCGCCGGATGCCGAAGGCCGTGAACAGGCCAAGGCGCTGATTGGTGCGGACCGACTGCTTACCGTCTACGTGCAGGCATCGCCGTTGGTGTGCGCCGAGCGTGACCCGCAAGGTTTGTACGCGGCCGGTGGGGATAACATCCCTGGCGAATCCTTCCCGTATGACGTGCCGCTGAATGCCGACCTTGTGATCGACACCCAGGCGTTGTCGCTGGAAGACAGCGTCAAGCAAGTGCTGGAACTGTTGCGTCAGCGCGGCGCGATCTAAGCTTTATAGCCGCACAAAAAAGCCCGCCACCGAGTGATCGGTGGCGGGCTTTTTACATATTCTCAAATGTGGACTCGGTCAATGTGGGAGCTGGCTTGCTTCCACATGTGATCAGCGGCTGGCCGGAAAGTCTTTGTGAAGCTGCTCCAGCAATGCATCCTTGTCTTGCCACAACTGGTTGATCCAGCCCTGGAACGCTAACCGATATTCCCCATCCTGCTCATAATTCTTGCCGATGAACTCGGCCGGGATCTGCACCTCTTCAAAGTGCACCACCACGTCCTTCACGTTGCCGCACAGCAAGTCCCAATAACCTGGGCGCCCGCCGGGGTAGTGGATGGTCACATTGACCAGTGATTTGAGCTGCTCGCCCATGGCATCCAGCACAAACGCAATGCCGCCCGCCTTGGGTTTAAGCAGGTAGCGAAACGGTGACTGCTGCTGCGCATGCTTGCTCGGCGTAAAGCGTGTGCCTTCAGCAAAGTTGAAAATCCCCACGGGGTTGTCGCGAAACTTCGCACAGGTCTTGCGCGTGGTTTCCAGGTCTTTGCCTTTCTTCTCCGGGTGCTTCTCCAAATATGCCTTGCTGTAGCGCTTCATGAAGGGAAAGCCCAGTGCCCACCACGCCAGGCCAATCACCGGGACCCAGATCAGCTCTTGCTTGAGGAAGAACTTCAGGGGGCGAATGCGCCGATTGAGCACGTACTGCAACACCATGATGTCGACCCAGCTCTGATGGTTGCTGGTCACCAGGTACGAGTGCTGGTAGTCCAGGCCCTCAAGGCCAGTCAGGTTCCAGCGCGTACGGCGCACCAGGTTCATCCAGCCCTTGTTGTTGGTAACCCAGGCTTCGTGGGTGTGGTTCATCAGCCATTCGCTCAGGCGCTTGGCGAACGGCAGCGCCTTGAACAGCGCCACGATAAACAGGAACGAACACAGCAGGATCGTGTTCAGCGCCAGCAACAGCGAAGCGATCACCCCGCGGACGGCGGCAGGTAGAAAATCCAGCATTTAGATATCCATGGGTCGGTTGGCGGCTTGGATCGCCGTCAGGGCGATGGTGTACACGATGTCGTCCACCTGGGCGCCACGTGGCAGGTCATTGACCGGTTTGCGCAGGCCCTGAAGCATCGGCCCCAGGCTCACGCAATCGGCGCTGCGTTGTACGGCTTTGTGGGTGGTGTTGCCGGTGTTCAGGTCCGGGAATACAAAGACGGTGGCCTTGCCCGCCACCTGGCTGTTGGGCGCCAGTTGTCGGGCGACGTTTTCGTTGGCGGCGGCGTCGTATTGCAACGGGCCGTCGATCAGCAACGAACTTTGTTGTTCGTGGGCGAGCAGGGTGGCTTCGCGGACTTTTTCCACCTCCTCGCCGCTGGCCGAGTCACCGCTGGAGTAGCTGATCATCGCCACCCGTGGCGTGATGCCGAACGCCGCCGCCGAGTCGGCGCTTTGCAGGGCGATTTCCGCCAGTTCCGCAGCGCTTGGGTGCGGGTTCATCACGCAGTCGCCGTACACCAGCACCTGCTCGGGGAACAGCATGAAGAACACCGACGACACCAGGGTGCAGCCCGGCGCGGTCTTGATCAGCTGCAGCGCCGGGCGAATGGTGTTGGCGGTGGAGTGAATCACGCCGGAGACCAGGCCATCCACTTCGTCGAGGGCGAGCATCATGGTGGCGATCACCACGGTGTCTTCCAGTTGCTGCTCGGCCATGGGCGCGTTGAGGCTTTTGCTCTTGCGCAAGGCGACCATTGGCTCCACGTAGCGTTGGCGAATCAGGTCGGGGTCGAGAATCTCCAGGCCTTCGGGCAGGTCGATACCTTGGGCGCGGGCGACTGCCTCCACATCCGCAGGCTTGGCCAACAGCACGCAACGGGCAATGCCGCGGGCCTGGCAGATCGCGGCGGCCTGTACGGTCAGCGGCTCGCTACCTTCGGGCAACACGATGCGTTTGTTGGCGGCCTGGGCGCGTTGGATCAACTGGTAACGGAACACTGCCGGCGACAGGCGCATCTCCCTTGGCGTGCCGCAGCGCTGGTGCAGCCAGCGCGCATCGAGGTGGCTGGCGACGAAGTCGGTGATGATTTCCGCACGCTCGCGGTCATCGATAGGGATTTCCTTGTTGAGGCTATTGAGCTGGTTGGCGGTGTCATAGGAGCCGGTGCTCACCGACAACACCGGCAACCCGGCCTGGAAGGCGCCTCGGCACAGATCCATGATGCGTGGGTCGGGCAGGGTGTCGCTGGTCAGCAGCAGCCCGGCCAGCGGCACGCCATTGATGGCGGCCAGGCTGACGGCGAGGATGATGTCATCGCGATCTCCCGGGGTTACCACCAACACACCGGGTTTGAGCAGCTCGACAGTGTTACGCATGGTGCGCGCGCAAATGATGATCTTGGTCATGCGCCGGCTTTCGTAGTCGCCGGCGTTGAGGATCTGCGCGCCCATCAGGTCGGCCACGTCGCGGGTGCGCGGGGCATTCAGCTCGGGTTGGTAGGGGATGCAGCCGAGCAGCCGGAAATCACCGCTGCGCAACAGCGGCGAATGCTCTTTGAGGCGCGCCGAGAAGGCTTCCATGCTTTCGTCGGTGCGTACCTTGTTGAGAATTACGCCCAGCACTTTCGGGTCTTTGGGGCCGCCAAACAGTTGGGCCTGCAATTCCACACGGCCGGAAAGCTCGGTGAGCACTTCATTTTCCGGCGCCGAGACCAGGATCACTTCCGCGTCCAGGCTCTTGGCCAGGTGCAGGTTGACCCGTGCCGCGTAGCTGGCGCTGCGGGTCGGCACCATCCCTTCGACGATCAGCACGTCTTTGCCTACGGCTGCCTGTTGGTAAAGGGTGATGATCTCTTCGAGCAACTCATCGAGCTGGCCGTCGCCGAGCATGCGCTCTACGTGAGCCAGGCCCAGGGGCTGCGGCGGTTTCAGGCCGTGGGTGCGCGCCACCAGCTCGGTAGAGCGTTCCGGCCCGGTATCGCCAGGGTGTGGCTGGGCAATGGGTTTGAAAAAGCCGACTTTCAGGCCGGCCCGTTCCAGTGTGCGCACCAGCCCAAGGCTGATGGAGGTCAGACCCACACCAAAATCGGTGGGCGCGATAAAAAAAGTCTGCATGCGAATTCTCTGGAGGTGCATGGCTTGGGTGGCGCTCTATGGGTGAGTGCCTACCGCGAATCAGGCGCCAAGGTTATCGTTATTCGTGCCCTTGCGCACACCAGCCGCACGCAAAGGCCTGGCCTATTTTTTCAAGGCGTTGCGCGGGGTCGAGCACCCAGGCGCGTGACTGCCAGGGCGGCTGGTGGCGCAGGTGCTGGGTGTGGCCGCAAGACAGCTCGGCCACCCAGTGCCCATCGTCGTCCTGATGAAAACCTGTGATCGTGACCGTTGATCGGCCCCGTCCGTCCGGGTTCCGTTCGCTTTCGGGCAAATCCTTGTTTAGACTTGTCCGTTCTTCATTCTTATGCAAAAGGTCTCGCCCCATGACGATCGCCGCTAACAAGGCTGTCTCCATCGACTATACCCTGACCAACGACGCTGGTGAGGTCATCGACAGCTCCGCCGGCGGCGCGCCGCTGGTTTACCTGCAAGGCGCAGGTAACATCATCCCGGGCCTGGAAAAGGCTCTGGAAGGCAAGAACGTCGGTGACGAACTGACTGTCGCCGTAGAACCTGAAGATGCCTACGGCGAATACTCCGCCGAACTGGTCAGCACCTTGAGCCGCAGCATGTTCGAAGGTGTCGATGAGCTGGAAGTGGGCATGCAGTTCCACGCTTCCGCGCCGGACGGCCAAATGCAGATCGTCACCATCCGCGACCTGGACGGCGACGACGTTACCGTTGACGGCAACCACCCTCTGGCTGGCCAGCGCCTGAACTTCCAAGTGAAGATCGTGGCCATCCGCGACGCTTCCCAGGAAGAAGTGGCTCACGGCCACGTCCACGGTGAAGGCGGTCATCACCATTGATTGATGTTTTGATCAGGTGGTAGCAAAAACGCCCCGACTGGTTCGGGGCGTTTTTTTTGCCTTGAGAATATTCCCGGTCAACTTTCTGTAGGAGCGAGCTTGCTCGCGAAAAACCTGAGAGCCCCGCCGGGCGCCAGGCTTCCCGCGTAATCGTTAACGATCTTCGCGAGCAAGCTCGCTCCTACAGTTTTCAGGGGCAAACAAAAATGCCCCGGACCTTTCGGTACGGGGCATTTCTTAACTGTTACACAGCCTGGGCTGCGTTGCAGTTGTTACCACTTAGGCTGCAGCAGGAACGCTCAGAGCCTTGATGTGGCCATTCAGGCGGCTCTTATGGCGAGCGGCCTTGTTCTTGTGGATGATGCCTTTATCGGCCATACGGTCGATAACAGGCACAGCCAGAACGTAAGCTGCTTGAGCTTTTTCAGCGTCTTTGGTGTCGATGGCTTTGACTACATTCTTGATGTAGGTGCGAACCATGGAACGCAGGCTGGCGTTGTGGCTGCGACGCTTCTCAGCCTGTTTTGCACGTTTTTTGGCGGAAGGTGTGTTGGCCACCGTCGAGCTCCTCGAAAGACTTTTTAGGAAATAGCAAACAAAATAGGCCGCGAATCATG
The DNA here is from genome assembly GCF_021609665.1 of Pseudomonas sp. PA-1-3F. Taxonomy (NCBI): domain Bacteria; kingdom Pseudomonadati; phylum Pseudomonadota; class Gammaproteobacteria; order Pseudomonadales; family Pseudomonadaceae; genus Pseudomonas; species Pseudomonas sp. PA-1-3F. Next base: position 202,713 of record NZ_WJZD01000001.1, on the reverse strand, counting down.
CCGATGACTTGACGGGTTGTCAAGGGCGGCTGATGCGAACTGCTGAGTGGTCGATCTGAAGAGGCGGGTGATTTATTTCCGGCGCTTGACCTGTAAACTCGCGAGCTTTGGCTCTGTGCTGTTGCAGGCGCGCAGTATCGCATAAGTGGGCGCGTAGTTCGCCTGCTCTTTATCTATAGGCGCAAACTCTTTCAATGAATCTGCTCAAATCGTTGGCTGCCGTCAGCTCTATCACGATGATTTCCCGGGTATTGGGGTTCGTGCGCGACACCCTGCTGGCCCGCATCTTTGGCGCCAGCATGGCCACGGATGCGTTCTTTATTGCCTTTAAACTGCCCAACCTGTTGCGGCGGATCTTTGCCGAAGGCGCGTTTTCCCAGGCGTTCGTGCCGATTCTGGCCGAATACAAGACCCAGCATGGCGAGGAGGCGACTCGTACGTTCATCGCCTACGTCTCGGGTTTGCTGACGCTGGTGCTGATGCTGGTAACCATCGTCGGGATGCTCGCCGCGCCCTGGGTGATCTGGGCCACGGCGCCCGGTTTTGCCAATACGCCGGAAAAGTTCGCGCTGACCACTGATCTGCTGCGGGTGACCTTTCCTTATATATTGCTGATTTCCCTGTCTTCGCTCGCCGGGGCGATCCTCAATACCTGGAATCGTTTCTCGGTACCGGCCTTTGTGCCGACCTTGCTGAACGTCAGCATGATTATTTTTGCGCTGTTCCTTACCCCGTATTTCGATCCACCCGTCATGGCCCTGGGCTGGGCGGTCCTGGCCGGCGGGCTGGCACAGTTGCTGTACCAACTGCCACACCTGAAGAAAATCGGCATGCTTGTACTGCCGCGCTTGAACCTCAAGGATTCCGGCGTCTGGCGCGTGATGCGCAACATGCTGCCGGCGATCCTCGGGGTGTCAGTCAGTCAGATTTCCCTGATCATCAACACCGCGTTCGCCTCGTTGCTGGTGTCCGGCTCGGTGTCGTGGATGTACTACGCTGACCGCCTGATGGAATTGCCATCCGGTGTGCTGGGTGTGGCATTGGGCACGATCCTGCTGCCGACCCTGGCGCGTACATACGCCAGCAAGGATCGCCAGGAATACTCACGCATACTCGATTGGGGCCTGCGCCTGTGCTTTCTGCTGGTGTTGCCGTGCGCCCTGGCCCTGGGCATCCTCGCCGAGCCGCTGACGGTCTCGCTGTTTCAATACGGGCAGTTCGACGCCCATGACGCCTTGATGACCCAGCATGCGTTGGTCGCCTACTCTGTCGGCCTGCTCGGCATTATCGTGATCAAGGTGCTGGCGCCCGGCTTCTATGCCCAGCAAAACATCCGCACGCCGGTGAAAATCGCGATTTTTACCCTGGTTGTCACGCAACTGCTCAACCTGGTGTTTATCGGCCCGTTGGCCCACGCCGGCCTGGCCTTGGCGATCAGCGCGGGGGCATGCATAAACGCAGGTCTGCTGTTTTACCAATTGCGCAAAAAACAGATGTACCAGCCGCAGCCAGGCTGGGGGGTGTTTGCGCTCAAGTTGCTGGTGGCGGTAGCAGCGATGTCGGTTGTGCTGTTTGGCCTGATGCACATCATGCCGGCCTGGGGCCAAGGCAATATGCTGGAGCGCTTCATGCGCCTGGGCGCATTGGTAGTGGCGGGCGTGGTGGTGTACTTCGGGATGTTGCTGTTGCAGGGTTTCCGCCTGCGTGATTTCAATCGCAAGTCGTTGGGATAGAGAGTTTGCCGCGATAAAACGGTTGTTTTATCGATTCGACCCATTTGGCCTGCGCTGTTGCCTGTCGTCCGGGGCTGGGTGTGGTTATAATCGACCACTTTATGAGCAAGAAGCGCGTTATGCAGCTGGTTCGAGGTCTCCACAACCTGCGCCCCGAGCATCGGGGCTGCGTCGCCACTATTGGCAACTTTGACGGTGTTCACCGTGGCCACCAGGCTATCCTGGCTCGGCTGCGCGAGCGTGCGGTCGAGTTGGGCGTGCCCAGCTGCGTGGTGATTTTTGAGCCACAACCGCGGGAGTTCTTTACCCCGGAAACGGCGCCGGCACGCTTGGCGCGCTTGCGGGACAAGTTGCAGCTGTTGGCGGAGGAGGGCGTGGACCGTGTCCTCTGCCTGGCATTCAACCAGCGTTTGCGCAGCCTCAGCGCCGCCGAGTTCGTCGACCGCATCCTGGTGGACGGCTTGGGTGTGCAGCACCTGGAGGTCGGCGACGACTTCCATTTCGGTTGTGACCGGGTCGGGGATTTCGATTTCCTGCAACATGCCGGTGTGAATCAGGGTTTCACTGTCGAAGCCGCGCAAACCGTCGAACTGGACGGCCTGCGCGTGAGCAGCACCCAGGTGCGTAACGCCCTGGCCGCCGCCGACTTCGACCTGGCCGAGCGTTTGCTCGGCCGCCCGTTCCGCATTGCCGGACGGGTATTGCACGGCCAGAAGCTGGCGCGCCAATTGGGCACGCCAACCGCAAACGTGCAACTCAAGCGCCGTCGTGTGCCGCTGACCGGGGTTTACCTGGTAAGTGTCGACATCGATGGCCAATCGTGGCCGGGAGTCGCCAATATAGGCGTCAGACCCACGGTTGCAGGTGATGGCAAGGCCCACCTGGAAGTTCACCTTTTGGATTTTGCCGGTGATTTATACGACCGGCGTTTGACGGTGGTTTTCCACCAGAAGCTGCGTGAAGAGCAGCGTTTCGCCTCCCTGGAGGCGTTGAAAACGGCGATCAATGCGGATGTCGCCGCCGCCCGTGCACTAGCCGCACCTAGCGCCCATCGCTAACCGAAGAGCCTTAAATGACCGACTATAAAGCCACGCTAAACCTTCCGGACACCGCCTTCCCAATGAAGGCCGGCCTGCCACAGCGCGAACCGCAGATCCTGCAGCGCTGGGACAGTATTGGCCTGTACGGAAAGTTGCGCGAAATTGGCAAGGATCGTCCGAAATTCGTCCTGCACGACGGCCCTCCTTATGCCAACGGCACGATTCACATCGGTCACGCGCTGAACAAGATTCTCAAGGACATGATCCTGCGCTCCAAGACCCTGTCGGGCTTTGACGCACCGTACGTTCCGGGCTGGGACTGCCATGGCCTGCCGATCGAGCATAAAGTTGAAGTGACCTACGGCAAGAACCTGGGCGCGGACAAGACCCGCGAACTGTGCCGTGCCTACGCCGCCGAGCAGATCGAAGGGCAGAAATCCGAATTCATCCGCCTGGGTGTACTGGGCGAGTGGGACAATCCCTACAAGACCATGAACTTCAAGAACGAGGCCGGTGAAATCCGCGCCTTGGCCGAAATCGTCAAAGGCGGTTTCGTGTTCAAGGGCCTCAAGCCCGTGAACTGGTGCTTCGACTGCGGTTCGGCCCTGGCCGAAGCGGAAGTGGAGTACGAAGACAAGAAGTCCTCGACCATCGACGTAGCCTTCCCGATCGCCGACGACGCCAAGCTGGCCGAGGCTTTCGGCCTGGCAAGTCTGAGCAAGCCAGCGGCCATCGTGATCTGGACCACCACCCCGTGGACCATCCCGGCCAACCAGGCGCTGAACGTGCACCCGGAATTCACCTACGCCCTGGTGGACGTTGGTGATCGCCTGTTGGTGCTGGCCGAAGAAATGGTCGAGTCGTGCCTGGCGCGTTACGAGCTGCAAGGTTCTGTGATCGCCACCACCACAGGGTCTGCGCTGGAACTGATCAACTTCCGTCACCCGTTCTATGACCGTCTGTCGCCGGTGTACCTGGCGGACTACGTGGAGCTGGGCGCCGGCACTGGCATTGTTCACTCTGCGCCCGCCTATGGCGTAGACGACTTCGTGACCTGCAAAGCCTATGGCATGGTCAACGACGACATTCTGAATCCAGTGCAAAGCAATGGCGTGTACGCGCCGTCCCTGGAGTTCTTCGGCGGCCAGTTCATCTTCAAGGCCAACCAGCCGATCATCGACAAGCTCTCGGAAGTCGGCGCGCTGTTGCACACCGAAACCATCAAGCACAGCTACATGCACTGCTGGCGCCACAAGACCCCGCTGATCTACCGCGCCACTGCGCAGTGGTTTATCGGTATGGACAAAGAGCCGACCAGCGGCGATACCCTGCGTAACCGCGCGATCAAGGCCATCGAAGACACCACGTTCGTTCCGGCCTGGGGCCAGGCGCGCCTGCATTCGATGATCGCCAATCGTCCGGACTGGTGCATCTCCCGCCAACGTAACTGGGGCGTGCCGATTCCGTTCTTCCTGAACAAGGAAAGCGGCGAGCTGCATCCTCGCACCGTCGAACTGATGGAGCTTGTGGCCCAGCGCGTTGAGCAGGAAGGTATCGAAGCCTGGTTCAAGCTGGACGCCGCCGAGCTGTTGGGCGATGAAGCGCCGCTGTACGACAAGATCAGCGACACCCTCGACGTGTGGTTCGATTCGGGCACCACTCACTGGCACGTGCTGCGTGGCTCGCATCCGATGGGTCACGAGACCGGCCCGCGCGCCGACCTGTACCTGGAAGGTTCGGACCAACACCGTGGCTGGTTCCACTCGTCGCTGCTGACCGGTTGCGCCATCGACGACCACGCACCGTACCGCGAACTGCTGACCCACGGTTTCACCGTCGACGAGAACGGCCGCAAGATGTCCAAATCCCTGGGCAACGTGATTGCGCCGCAAAAGGTCAATGACACCCTGGGCGCCGACATCATGCGTCTGTGGGTGGCCTCGACTGACTATTCGGGTGAGATGGCTGTTTCGGAGCAGATCCTGCAACGCAGCGCCGACGCCTATCGTCGTATCCGCAATACCGCGCGCTTCATGCTGTCGAACCTGACCGGTTTCAACCCGGCCACCGACCTGCTGCCGGCCGAAGACATGCTCGCGCTGGACCGTTGGGCCGTGGACCGTACCCTGTTGCTGCAGCGTGAGTTGCAAGAGCACTACGGCGAATATCGCTTCTGGAATGTCTACTCCAAGATCCACAACTTCTGCGTGCAGGAGCTGGGCGGTTTCTACCTCGACATCATCAAGGACCGCCAGTACACCACCGGCGCCAACAGCAAAGCTCGCCGTTCGGCGCAGACCGCGCTGTACCACATCAGCGAAGCGCTGGTGCGCTGGATCGCACCGATCCTGGCGTTCACCGCCGACGAGCTGTGGGAATACCTGCCGGGCGAGCGTAACGAGTCCGTCATGCTCAACACCTGGTACGAAGGCTTGACCGAACTGCCGGCCGACTTCGAACTGGGCCGCGAGTACTGGGCGGGCGTCATGGCCGTCAAGGTTGCGGTGAACAAGGAACTGGAAGTCCAGCGTGCGGCCAAGGCCGTGGGTGGCAACCTGCAAGCCGAAGTCACCCTGTTTGCCGAGGATGGCCTGACTGCCGACCTGGCCAAGCTGAGCAACGAACTGCGCTTCGTACTGATCACCTCCACCGCGAGCCTGGCACCTTTCGCCCAGGCCCCGGCAGATGCCGTGGTCACCGAGGTGCCGGGCCTGAAGCTCAAGGTGGTGAAATCGGCCTTCCCTAAATGCGCCCGTTGCTGGCACTGCCGTGAAGATGTCGGTGTGAATCCTGAGCACCCGGAAATCTGCGGTCGTTGTGTCGACAACATCAGCGGTGAAGGCGAGGTTCGCCACTATGCCTAATGCAGCCAGTCGTTTCGGACGTCTGGGCTGGCTCGTACTGAGCCTGCTGGTGCTGGTTATTGACCAGGTCAGCAAGGCTCACTTCGAGGGCTCCCTGGAAATGTTCCAGCAAATCGTGGTGATCCCGGATTACTTCAGCTGGACCCTGGCCTACAACACTGGCGCCGCCTTCAGCTTCCTCGCTGACGGCGGCGGCTGGCAGCGCTGGCTGTTCGCGGTGATCGCCCTTGTGGTCAGTGCCGTGCTCGTGGTGTGGCTAAAGCGCCTGGGTCGCGACGACACCTGGCTGGCTATCGCGCTGGCCCTGGTGTTGGGCGGCGCGCTGGGTAACCTGTATGACCGCATCGCCCTGGGCCATGTGATCGACTTCATCCTGGTGCACTGGCAGAACCGCCACTACTTCCCGGCGTTCAACTTTGCCGACAGCGCCATCACCGTTGGTGCAATCATGCTGGCGCTGGATATGTTCAAGAGCAAGAAAACCGGAGAAACCGTCAATGACTGATCAGGTATTGGCTGAGCAACGCATCGGCCAGAACACGGAAGTCACTTTGCATTTCGCATTGCGCCTGGAGAATGGCGACACGGTAGACAGCACCTTCGACAAAGCCCCGGCGACCTTCAAGGTTGGTGACGGTAACCTGCTGCCTGGTTTTGAAGCGGCATTGTTCGGGTTCAAGGCGGGCGACAAGCGCAACCTGCAGATCCTGCCGGAAAACGCCTTCGGCCAACCCAACCCGCAAAACGTGCAGATCATCCCGCGTTCGCAGTTCGAAGGTATGGATCTGTCGGAAGGTTTGCTGGTGATCTTCAATGATGCGGCAAACACCGAATTGCCCGGTGTGGTTAAAGCCTTCGATGATGCGCAAGTGACCATCGACTTCAACCATCCGTTGGCCGGTAAAACCTTGACGTTTGATGTTGAAATCATCGACGTTAAAGCGCTCTAACTGACGAAACCGGTTCCTGTGGGGCTGGCTTGTGTGGGAGCTGGCTTGCCTGCGATAGCATCACCTCGGTGTACCTGATACATCGAGACGTTTGCATCGCGGGCAAGCCCGCTCACACAGACGCTTATTCTATAGAGCTGAGTTGATCCAATTTCTTGGCCTGCAAGGCACGAGGCACAGCATGCAAATCAAACTCGCCAACCCCCGTGGCTTCTGCGCTGGCGTGGACCGGGCGATCGAAATCGTCAACCGCGCCTTGGAAGTCTTCGGGCCGCCGATTTATGTGCGCCACGAAGTCGTGCATAACAAGTTCGTGGTCGAAGACCTGCGCGCACGCGGTGCGATCTTTGTCGAAGAACTCGACCAGGTACCCGACGACGTTATCGTCATCTTCAGTGCCCATGGCGTGTCCCAGGCCGTACGTACCGAAGCGGCCGGCCGTGGCCTAAAAGTGTTCGATGCCACCTGCCCGCTGGTAACCAAGGTGCACATCGAAGTGGCGCGTTATAGCCGCGACGGTCGCGAATGCATCCTGATCGGCCATGCCGGTCACCCGGAAGTCGAAGGCACCATGGGCCAGTACGACGCCAGCAACGGCGGCGCCATCTACCTGGTTGAAGACGAAAAAGACGTCGCCAACTTGCAGGTGCACAATCCCGACCGCCTGGCTTTCGTTACCCAGACCACCTTGTCCATGGACGATACCAGCCGCGTCATCGATGCCCTGCGCACGCGTTTCCCGGCCATTGGCGGCCCACGCAAGGATGACATCTGCTACGCCACGCAAAACCGCCAGGATGCGGTCAAGCAACTGGCGAATGAGTGTGATGTTGTGCTGGTGGTCGGCAGCCCTAACAGTTCCAACTCCAACCGCTTGCGTGAGCTGGCCGAACGCATGGCCACGCCGGCGTACTTGATCGACGGTGCCGAAGACATGCAGCGCAGCTGGTTCGATGGCGTTGAGCGTATCGGCATCACGGCGGGTGCCTCCGCTCCGGAAGTGCTGGTGCGCGGTGTGATCCAACAGTTGCAAGCCTGGGGTGCTACCGGCGCCGATGAGCTGGCGGGTCGTGAAGAAAACATCACGTTCTCGATGCCCAAGGAACTGCGGGTCCGCTCGCTGCTCTGACGGCCAGGGTGCTGGAATAGCCTCGGCATAAGGCCTGTTCGGTCTTGTCACTGCGCAGGCTGACGCGCCCGCTGGGGGCCAGCACGATCTGATACAGGCTCTGTGCCTGGTCCTTGCCACACACATGCACGGTGCCGGCACGAAATCCCCCGCCGGCGAACACTGGCTCCCCCAGGCCGCTGAAGCGCACCTGGCTCGTAACCGGGCCATTACCGGCGACCGGCACGCGCCCATTGCTCTCGCGCTCCAGCAATACCGGATTGTCGTCATCCAGGTGGCCGCGCCCACTCACATCCAGTATCACGCGCCATCCCAGGCTCCAGTCCTCGTCCTTTGCATGAATGACCACCGCCCGGTTACGCGCGATGGCCTCGGTGCGTGCGTAGCGCAGCCCGGAGGCAAGTGCTTGGGCCACGTTTTGTCGTTGCTGCGATTCATGTAAACCCTTGAAACCGGGTACGGCCAGTTGCGCGAGGAAACTGGTGACGATCAGCCCCAGCAACATCTCAATCAGGGTGAAACCTTCTTGTTTCATGTGCGTTCCCTCCTTGGGCACGAGTAGGTTTTTTAGGTATAGCGCTTGGTCGTTGGCGCTGGATGATGGCCTTTATGTCCAAAGTATTTCCCTTTGTTCCGGGAGCAGCGCCGCTCGAAAACCGACGCTAGTCTTGGGTCGCACAGCAGGTCTTGCCTGCTTTTTTTCACCGGCCTTCGACATGGATGACGACGGAAATGCCAGCCTGCCAGAACCGATTCCTGCGCGTTGCGCACTCGCGCCAATCCGGCATGACGCTGGTCGAGGTGCTGGTAGCGCTGTTGATTTTGGCGATCGGCCTGATGGGCGCTGCGGTGCTGCAACTCAACGCGCTCAAGTACACCAACAGCGCCAGGATGACCAGCCAAGCCAGTTTTATTGCCTATGACATGCTCGACCGCATTCGCACCAATGCTGGCGCCGATTACACATGGGGCAGGGCGGAGCTGGCGCCGCCCAACACTGCCACCGCCAGCGTGCGTGACCTCGACCTGCACGATTTCGAGGCCAATATCACGGGTTTTGCCGGCGAGGATGCCAAAGGTTCAGTGGTGGTGAACGGGCAAGAGGTCACCATCAGCATCAGTTGGGCGGATGCCCGAGCAGCAAACCGCCCAGGGGCGCGGGAAACCTTCACCCTGACCAGTCGCATCAGTAATGAACAGGGAGTGTCGCAATGAAGCGTCTTGGGCGAGGTTTCAGTCTGGTGGAAGTGTTGCTGGCGCTTGCCATCGGGTTGGTCTTGATACTGGGGGCGAGCCAGATACTGATCAGTTCGCGGTTGACCCATGCCAGCCAGCAGGCCGCCATGCTGCTGCAGGATGATGCGCGGTTTGTGCTGAGCAAGATCACCCAGGATATTCGCCAGGCAGGCATGCTGGGGTGTTTGGCCGTGGCCGCTATCGACAATGCTCCGGCTGCCTTTGATCGGCCGATAAGCTGGGAAGCGGCGGGGAGTGCGAAGTCACTGACGCTGGTGACCGCGAATGTCGGCGATGGCGTCGGCAAGACTGACTGGACAGTGTTGTCCGACTGCAAGGAGGCGGCCAGGGCTTATGCAGGCACACCACCCGGAGCCGAACCCGGCCAACTTCGCTTTGGCATACGCCAACTTACCTACACCTACGAATCGGGTCAGTTGAAGATCAGTACCCCGGCAGCACCGGCCAAGGCAGTATTGATGGATAACGTGCGGGCATTCGACGTCAGCTTCGGCATGGCGGCCACCTCGGTATCGACAGTTGTGGTGCGCTATGACAGCCATCCGGCCGATGAGTCGCTGATACGCAGCGTGCGCATTCTCATGACCCTTCAAGATCCCTCTGGGCGGGTGAAGGACCAGACCTACAGTGTCGTGGCGGCACTGCGAAATCGGCTGGGGTAGGGGCAATGACCATGCAGGGCGGTATCCAAATGCGGCAGGCCGGGACGGTGCTGCTGATCAGTCTGGTGTTCCTGTTGGTGCTGTCGCAGGTGGGGCTGTCCTCGATACAGGCTGCGGTCTCCCAGCAAAAAGTCGCGAGCAGCCTCTGGCATCGCAATCAATCGTTTCAATCTGCCGAAAGCGGCCTGAGGTTGGGGGAATCGGCCGTGCAAAAGGTTGGCCAGGCGATGCCTGTCTGCCACTCGATCACCCGTTGTGCGCCGCCTGCTGAAGCGTTTTCCTTGACGGCGGCCGGGACGAACCCTGTCTCGGCGATCACCTGGCTTGCCTTGAAGAATGGGTTTTATGGCATTCAATCCCTCGGCGAGGGTAAAGGGCTGGCTCATTTGCCGTCCCATTCCCTGGCCACGCTTTTTCGAGTCACTTCGGTCGGTCTCGCGGGGCAATCGCGCACGGTGCTGGAGACGGTCTATGCCCGTGTAGAGGAGGGCGGCCGCGTCAGGTTTCGACGGGTCTTATGGCGGCAACTTCAATAAGGAGCAATCGGATGGGCAAGGAGAGCCAGGGTTTTACCCTGATTGAGTTACTGATCGTCGTGGCGATCATCGCGTTGCTGGCCGGGATTGCGTATCCCGGGTACCTCAGCCAGGTGAAGAAGGCGTATCGGGCGCAGATCGTCGCGTTGTTGAGCGAACAGGCCCAGCAACTGGAGCGTTCTTATACGAGGAATGGCACTTTTATTGATGCAGGCGACGTCAGCGCGGGCAATGATCATTATAGAATCAGTGCCGTCCTCAACCCTCAGGATTTTGACCTGCTCGCCACACCCGCTGCGGACTCGGTCATGGCGAACGACGCGTGCGCAGCATTCAGCTTGACCAGCACCGGTATGCGCGGCAACCCGGGAGCAGGGCCTGAAATGTCGCCCAAGGTCTGCTGGGGGCAAGGATGAGCGTACTTGAAGCGTGGGCGCCGGGCGCGCCTTTCCCTGTTTATCGGCTGGATCAAATGATGGCTAAGCAACAGCAAGTGGTGATTGTCGGCGGCGGAGTAATCGGGCTGTTGACGGCGTACAACCTCGCCAGTGAGGGCCAGGCGGTCACGCTGCTGGAGCGCGGTGGGCTTGGGCAAGAGGCTTCCTGGGCGGGCGGTGGGATTGTCTCGCCGTTGTACCCGTGGCGCTATAGCCAGGCGGTCACTGCCTTGGCCCATTGGTCCCAGGATTTTTACCCTCAACTGGCGCAACGGCTATTTGCTGCTACCGGCGTCGACCCGGAGGTACATACCACGGGTTTGTATTGGCTCGACCTGGATGACGAAGCGCAAGCACTGGCCTGGGCTGCCCGTGAAGGGCGACCGTTGAGCAAGGTGGATGTATCGGCGGCCCATGACGCGGTGCCGGTGCTGGGGGGTGGCTACTCCCAGGCGATCTACATGGCCAACGTGGCCAATATTCGCAACCCGCGCCTGGTCAAATCATTGAAGGCGGCGCTGCTGGCGTTGCCGAACGTGATGATTCGCGAGCAATGCGATGTGTCAGGCTTTGTACTCGGCGGCGGCAGGGTGGTGGGTGTGAATACCGCTACGGGCCACGTTTTGGGGGATCACGTGGTGCTCGCGGCCGGCGCGTGGAGCGGGCAACTGCTGGATACGCTGGGCTTGGGGCTACCCGTGGAGCCGGTTAAAGGCCAGATGATCCTGTACAAATGCGCGTCCGATTTTTTATCCAGCATGGTCCTGGCCAAGGGGCGTTATGCGATCCCGCGGCGGGATGGGCACATCCTGATCGGCAGCACGTTGGAGCATGAGGGATTCGACAAGACGCCGACCGACACCGCGCTTGAAAGCCTCAAGGCATCTGCGCAGGAACTGATTCCCGCCTTGACGGACGCCGAAGTGGTCGGGCATTGGGCCGGTTTGCGGCCTGGCTCACCCGAAGGTATACCGTTTATCGGTGAGGTCCCTGGCTTCAGGGGGCTGTGGCTCAATTGTGGGCATTACCGCAATGGTCTGGTACTCGCACCGGCATCTTGCCAGTTGTTCACCGATTTGCTGCTGGCGCGGGCTCCGATCATCGATCCAGCGCCTTACGCCCCCGCAGGTCGCCTCAACGCTGGATAGACTTTGGCCCTTGTTCCAGGTGCGCCTGGGTGCAATACCATTCCTGACGTGAGCTCAGTGCGCGGTCCTGCGGCAGGTGCACGCCACAGTGAGCGCAACGCACCATCAGGGCTGCATCCGGCTCGGCAGGCCGTTGCTGACGGGAGGCAGGGTTTTTGAATTTGCGCCAGAACCATACCGCGGCAGCAATGACGGCAATCCAGAACAGTAGACGAAGCATGATGGGCAGTTTCTCGACAAGGAATGCGCCAGTTTAGCCAAGGTGGTCACGGGCGCACAGGGCAATAAATACTCGCTCATAAAAAAGGGAGCTCCTTCAGAGCTCCCTTTTGCGTTGCGTCGAACAATCAGTCGAACACACCGAAGGTCATGTAGCTGAACCACGAACGGTCCTGGTTGTCGCCCAGGGCTTGCGGCTCTTCTTCTTCGATCACATCGCCGTTCTCGTCGTGCGGCTTGAGCTCCGAAGGAATGGCGTCCTTGGCGTCCTGGTACTGCTTGATCACGTCCTGGTTGGCGCGGGTTTCACCCGGCGGCAGCGGTGGACGGGACTCGATCAGGCCCAGGGTGTACTTGCTCAGCCACGAACGGTTGTCCGCTTCGTCAACCTGAGGCACGAACTGGCCGTCTTTCAGGCTAGGGTGGTCAGGGTAGTTGAGCTTCAGGGTTTCCAGGCTGGTAGTCGCGAGGGTGTCCAGGTGCAGACGCTGGTAAGCCTCGGTCATCACGGCCAGGCCGTCACCCACGGACGGGGTTTCCTGGAAGTTTTCCACCACGTAGCGGCCACGGTTGGCTGCGGCCACATAAGCCTGACGGGTCAGGTAGTAGTGGGCCACGTGGATCTCGTACGAAGCCAGCAGGTTGCGCAGGTAGATCATGCGCTGCTTGGCGTCCGGCGCATAGCGGCTGTTGGGGTAGCGGCTGGTCAGCTGGGCGAACTCGTTATAGGAGTCGCGGGCAGCACCCGGGTCGCGCTTGGTCATGTCCAGCGGCAGGAAGCGCGCCAGCAGGCCAACATCCTGGTCGAACGAGGTCAGGCCCTTCATGTAGTAGGCGTAGTCCACGTTCGGGTGCTGCGGGTGCAGGCGGATGAAACGCTCGGCAGCGGACTTGGCAGCTTCCGGCTCGGCGTTCTTGTAGTTGGCGTAGATCAGCTCAAGCTGGGCCTGGTCGGCATAGCGGCCGAACGGGTAACGCGACTCCAATGCCTTCAGCTTCGCTGTGGCGCTGGTGAAGCTATTATTGTCCAAGTCTGTCTGAGCTTGCTGGTACAGCTCGACTTCGCTCAGGTTTTCGTCGACGACGTCCTTTGTTGACGAGCAAGCAGCAGTCATGGCGAGGATGGCGATCAGCAGCAGGTGTTTCACTTGCATGGCGGCTTGCGTCCCTATGACGGCCGCTGTCTTGGGCGGGGCCGTCCTGTTATGATGAGCGCCCCGTTGAAAGCCTCGGGGCAAAAGACGCCGTATTTAACCACAAGCGCGCAGCCGAAACCAAAGGCTACGCCACGCCTAGTCTGAGCATGTCCGATAAAATTGAACTTCGCGCAGAGGTGCCGTCCGAATTGGGCGGCCAACGCCTCGATCAAGTCGCCGCACAATTATTCGCTGAGCACTCGCGCTCGCGCCTTTCCGCCTGGATCAAAGACGGCCGCCTGACTGTGGATGGAGCGGTTATCCGCCCGCGAGACATAGTCCATGGCGGTGCGATTCTTGAGCTGACTGCCGAGCAGGAAGCCCAGGGAGAATGGGTTGCCCAGGACATCGAGCTGGATATCGTCTATGAAGACGACGACATCCTGGTCATCAACAAACCCGCGGGCCTGGTGGTTCACCCGGCCGCCGGGCACGCTGATGGCACCTTGCTCAATGCCCTGTTGCACCACGTGCCGGACATCATCAATGTGCCGCGCTGCGGCATCGTGCACCGTCTGGACAAGGACACCACCGGCCTTATGGTGGTAGCCAAGACCATTCAGGCACAGACGCAACTGGTTACGCAATTGCAGAGCCGTAGCGTCAGCCGCATCTATGAGTGCATTGTGATCGGCGTCGTTGTGGCCGGTGGCAAAATCAACGCGCCCATTGGTCGTCACGGCCAGCAGCGCCAGCGTATGGCGGTGATGGAGGGCGGCAAGCAGGCCGTCAGCCACTACCGTGTGCTGGAGCGTTTCCGCTCCCACACCCATGTGCGGGTCAAGCTGGAAACCGGGCGTACCCACCAGATTCGCGTGCACATGGCGCACATCAACTTTCCGTTGGTCGGCGACCCAGCCTACGGTGGCCGCTTCCGTATTCCGCCGGCGGCCAGCCAGACCATGGTTGAGTCGCTCAAGACGTTCCCGCGCCAGGCACTGCATGCACGCTTCCTGGAACTGGATCATCCGACGAGCGGTAAGCGCATGAGCTGGGAATCGCCACTGCCAGACGATCTGGTCTGGCTGCTTTCGCTGCTCAAGCAGGATCGCGAGGCGTTTGTCGGATGAATGACTGGCTGATACCTGACTGGCCCGCGCCGGCTCGGGTAAAAGCCTGCGTCACCACCCGTGCGGGCGGCGTCAGCCTGGCGCCGTTCGATAGCCTCAACCTGGGCGATCATGTCGAGGACAGCCTTGAGGCGGTCCTTGAAAATCGTCGTCGCCTGAGTGACGCCTTCGATATCCAGCCTGCCTGGTTGCGTCAAGTCCATGGCACTCAGGTGGTTGAGGCCGATCCGGGCCGTACTGTCGAGGCAGACGGCAGTTGGACCAGCACCGCTGGCATCGCCTGCACATCCATGACCGCCGATTGCCTGCCTGCGCTGTTCTGTAATCGAGCGGGCACCCGCGTTGCTGCAGCCCATGCCGGTTGGCGTGGCTTGGCCGCTGGGGTGCTGGAGGCCGCGTTCGAAAGCCTGGATAGCGCTCCCGCAGACGTTCTGGTCTGGCTCGGCCCTGCCATTGGCCCGCAAGCCTTCGAAGTTGGCCCGGAGGTGCGTGAAGTGTTCATGCAGCAACTGCCGGCCACCGCTGAAGCCTTTGTTCCCAGCCACAACGCTGGCAAGTTCATGGCCGACATCTACCAGCTGGCGCGTCTGCGTCTGGGAGTGCGCGGTGTTTCCGCTGTGTATGGTGGCGGTTTGTGCACTGTGACCGACCCGCGTTTCTTTTCTTATCGCCGCAGCCCGCGTACGGGCCGACTCGCCTCCCTTATCTGGCTTGAACGCTAGACTGTCCTGATCTGTATCAACCGTCCGCCGCTTGAAACGCCCAGAATCCACCCCATCTATAAGGGTATCTGGCAGGTTTCTTCATTCAGGATGTGTTTGTTCATAGCTCCGGCCTGCTCAAAAGGAAGGTGACTAATGCGTATTGATCGTTTAACCAGCAAATTACAGTTGGCCTTGTCCGACTCTCAATCCTTGGCGGTGGGCCTCGACCACCCGGCCATTGAGCCTGCGCACTTGATGCAGGCACTCCTGGAACAGCAAGGTGGTTCTATCAAACCCTTGCTGATGCAGGTGGGCTTTGACGTTAACAGCCTGCGCAAGGAGTTGAGCAAAGAGCTCGACCAACTGCCGAAAATCCAGAATCCCACCGGTGACGTGAATATGTCCCAGGATCTGGCGCGCCTGCTCAACCAGGCCGACCGCCTGGCCCAGCAGAAAGGTGACCAGTTCATCTCCAGCGAACTGGTGCTGCTCGCCGCCATGGACGACAACAGCAAGCTCGGCAAATTGTTGCTGGGCCAGGGCGTGAGCAAGAAAGCCCTGGAAAACGCCATCAACAACCTGCGTGGCGGCGAGGCGGTGAACGACCCTAACCATGAGGAGTCGCGCCAGGCCTTGGACAAATACACCGTAGACCTGACCAAGCGTGCCGAAGAAGGCAAGCTGGACCCGGTGATCGGCCGTGACGACGAGATTCGTCGCACCATCCAGGTGTTGCAACGTCGCACCAAGAACAACCCGGTGTTGATCGGTGAACCTGGCGTGGGTAAAACCGCGATTGCCGAGGGCTTGGCCCAGCGCATCATTAATGGTGAAGTGCCAGACGGCCTCAAAGGCAAGCGCCTGCTGTCTCTGGATATGGGCTCGCTGATTGCCGGTGCCAAGTTCCGGGGTGAGTTCGAAGAGCGCCTCAAATCCTTGCTTAACGAATTGTCGAAGCAGGAAGGGCAGATCATTCTGTTTATCGACGAATTGCACACCATGGTCGGCGCCGGTAAGGGCGAAGGCTCCATGGACGCCGGCAACATGCTCAAGCCCGCCTTGGCGCGGGGTGAGTTGCACTGCGTCGGCGCTACTACGCTCAACGAATACCGTCAGTACATCGAAAAGGACGCAGCCCTTGAGCGTCGCTTCCAGAAAGTGCTGGTGGAAGAACCGAGCGAAGAAGACACCATCGCGATCCTGCGTGGCCTGAAAGAGCGCTATGAGGTCCACCATAAGGTGGCGATCACCGACGGTGCGATCATTGCGGCGGCCAAATTGAGCCACCGCTATATCACCGATCGCCAGTTGCCGGACAAGGCTATCGACCTGATCGACGAAGCGGCCAGCCGCATCCGTATGGAGATCGATTCCAAGCCGGAAGTGCTGGATCGCCTGGATCGCCGTCTGATTCAGCTGAAAGTCGAATCCCAGGCGTTGAAGAAAGAAGAAGACGAAGCGGCCAAGAAGCGCCTGGAAAAACTCCAGGAAGAAATTGTCCGCCTGGAACGTGAGTATTCGGACCTCGAAGAAATCTGGACCTCGGAAAAAGCCGAAGTACAGGGTTCGGCGCAGATCCAGCAAAAGATCGAGCAGTCCCGTCAGGAACTTGAAGCGGCGCGCCGCAAAGGCGACCTGAACCGCATGGCCGAGTTGCAGTATGGGGTGATCCCGGACCTGGAACGCAGCCTGCAGATGGTCGACCAGCACGGCAAGCCTGAAAACCAGTTGCTGCGCAGCAAGGTGACGGAGGAAGAAATTGCCGAAGTAGTCTCCAAGTGGACCGGTATTCCTGTGTCTAAGATGCTCGAAGGCGAGCGCGACAAGTTGCTGAAGATGGAAAGCCTGTTGCATCAGCGCGTCATCGGCCAGGAAGAGGCCGTGGTGGCGGTGTCCAACGCGGTACGGCGTTCCCGGGCAGGTTTGTCCGACCCGAACCGTCCAAGCGGCTCGTTCATGTTCCTCGGCCCGACCGGTGTGGGTAAGACCGAGTTGTGCAAGGCCCTGGCCGAGTTCCTCTTTGATACTGAAGAGGCCATGGTGCGGATCGATATGTCCGAATTCATGGAGAAACACTCGGTGGCTCGCCTTATCGGTGCACCGCCAGGCTATGTAGGCTATGAAGAGGGCGGTTATCTGACCGAAGCCGTGCGGCGCAAGCCTTACTCGGTGATCCTGCTGGATGAGGTCGAGAAGGCGCACCCGGATGTGTTCAACATCTTGCTGCAGGTGCTGGAGGATGGTCGCTTGACGGACAGCCACGGGCGTACGGTGGACTTCCGCAATACGGTGATCGTGATGACTTCCAACCTGGGCTCGGCACAGATCCAGGAATTGGTGGGTGATCGTGAAGCTCAGCGTGCGGCGGTGATGGACGCGTTGACCACGCACTTCCGTCCGGAATTCATCAACCGGGTCGATGAAGTGGTGATCTTCGAGCCTCTGGCGCGGGATCAGATCGCGGGCATCACCGAGATCCAGTTGGGCCGCCTGCGTAGCCGTCTGGCTGAGCGCGAACTGGACCTTGAGCTGAGCGGCGAAGCGTTGGACAAGCTGATCGCGGTCGGTTACGACCCGGTGTATGGCGCACGGCCACTCAAACGTGCGATCCAGCGCTGGATCGAGAACCCACTGGCGCAGCTGATTCTGTCGGGCAGCTTTATGCCTGGCACCCGCGTCACGGCGACGGTGAAAGACGACGAAATCGTCTTCCATTAAGCCCTGCGCTTGGCGCAACCATAGAAGGCCCCGCATTGCGGGGCCTTTTTTTTCGATAGGGCGTTGAACTGTAAGGCAAAGGCTTGTAAAGTGCGCCCCGCAGCAACGTCAGCCCACGGGTTTCTTCTCCCCAAGAAGAAATCAGAAAGAAGCGCAAATCATTGTCTTAAAAGCAATTTAAAGGGTTGACAGGGGTTTTTAAGATTGTAGAATAGCGCGCCTCAGAGACGCTAACGTAGCGATACGGACAGGGTCGAAGAGGAAGCAACACAGCAGTAACTTTGAAATATGTAGTTCCGTGATAGCTCAGTCGGTAGAGCAAATGACTGTTAATCATTGGGTCCCAGGTTCGAGTCCTGGTCACGGAGCCAATTTCAAACCGGGGTATAGCGCAGTCCGGTAGCGCGCCTGCTTTGGGAGCAGGATGTCGGGAGTTCGAATCCCCCTACCCCGACCATATTTGGGTCGTTAGCTCAGTTGGTAGAGCAGTTGGCTTTTAACCAATTGGTCGTAGGTTCGAATCCCACACGACCCACCATTTTTGAGACCAGTTAACGCTGGAATCGAATCTTAAGATCAGAGGCCAAAAGCGCTGATCGAAGAAGGCGACTGAAAGGTCGCCTTTTTATTACCGGGGTATAGCGCAGTCCGGTAGCGCGCCTGCTTTGGGAGCAGGATGTCGGGAGTTCGAATCCCCCTACCCCGACCATATTAAAAATCCTCGTATCGAAAGATACGGGGATTTTTTTTGTGCGCGCGAATCCTGAATTCTCCGCAAAACAAATGTGGGAGCAAGCCCGCTCCCACTTTTGCCAGGCCTCCTTCGAGACCAGGTTGTTAGTGCAATTTAAGGCGTGGCTCGGTGCCGCGGCCGATCTTGCTGCCCAGCATCAGCATCGCCGTGCGGAAGAACCCATACAGCGCCATCTGGTGCATGCGGTACAGCGACACGTAGAACATCCGCGCCAGCCAGCCTTCCAGCATCACACTGCCGGTCAAATTGCCCATCAGGTTACCCACCGCGGAAAAGCGCGACAGCGAGATCAGCGAGCCGTAGTCGGTGTACGTGTAGGTCGGCAGCTCCTTGCCTTCAATCCGCAGCTTGAGCGATTTGGCCAGCAACGACGCCTGTTGGTGAGCCGCTTGGGCCCGTGGCGGCACATTGCGGTCGGTGCCCGGTTGCGGGCAGGCGGCGCAATCACCAAAGGCGAAGATATTTTCGTCGCGGGTGGTTTGCAGAGTTTGCAGGACTTGCAGTTGGTTGATGCGGTTGGTTTCCAGACCGTCGATGTCCTTGAGGAAACCGGGTGCGCGGATACCGGCCGCCCAGACCTTGAGGCTGGCCGGAATCACCTGGCCGCTGCTGGTGATCAAGGCATCGGCAGTTACTTCACTGACCGCCGAGTTGGTCAGTACCGTCACCCCTAGTTTTTCCAGGGTCTTGTGCACTGGCCCACCGATCCGCTCCGGCAGTGCAGGCAATACCCGCGGGCCGGCTTCGATCAGGGTGATGTGCATGTTTTCCGGCTTGATACGATCCAGGCCATAGGCGGCCAGTTCATGGGCGGCGTTATGCAGCTCGGCGGCCAGCTCGACCCCGGTGGCACCGGCACCCACGATGGCGACGCTAATCTGTTCAACGGCGTCGGTCTGCCCGGCATGGGCGCGCAGGTAGTGGTTGAGCAGTTGCTGATGGAAGCGCTCGGCCTGCTTGCGGGTATCGAGGAACAGGCAGTGTTGCGCTGCGCCCTCAGTGCCGAAGTCGTTGGTAGTGCTGCCTACCGCAATCACCAGGCTGTCATAGCCCAGCACGCGGGCAGGCACCAGTTCGCGGCCTTCTTCGTCGAGGGTGGCGGCCAGCTGGATTTTCTTCTGCTCACGGTCAAGCCCGCTCATGCGCCCTAGCTGGAACTCGAAGTGGTTCCATTTCGCCTGGGCAACATAGTTGAGTTCGTCTTCAGATGAGTTCAGTGAGCCGGCCGCGACTTCGTGCAGTAACGGCTTCCAGATGTGGGTCAGGTTGGTGTCGACCAGCGTGATGCTGGCCTTGCCACGCTTGCCCAGAGTCTTACCCAGGCGGGTAGCCAACTCCAGGCCGCCGGCACCGCCGCCGACGATAATAATACGATGGGTCATGGGGATATCTCGCAAGGCTAAAAGAAATCGGAGCAGTTACCCTCGCGAGCGCCAGGCGGCTCATAGCGTCAGGTAACTCAATAGGCGGCTCAGCGCACCGAGCCCGATTACCACGACCAGCACCACGCAGAGGAGCAGCCACGGCCGGAAAGGCTTGCGCTCGACTCTGTGCTGGGAAAGTCGCAGGTACTCTTCGACACGCTCTTGGTCATCGGGTTTCAGGCGGCTGGTCATAAAGGCCTCGTCAGGTAGACGTTGCAAAGGGGCGCCACGTTACAGCCAGGGGCATCAAAGGCTGATGCCGACATCAAACACTATGCTGCGGCCAAGGTTGTTGCGCAAGAAATCCGGTGCGTCCGGGTGCGCGAACAACACCCGGGCGAAGGTTGGACCCACCAGTGACAGCGAGCGCCAGCCCTGGCGCAGGTATTCGGTCGGCGGCGGAAAATGGCTGTTGAGGTCCAGTACTTCGCGCTTGAGGCTGGTAAACGCAATGAGGTCCAGCTCCCCCAAGTCCATCCCGCGCTCTTTATAGTTGTGGGCTTTTTTACGCAGTGTGGGGGCCAGGCGCAGGAGGAATTCATGGGCGGGGATTCGCCGTGGCTTGGCTTCGCGCCGTACCAGTTGGCTCAAGGAGAAAGCACTGCGCCTGCGCAGCAACTCATCGCGCCACTCGTCGTTCAGGCGGCGGCCCTCATCCAACACAAAAAAGACCTCGAAGCTGGCGTCGCGAAACAGCACGTCGGGCGGCTCCTGGCCCGCTGCGTGGAATTCTTCGACACGGTAGGGCACATTCAAGCCTTGTAACAGGCGCTGGCAGACCCAACGCTCACGCTCCCACTTGCGGGCATTGGACAGAAACGCATTGGCTTGTTCGGCTGCTACGGTGAGCAGGCGCAAATAATCTGAGTCATCCATAGTCGCAGCTTAGCGTTCAAATGATGACCACAGGAAGTCTTGCCTTAAAACCCGGGTGTAGAATGCTTGCGTGAAACAGGCCCAGGGACGAGGTGTGTGATGAGGTTTTTGGTAAAGGCAGAGCATCCGTGATCAGTGCAGCGGTTCTGGCACCCCAGACTCTCGGCTTCGGCTGGCTGGTATATGCGCCCGTGGTGATGTGGGCGACTCTGCGCTCGCCATGGGTGGAGCTGTTTGCCGACCGTCGGCGCCAGCATTTGCTGTTCGGTACGGTGTTCGCGCTGTTCATGCTGTGGCTGGTGCGACGGGATTTCGATACCGGCGTGTCCTACCACTTTATCGGCATGACCGCCGTGACCTTGCTGCTGGATTGGCCGCTGGCAATCGTCGGAGGCTTTGCCGCCCAGCTTGGCTTGATGTTGCTGGGGCGCCAGGACCTGGCCGCGCTTGGCATCAATGGCCTGCTGCTGATCGTGCTGCCAGTGCTGGTCACCGAAGGGTGCGCGCTGCTGGTAGAACGGGCGCAGCCGAGAAACCCCTTTGTGTATATCTTCTGTTCGGGCTTTTTTGCTGCCGCACTGTCGGCATTGCTGTGCCTGTTGGCCGGCCTGGGCCTGTTGTGGTTAGACGGTCTTTTTGCGATGCCTGAGTGGTTGGAAGATTTTGTCGGTTACCTATGGCTGATCATCTTTCCCGAAGCCTTCATCAACGGGATGGTCATCAGCGCGCTGGTGGTGTTTTGCCCGGAATGGCTGGAGACGTTCAACCGTACCCGCTACCTCTCGGCGCCGTGGAAGGACGACGATTCGCGGCGTTGATCCAGGTCAAATGCCAGGCAGCGGCGCGGGTCCATGCTCTGCAAAATTTTCAGGAGCACGGATCATGAGTGTGTACGAGTGGGCACGGCAGGAGTTGCGCAGAAGCCAGGATGCAGCGCAGGAAATCGGTTTTGACCCCGGGTTGACCTTGCGCGCCATGCTCAGTGCGGTGGTGCAGCAAAGCAAGGGGGTACGCAGTTTTGAAGACCTGGCCGACGAGTTGCAATACCTTGCAGAAAACCTCGACGACCAGCAGGATTATGCCTTTATGCGGCCTTAGTGGCGCGGCGGCAGGTCTTCGGAAAACAGTTCATCTTCGGCGTCAGGGGCCACGGGAATCTTGTGTTCTTCAGCGGCCCAGGCGCCCAGGTCGATAAGTTTGCAACGGTCCGAGCAGAACGGTCGGTTGAGGTTGGTCGCTTTCCATTCCACGGGTGCACCGCAGGTTGGGCAGTCGACGGTCAAGGGTTGGCTCATGATCGGCCTCCACGCAAAGTAAGGTAAAAGTGGTGCAGTCGCTCGACCTCGCCGTGCAGCCAGGCGAGGTCCTTATCGTTGACCAGCACGTCATCGGCATGGTTCAGGCGGTCTTTGCGGCTGGACTGGGCCTTGAGAATCGCCTGCACCTGTTGTTCGCTGATGCCGTCGCGCTGCAGGGTACGCTGAATCTGCAGCGATTGCGGCACGTCGATCACCAGGATGCGCTGGGTCATGCTGTACTGTCCGGACTCGATCAGCAGCGGCGACACCAGGATCGCGTAGGGCGATCGGGCGCGTGCCAGGTGGCTGCGAATTTCCTCGGCGATCAGCGGGTGCAGCAAGGCTTCCAGCCACAGGCGCTCTTGTGGGATCTCAAAGATCAGTTTGCGCAGCGCGGCACGGTCCAGCTGGCCGTTGGGTTGCAGCACGCTGGCGCCGAAATGTTCGGCGATGCGTGCCAGGGCAGGGCGGCCAGGCTCGACCACCCAGCGCGCGGCATGATCGGCATCCACCAGGTCGATGCCCAGCTTGATAAAGTGCTCGGCCGCAGCGCTTTTGCCGCTGCCAATGCCGCCCGTGAGCCCAAGAATCCAGGGTGTTGCAACAGAAGTGGTCATCTGAAACCGACAGACTGCAAATAGAAGTCGGTTATTTGACCACCCCAGAGCAATGCAATCCAGCCGGCAATTGCCAGGCAGGGGCCAAACGGCATTGGCGCTGACACCTGGGCCTTACGCAAACGCAGCAGGATCAGCCCGGCAAATACGCCCAGCAGCGAGGCCATCAGCAGGGTCATCGGCAGAATCTGCCAGCCGCCCCAGGCTCCCAGCAAGGCCAATAACTTGAAGTCGCCATGGCCCATGCCGTCTTTGCCGGTGGCCAGCTTGAACAGCCAGAACAGGCACCACAAGCTCATGTAGCCGATGACCGCGCCCCACAGTGCATCGGGCAGTGGCGTCAGCAGGTCAGCACTGTTGAGGATCAGCCCCAGCCATAGCAGCGGCAGCACCAGCACATCCGGCAGCAGTTGGTGATCCAGATCAATCAGGCTCATGCCCAGCAAGCCCCAACTCAACAGCATCACCGCGCCGGCTTGCCAGCCGAAGCCGAAGTGCCAGGCGACAGCGGTTGAGATCAGCGCGCACGCGAGTTCGGTGAGGGGGTAACGCAGGCCGATGGGCTCGCGGCAGTGGGCACAACGCCCCCGGAGCAGCAGGTAGCTGAGCACCGGGATATTTTCCCAAGGCCGAATCGGTTGATTGCAGTACGGGCAGCAGGAGTTCGGGTGCATCAGGTTATAGGTCGGCCCACCGGGCTCGGCTGGCAAGTCGAGAATCTCGTGGGCCTGGGCACGCCATTCCCGCTCGAGCATTTTGGGCAGGCGCCACGCCAGCACATTGAGGAAGCTGCCGACGATCATGCCCAACACCA
This sequence comes from Pseudomonas sp. PA-1-3F, assembly GCF_021609665.1. NCBI lineage: Bacteria > Pseudomonadati > Pseudomonadota > Gammaproteobacteria > Pseudomonadales > Pseudomonadaceae > Pseudomonas > Pseudomonas sp. PA-1-3F. The sequence goes on along the minus strand of NZ_WJZD01000001.1, from coordinate 179,267 downwards.
GCGCCAGGCCAACAAACGCCCAGGGATGTTCGCTCAGCAGCAGGCTCAAAACGCCGTCCCCAATTGGAACACCGGCAGGTACATGGCGACTACCAGCGCGCCGACAACCCCTCCCAATACGACCATGATCAGCGGCTCCATCAGGCTGGTGAGGTTGTCGACCAAGGTATCCACGTCTGACTCGTAGTGGTTCGCGACTTTTTCCAGCATGCGGTCCAGGGTGCCGGACTCCTCCCCGATTGCGGTCATCTGGATCGCCATGCCTGGGAACAGGCCGCTGTTATGCATCGATTGATTCAGCTGCATGCCTGTGGATACATCGTGGCGCATACGTTCGATTGCCTGTTTGAAGGGGCCATTGCCGACGGCGCCGGCCACCGAACCCAATGCCTGTACCAGAGGGACGCCCGCCGCAAAGGTGGTGGAAAGTGTGCGAGCGTAGCGAGCAACCGCAGATTTGTGCAGCAGTTTGCCTGCCACGGGCACTTTCAACAAACCCGCTGCCAACCAATGGCGAAAGCCCGGGTAAGTTCGATAGGCGTGATGCCCAGCGACCATTATGGCGCCCACGCCCAGCGCCAGCATCCACCACGCGTGTTGCAACAGCTCCGACAGTGCAATGACCGCCAGGGTAAACCCCGGCAATTGGCCGTTGACCCCGGCGAACAGGTTCTGGAACTGCGGCACAACGTGAATCAACAGGACTGTGCTCACCCCTGTGGCAATTACCAGTACCGCGACAGGGTAGGTCATGGCTTTCTTGATCCTGGTTTTGAGCCGTTGGCTTTTTTCCAGATGAATCGCCACGCGCTCGAGCAAGGTTTCCAGGGCGCCGGCTATTTCGCCAGCTGCTACCAGATTGCAATACAACTCATCGAAGTAGCGAGGATATTGACGCAGGGCAGTGGCCAAGGGGTGGCCGCTGGCAATGTGCTGTTTCAACGCCTTCACCAGTTCGCGCAGCTGTAGGTTTTCGACGCCTTCGCTGATGATGTCGAAGGCTTGCAGCAGCGGGATGCCGGCTTTGAGCAAGGTGGCTAACTGGCGGGTGAACAGGGCAATATCTGCGGGCGTTATTCGCGTCTTGAAGATGTGTAAACCGTAAGATTTCTTGCGCACACGCTCAGGGCAGATCCCTTGCTGGCGCAGTTGTACCTTGATCAGCGCAAGGTTATGCCCGGCGATTTGCCCGGAAACCCGGCGGCCTTTGCGGTTGATGCCTTCCCAGGCATAGATTGTCGACGTGTCGTTCATGTGAGGTTGGCGCACCCAGGTCGTGAAGAATTTATAGCTTAGTCAGGTGGCGAATTCGGGCAGGCTGGCGCTGGGCGATAAAATGTCAGATTGTGCGTCTTGCAGGCGAACGGCTGCGTGGGGATGAGTACACTGGCGCCGTTGCACACTACGGGGCGCAGGATGCGCCTTGTCATGGTTCTATTCTGGAGAGTGAAAGAGATGCGTCAAAAAGGTTTTACCTTGATCGAATTATTGATCGTCGTGGCAATCATCGGCATTTTGGCCACCATCGGTCTGCCCATGTACACCAAGCACCAGGCCAAGGCCAAGTTCACGGCGGGGTTGGCTGAAATCAGCGCGCTAAAGGCCGGCTACGAGGACGCCATCAACCAGGGCACCGTGCCAACCCTGGCCCTCATCGGGGGCACAAGCCCTACCGCCAACTGCACCATCGAAGTGACAGGCGATGTGGCCTCGGGCGCAGGTACCTTGCGTTGTGAAATCCTTGATGCACCCGCGCCCGTGCTGGGCAAGACCATCACCTTGACCCGCAGCGCCACCACCGGCTGGAGCTGTGCCACCACGGTAGAGCCTCAGTATGCTGCCAAGGGCTGCGGCGCCAACGGCGCGTGACAGTCGCCGGGCGGTGAGCGAGTTGGTTGCTGCATGCCCAATGCAGTGCTAGCTTTAGCCCACCGCCCGTGTAGCTCAGCCGGTAGAGCAGCGCACTCGTAACGCGAAGGTCGCAGGTTCGATTCCTGTCTCGGGCACCACAGGCACCACTGTTTCAACGGCAATGTTTTCAGATGATCCCAGAATGGTTCTGAAGGCCAGGTGAGCCGGGCATTTGCCCCCGCTCTTTTGTATCTGCGCAACCTTGAAGACCCAGATGCATTCCCATTCCTCGATCTAAGAGAACAACATGACCACGACTGAGATGACCCAGGAAGCACGGCACGAACAAGCGCTCAAGCACTACCTTGAAGCGACGCCGCAGCTTAAAGAAGAGATCAAGGACCTGAGTGCCGACGATCAGCGCGACCAGATTCAGTGGGCATTCGAAGATGAGGCCGAGAGCCAGGGCTTCCAGCCTTGGGAGTTGACCCTCAAGTACACCTCGACGCCGGAAGAGTTCGAAGCCGCGCGGTTGGCCTTGCACAAAGAGGCGGCCGAGGTGCTGGGTGTCGATTGGGACGAGTACTGCGAGATGAATAATCTTGTAGTTTAAAAGCAGCCGCGAGCTTCAAGCTGCAAGTTGTCCCGCAGCCTTCTTGCAGCTTGAAGCTTACCGCTCGCAACTTCTCAGATACTGAGGCGCATCGACAGATCCACCGCCTTCACATCCTTGGTCATCGCGCCGATGGAGATGTAGTCCACGCCGGTTTCTGCGATAGGCAGCAAGGTGGTTTCATTGATCCCGCCGCTGGCTTCCAGTTTGGCCTTGCCTGCGTTCAGGCACACGGCTTCGCGCATGTCTTCCAGGCTCAGTTCATCCAGCATGATGATGTCGGCACCCGCCGCCAGGGCCTCGCGTAATTCCTCCAGGCTTTCCACTTCGATTTCCACCGGCTTGCCCGGGGCAATCTTGTGGGCGGCGGTGATCGCTTGGGCAATACCACCGCAGGCGGCGATGTGGTTTTCCTTGATCAGGAACGCGTCATACAGCCCGATACGGTGGTTGTGGCAACCGCCGCAGGTCACCGCATATTTCTGCGCTAAACGCAGGCCGGGCAATGTCTTGCGGGTGTCCAGCAGCTTGACCTGGGTGCTGGCGACAAAGTCCGCCAAAAATTGCGCACGGGTGGCAACCCCTGACAGCAATTGCAGAAAATTCAACGCGCTACGTTCACCACTGAGCAGCGAGCGGGCCGGGCCCTCAAGGTGGAACAACGCCTGGTTGGGGCTCACCCGTTCACCATCAGCCACCTGCCAGTGCACAGCAACCCGTGGGTCCAGTTGACGAAACACCGCATCCACCCACGCCGTGCCGGCGATAACAGCCGCCTCACGGGTAATGATCGTGGCCTTGGCCAGCCGTTCGGCCGGGATCAACTGCGCGGTGATGTCGCCACTGCCGATGTCTTCCAGCAGTGCGCGGCGCACGTTGGCTTCGATTTCGGCGGTGAGGTCGGCAAGACGGAGGTTCGGCATAACAGGCTCCACAAACAAAGTGCCTCGATTATAGGGCCAGCGTGCGTTCTAACCCAGGCTAGCCACTCATTTACCGCACAAAGTCAGAGTGTGCTGGCGCAACTGCCCTCGTTTGCAAGATAATCTCGCGCCTTGCAATTGGCGTCATAGCTTTGACGTCCTGGTGGTGATCGGGTGTTTGCAGTGCCTGCCGGGCCTGCGCTCCGTCTCTCCACCGCTCAAAACCGCCGTTTCAGGAGGCCAGGATGCACAATGACGGGAAGGTGGTGCCTATCAACAGGGCACAGGCCACGCCATCGCCGCTCGCGCGTCTGCCGGTGGTGTTGCTGCAGGTGCGTGACAAGGCTGCGCAACAGCTGCAGCAAGGCTTGCAGGAACTGTTCGATAACGCCGACGACACCCTGTTCGAAATGGCCGAAAAGGCCCGTAGCACCGTCGACCATCATATTTTTTTCGAGGCCATGCGCGACCTGCGCCTCAAGCGCAAGAACTTCGAGCGCGTGTTCATGGAGCAGCTGTTTGTGGCGTTCGCCAACCTGGGCCAGGCCCGGTGCAGCGGTGCACACCTGGTGCCGCTGGTGTCTTATGAGGCGGCACCCGGCACCAGCGCGGATGATGTGGAAAAAGCCGTGGCTCTGGAGGCGATGCTCGGTCGGGTGCGGCATCGTGATGGCTTGGCCCTGGGGCAGTTGAACGCACGCTTGAGTGAACTGCTCGGCAGGCGCCTGGAGGACCCTGAAAACCCCTTGGGCCCTGCGCGGCTTTGTGAGTTTTTCCTGCAAGCAGGGCGCAGCCTGGGGGTGGAGATTCGCGTCAAGCTGGTCATGCTCAAGCTGTTTGAGAAATACGTGCTCAGTGATGCCGACCTGTTGTATGGCGAGGCCAACCAATTGTTGATCGCCACCGGCGTATTGCCGCAACTCAAGACGGTCCCGTCCCGTCGAGCTGGCGGGCGCGAGGCCCGGGAGCACCAGCATTACACCAGCCAAGTGGTGGCCGACCCGCCGCTGGATAAAAGCGGCCAGCAAGCGTTCAGTGCCTTGCAAAAGTTACTGGTGGCCGTGCGTGGCAGCGTGGCCCCGACCCTTGAAGCCAGTGCCGAGCCGCAGCCGATTGCCACCCGCGATCTGCTACGGCTGTTGTCGCATTTGCAGCAATATGTCCCGGAGCCCGGTGGCGAGGACGATTTCGACCTGCGCAACCAGCTGGAACAGTTGCTGACCCGGGGCAGCGTCAAAAGCGGCAAGTCGAGGGTGTTAGAAGAGGCAGACGAAGATGTGACCAATCTGGTCGCCATGCTGTTTGAGTTCATGTTCGATGACAGCGGTGTGCCGGACGCTTTCAAGGCGCTGATCGCTCGCTTGCAGATCCCGCTGCTGAAAGTGGCGGTGCTGGACAAGAGCCTGTTCAGTTGCGCAGAGCATCCGGCGCGGCGCTTGCTCAATGACATCGCGAGTGCCGTCATCGGCTGGAGCCCGCCCTATGACCACCCACGGGACAACCTCTATCTGTGTATCGAGCAACTCGTACAGCGTGTGCTGAATGAGTTCGTCGAAGACCCGGCGATTTTCTCCCAGTTGCTCACCACGTTCAGCGCATTCATAGCCCAGGAGCGCAAGCGCAGCGAGCGACTTGAGCGACATACCCGTGACGCCGAGCAAGAGCGCCTGCAGGCCGAGGTGGCGCGCCAGCGTGTGGCGCACGTGCTCAATCGGCGGCTCGTGGGCAAAACCTTGCCGCCATCGGTGCTGCAATTTGTGCAGCAGGCCTGGAGCCAGGTGTTGTTAGTGGCCGTTCTCAAGCACGGTGAACAATCGCTGCAGTGGCAGGCGGCGCTGCGCACCGTGGATGAATTGATCTGGAGCGTCGGCCTGCGTGAAGACACCGAAGCGGGCCGGCGTTTGCTCGAGCAATTACCCGGGCTGCTCAAGGCCTTGCGTGACGGGTTGGCCGGTGCGGCCTTCGATCCTTTCAGTACCCGTGAGTTCTTCCTGCGGTTGCAGGCCATGCATGTTCAGCCGCTCGACGGCGAGGTGCGGGTTGAAGTCCGTGAGCCTTTTATCCTGGGGGCTGGCCCGCCGGGTGCCGACGAACCACTGCCCCATGATGACCCCGACCTGCTCAAAGCCAAGCAGTTGCGAGCCGGTACCTGGGTAGCGCTGCAGCAAAATGAAGCCGGTACCCTGCGCTGCAAATTGACCGCCATCATGCCGCCCGCCGATACCTATGTTTTTGTCAGCCGCGCCGGCCTCAAGGTGCTGGAGAAAAGCGCGGGTCAGTTAGCGCTGGCGTTCAAGCAGGGCGTCCTGCACGCCTTGGATGATGGCCCACTGTTCGAGCGTGCGCTGGCAGCGGTGGTGGGCAACCTGCGGCAACTCAATCGCGGCAAGTGATCGCAACCGCAGGGTGGAACGCGGCATACTGGTCACACCTCTTCTCATTCAAGGAGCCTGTATGCAGTTGGACCCCGCCAGCGGTTGGTGCCAGGGCATTCGTCATTGCCCTTCGCCCAACTTCAACGAGCGCCCTGAAGGCGAAATCTCGCTGTTGGTGGTGCATAACATCAGTTTGCCCCCGGCGCAGTTCAACACCGGCAAGGTGCAGGAATTTTTCCAGAACCGCCTGGATATCTCAGAGCATCCCTATTTTGAAGGGATCGCGAGCCTACGAGTGTCTGCGCATTTTCTGATTGAACGTGACGGCACTGTGACGCAATTTGTTTCGTGCCGCGACCGTGCCTGGCATGCCGGTATTTCCGTCTTTGAAGGGCGCGAGGTCTGCAACGACTTTTCTCTGGGAATCGAGCTGGAAGGCACGGATGACCTACCGTTTACCAATGCCCAGTATGCGGCGCTGATCGGCCTGACACGCCAACTGCTGGCTGCATACCCAGATATCACCCGCCAACGTATTTGTGGTCACAGCGACATCGCTCCGGGGCGCAAGACCGACCCGGGCCCCGCTTTTGATTGGGCGCGCTTTCGCAGCGCCCTGCAGGATGGAGGACACGAACGATGAGTTTCCTGGTGTTGGTGCTGGCCGTGTGGATCGAGAAGTTCTCGGCCCTGCGCCTGCGGTTGCAGCGCGACGGTGGATGGCTGCGTGAGCTGGCCAAGCTGGAATCGAGCCCGCGCATGGGCAAGCGCCCCTGGTTGATCCTGCTGGTATTGGTGCTGCTGCCGGTGGCATTGCTGGCGTTGTTGTTGCTGGTCCTGGAGCCGGTGGCCTATGGCCTGTTGGCATTGCCGGTGCACTTGCTGGTCGTGATCTACAGCCTGGGCCGTGGCGATCTATTGGCGGGGCTGGGGCCGTTTCGCGATGCCTGGCGGCGCGGTGACCTGCAAGCGGCCGAGCATGTGGCCGAACGCGACCTCAAACTTGGCGCCGACAGTGGCGAGCAATTGCTGGAGCGCGTCCAGGGCTACCTGCTGTGGCAGGCGTATCAAAGCTTTTTCGCGGTGATTTTCTGGTATTTCCTGCTGGGCCCGGTGGCCGCCCTGGCCTACCGCCTGTTGGCGCTGGCCAGCGAAAACAGCCAGAACCCGTTGGTGGCCGAGCGCGCCACGCAACTGCGCCACGCGTTTGACTGGTTGCCGGTACGCCTGCTGGCGGCCAGCTTTGCCTTGGTGGGTAATTTCGTCGGGGTCAGCCGTGTGATGCTCCACGAACTGTTGAGCTGGGACATCAGCGCGGCACAGTTGGTGGAAAGAGTCGGCCTGGCCGCCGCGGAAATTCCTGCGCCCGTGGTGGGGGCCGATGGCATCAACAGCCTGGATCGCCTGTGGGAACTGCTGCTGCGTGCGGCGGTGCTGTGGTATGCCGGGTTTGCCATCTGGACGGTGTTGCCCTGATGGTAGGAGCGAGCTTGCTCGCGAAAAACGTCAACGATAACGCGTGCTTCCTGAATAAACGCGGCGTCTGTGAGTCTTTCGCGAGCAAGCTCGCTCCTACATGGCGTTAGGGCTTTCCCCTTGCCACATTTGGCCTCCAGACACGCCGTTAACCTTACGTTACAAAACTCCCTTTCGAATTGAGCTATACAGATAGAGCGCCAAATAGTGGCTATCTGCCGCCGCCCTGCGCCTCAATAAAAATAAAAGAAGGGGAGGTCACCTGTGAAGAGCTTGCTCTATCCCGCCGTCGCGCTGATGAACCGCCTGAGTTTCGGCATGAAGTTCAGCCTGATCAGCGTGCTGTTCCTGCTGCCGATGCTAGCGACCAACTATTACCTGGTGCGCGACTCGTGGCGTGAATACCAGGGCACCCGGGTCGAACTGCAGAGTCTCGACCTGCTCGGCAGCAGCCTGGCGTTGCGCCGCGATCTGGAAACCCTCAACAACCAGGTAGAGATCAATGCCACCCTCGGCCAGTCCGGAAAAGCAGCAGACCTGGAGACTAGGATCAGCGCCTTGGAAGCCAGTGTGGTGGAGCGCTTGCAAGGCTTGCGCGCCATCGCGACCCAGCCCGAGCAAGTTGCCGTCTTCGACAGTAAGCGCGATGAGCTGATCGCCGCGTTCAAGGCCCAGCAACAGGAAACTTCGTTGCTCAACAAAGCGGCGTTGATCGGCAAGTTACTCAACCAGGCCCAGATGTTCAGCCAGATCATTGCCAGCCAAGCCGGCTTGAGCCGTGATCCGCAAAGTGACCTGCGCCAGCTCAGCGACCTGGTCACCACCGTCACCCCTCAAGTCACCCAGGCCTTGGGCGAAGGCCGTGCGATGGGCGCGTACTCCCTGGGGCAGGGCTTCATCAATTCATCCTCCAGCACCCGTTTTGACGAACTGCTGCAGCAGCTGGAAAAACTCCACGGGGAATATGGCTTGAAGCTGCAGGACGCGTTGGGCGCCAGCCAGGCCGCGCATGCAGCCCTCGACGTTTCGGCGCAAGCCAGCCGGGCCAGCCTCAAGCAAGGCAGCGAGTTTTTTGAAGAGCAGGTGGTGATGGCCGAGACCCTCGATACGTCTTGGCAGGGTTTTTATGACGGCGTCAGCCAGTTGATGGCCAAGACCTATCAATTGGATGACGCCACCCTGGCGTTCCTCGGGCAGCAGTTGCAGCAACGCCTGGCGCAAAACCGCCTGCATATGGTGTTGCTGGTCACGGCCCTGGCGGCGGTGTTTGCGCTGATTTTCTATCTCTATGCCGGTTTCTTTGTCTCCACCCGCACCACCTTGCGCCGCCTGGGGGCGATGATGGACAAAGTGGCGGCAGGTGACATGACGGTCACCTTCGTTGCCCAAAGCCGCGACGAGCTGGGCGACTTGGGCCAGGTGTTCAATGGCACCGTGGCCAAGATTCATGACCTCATCGAGCGCGTTGGGCATACGGTCAGCCAGGTGGAGTTGCAGGCCGGCCAGGTGCAGGCGGTGTCGGCACAGAGTAACCAGGCGGTGTCCGGCCAGCGCAGCCAGATCGAACAAGTGGCGACCGCGATGAACCAGATGTCCGCCACTGCCCAAGAGGTGGCGCGCAGCGCGGCGGCGGCGGTCAGTAGTGCCCAGAGCGTCAATGATGAAACGGTCACCGGGCGTGCGCTGGTGCAATCCCAGCAAGGCGGCATCGCCCGCCTGGCGGCGGAGATTGACGAATCGGTGCGGGTGATCAACCAACTGGCTGCCGACAGCCAGTCCATCAGCAGCGTCCTGGAAGTGATCAAGAGCATTGCCGAGCAGACCAACCTGCTGGCGCTCAACGCGGCCATCGAAGCCGCGCGCGCCGGTGACCAAGGGCGTGGTTTTGCGGTGGTGGCCGACGAGGTGCGCACCCTGGCTCGGCGCACCCAGCACTCCACCGAGGAAATCGAGCAGATGATCAGCCGCTTGCACAGCGGCGTGGGCGCGGCGGTGAAGGCCATGGGCAGCAGCCATGAAATGGCGAATGGCACGGTGGGGCAGTCGGAAAAAGTCCAGCAAGCCCTGGAAAATATCCTGGGGGCAGTTGGGATGATCGTCGATCAGAACCAGCAAATCGCCGCCGCCGTGGAGCAGCAAACGGCGGTCGCCCACGACATCGACCAGAACATTGTCGAAATCAACCGTGCTGGCGAGCATGCAGCGCAAGGCGCCCAGCACACGGAAGCGGCCAGTCGACAACTGGCAACCCAGGTGGTTGAGTTGAAGCAGTTGATTGGTGCGTTTCGGGTGTAGGGCGGTTCTGAAGGGCTGAACCACGGGGCCTGTGGCCCATGTCTTGATTTACCGATGCGTGTTTTATCGGGGCGTGAATAGGTGAAAATTTATGTCATCCGTCACGGTCACGAGGGGACAAAACGATGGCCGCCGCAATCGGTATCAGGGGGCATTGCGCCCAGTGCAACATGACGTTTGAACTCAAGCCTTGGCAACTGAACGCCATTGCCATCGATGTGCCGTTTGACTGTACGTATTGCCACTGCGGGTTGCAGTTGGGCTGCGTCAAGCAGTTGCGCCAGTTCAGAGCCCTGGACCAATGGGCGCTGGTGCGGCCGAGCATGATCATGCTGACGTGCGCGACCTTGCTGGTGGCCTTGGTCGCCGAGTGGCTGGGGCTGCTCAGTGTCAACGCGCAGTTCAACATTTCACTGGTCGCGGTGTTGATTCATTTGCTGGTGGTGCGCTACGCCCGTCATCGCCAGACAATGACCTTGAACTTGCAGGCCATCAGTGCGCTACCAGTTGAACAACTCGCACGCATTGCGTGTGCTCGCCTCAGCCAGCAATAGAGGGCTGATACCCATGCGCTCGGCCAGGGCCGTGCAGATGTCTGGCAGGTACTGCGGGCTATTGCGCTGGTTGGGGTACATGGCCGGGGCCATATCCGGCGAGTCGGTTTCCAGCACCACGGCGTCGAGTGGCAACTGGGTCAGTACCCGGTGCATGCGCTTCGCCTGGGGCCAGGTGGCAGCGCCACCCAGGCCCAGTTTGAACCCGAGCTTGATGTACTCGCGTGCCTCTTCAACGCTGCCGGCGAACGCATGGATGATGCCGCCTCTGGGCAGGCGGATACGCTTTAAGGTGGCAATTACCGCGGCGTGGCTGCGGCGAACGTGGAGCAGGGCCGGCAGCTGGAAATCCACCGCGAGTTTCAGCTGGGTTTCAAATAGCGGTTGCTGGCGCTCGTGGTCCAACTGTTCCAGAAAGTAATCCAGGCCAATTTCGCCCACGGCGCACAGTTGCCGGTGGCCATGCAGGCGCGTCAACCAGTCACCCAGCTCCAGCAGGTCGGCGGGGCGATGCTCATCGAGATACACCGGGTGCAAGCCGAAGGCGGCGAACAAGCCTTCGTCCTGTTGCACCAAGTCCCATAGCCGCTGCCAATTTTTCTGGTACACCCCCAGCACCACCAGGCGCCGCACGCCGAGTTCACGGCTGTGGGCGAGGACGTGCGTGCGATCCTGGTCGAAGTCCTCGAAGTCCAAGTGCGTGTGGGTGTCGATCAGCTCCACGCTCAGGCCTCGTGGATACGCTGCTTGAAGGTCCGGCCAATCGCATGCACGCCGGGTTGGTACTGTTCTTCTTCAACGGCGGCCAGGGCCAGGCGCAGGGCGGTCTCGGCAATCAACTGATGTTGTTGGGCCATGGCGTTGACCGGCAGCGGGAGGAAATCCAGCAACTGGGTATCGCCGAAGGTGCCCAGGCGCAGGGGGCGTGACTTGAGAGGGAAGTCATGCAGCGCATCAAACACCCCTTGGAGCAATACGTAGGAGGTGGTTACCAGCGCGTCCGGCAGATGCCCCAGGCGTTGCAGCAATTGCTCCATTAGCTCTCGGCCGCAGTCACGACTGAAGGCTTCGCCCTGTTCGATGATCACTTCGCCCGTAAAGCCTTGCAGCGCATCGCGGAAACCGGCGGTACGCGCCTGGCTGATGCTCAGCTCGGGCCGTGCGCCGATCAGCGCGATCTGCTTGGGCAACGGTTGCAGCAGGCTGCTAGTGAGTTGCTGGCAGGCCTGGTGGTCGTCGCTGACCACGGAGCAGAACTGGTTCGGCTCCATCTCCCGGTCGATGGCAATCACCGGCAGCCCCTTGGCCTGCAGCTCGCGATAGCTGTCATCGCTGGCCGGCAGGCAACTGGCGACGAACAACGCATCGCAACGCCGCGCCCGGAACAGTTGCAGCAGTTGGCGCTCGCTGTCCGCTTCGTCATCGGAGCTGGCGATCAGTAACTGATAGCCGCGCGCCCGCGCACCTTGTTCCAGCAGTTTGGCGATGCGTGCGTAGCTGGGGTTTTCCAGGTCTGGCAGGATGAACCCCAAGGTCCGCGTATGCCGGCTGCGCAGCCCCGCGGCTTGAGGGTTGGGGGTAAAGCCATGGGCTTGGACCACGGCACGCACACGCTCAACGGTGGCGTTGCTGATGCGCTGCTGTTCGGCCTTGCCATTGATGACATAGCTGGCGGTGGTAACGGACACACCGGCCAGACGTGCGATATCACTGAGTTTCAAACCGGGATTTCCTTGTTTTTTGGCGCTCGCCCCGACATTTTGTCCAATCGTAACCGATTCCAGCATTCGACCAATGTCCCACAGCAAGCGCCGAGTGGCCCTTCAAGCTTGCGTAATTAACGCGTAATCTGCCATAAATTCTAGATTAAACGTTTCAGCAAGCGTATTTTTACGATGTTCGCTACTGAGTGACCACTGCCAATTGACCGCTCAGTCAGTTAATTTTGATCATATTTACCTACAACAATACCTAGTGCGCCTGTCGCACTAACTAGGAGAACGGCATGCTTGAGCTCACTGTAGAGCAGATATCCATGGGCCAGGTGGCTGTGGATAAATCTGCTGCCTTGCACCTGCTCGCTGACAAATTAGTGGCCGATGGCCTGGTTGCCGAAGGTTATCTCAGTGGCTTGCAAGCCCGTGAAGCCCAAGGTTCGACCTTTCTCGGCCAAGGCATTGCTATCCCCCATGGCACGCCAGAAACCCGCGACCAAGTGTTTTCCACCGGTGTGCGCCTGCTGCAGTTCCCCGAAGGGGTGGACTGGGGCGATGGCCAGATCGTCTATCTGGCGATTGGCATCGCGGCTAAATCCGATGAACACCTGCGCCTGTTGCAACTGCTCACCCGTGCCCTCGGTGAAACCGACCTGGGCCAGGCGTTGCGCCGTGCCGGCAGTGCCGAAGCGCTGTTGAAACTGTTGCAAGGCGCGCCCCAGGAACTGGCGCTGGATGCGCAGATGATCAGCCTGGGCGTGTCGGCCGATGATTTTGAAGAGTTGGTGTGGCGCGGTGCGCGCCTGCTGCGCCAGGCCGACTGCGTGAGCAATGGCTTTGCCGCCGTATTGCAGCAAGTCGACGCGCTGCCCCTGGGCGATGGCCTGTGGTGGTTGCACAGCGAGCAGACGGTCAAGCGTCCGGGCCTGGCCTTTGTGACGCCGGACAAACCTATGCGTTACCTCGGCCAGCCCTTGCACGGCCTGTTCTGCCTGGCGAGCCTCGGTGAAGCGCACCAGACCCTGCTTGAACGCCTGTGTGCCTTGCTGATTGAAGGGCGCGGCCACGAGTTGGGACGCGCCACCAGCAGCCGCGCGGTGCTGGAAGTGCTGGGCGGTGAACTGCCGCCGGACTGGCCCAGCGCCCGTATTACCCTGGCCAACGCCCACGGCCTGCACGCGCGCCCGGCCAAGATCCTGGCGCAATTGGCGAAAAGTTTTGACGGCGATATCCGCGTACGTATCGTCGATGGCGCGGTGGGCGCCGTGTCGGTCAAAAGCCTGAGCAAGTTACTCAGCCTCGGCGCACGTCGTGGCCAAGTGCTGGAGTTTGTGGCCGAGCCGACGGTGGCCGGCGATGCACTGCCCGCCCTCTTGGCCGCCGTGCAAGAGGGTCTTGGCGAAGAGGTCGAGCCCTTGCCCACGGTGAGCGCACAGCCCGCACAGGTCGATATCGAACCGGTGCTCAGCGCGCCACTGAGCGGTAGCCAACTCCAGGCCATTGCCGCCGCGCCGGGTATCGCGATCGGCCCGGCTCATATCCAGGTGCCGCAGGTGTTCGATTACCCGCTACGGGGCGAATCCGCCGCCGCCGAACGCCAGCGCCTGCACACCGCTTTGAGCGACGTGCGCACGGATATCCAGGGCTTGATCGAGCGTAGCCAGGCCAAGGCCATCCGCGAGATTTTCATTACCCACCAGGAAATGCTCGACGACCCGGAACTGACCGACGAAGTCGACACCCGCCTCAAGCAGGGCGAAAGCGCCGAAGCCGCCTGGATGAGCGTGATCGAAGCCGCCGCCAAGCAACAGGAAGCCTTGCAGGATGCCTTGCTGGCCGAGCGTGCTGCCGACTTGCGTGACATCGGCCGGCGCGTGCTGGCCCAGTTGTGCGGCGTCCAGAGCGTGCAGGAACCGAGCGAGCCCTACATCCTGGTGATGGAAGAGGTCGGCCCTTCGGACGTGGCGCGCCTGGACCCGGCCCGCGTTGCCGGCATTCTCACCGCCCGGGGCGGCGCCACCGCTCACAGCGCCATTGTCGCCCGCGCCCTGGGCATTCCGGCTTTGGTCGGCGCTGGCGCTGCGGTGTTATTGCTCAACGCCGGCACGCCACTGTTGCTCGATGGCCAGCGTGGTCGCCTGCATGTGGACCCCGACGCCGCTATCCTGCAACGGGCCACCGTGGAGCGCGACAGCCGCGAACAGCGCTTGCAAGCCGCATCGGCCCAGCGCCATGAAGCGGCGCTGACCCGTGACGGCCACGCCGTGGAAGTGTTCGCCAACATTGGCGAAAGCGCCGGGGTGGCCAGCGCAGTGGAGCAGGGCGCCGAAGGCATTGGCCTGCTGCGCACCGAACTGATTTTCATGGCTCACTCCCAGGCGCCAGACGAGGCCACTCAGGAGGCCGAATACCGTCGCGTACTCGACGGCCTCAATGGTCGCCCGTTGGTGGTGCGCACCCTGGATGTGGGCGGCGACAAGCCTTTGCCCTATTGGCCGATCGCCGAAGAGGAAAACCCCTTTCTGGGTGTGCGCGGCATTCGCCTGACGTTGCAACGCCCGCAGATCATGGAAGCGCAACTGCGCGCATTGCTGCGTGCAGCAGACAACCGCCCGCTGCGCATCATGTTCCCCATGGTCGGCAGCGTGGATGAGTGGCGCGCCGCCCGGGACATGACCGAGCGCCTGCGCCTGGAGATCCCAGTGGCAGACCTGCAACTGGGGATCATGATCGAAGTGCCCTCAGCCGCGCTGCTGGCGCCGGTCCTCGCCAAGGAAGTCGACTTCTTCAGCGTCGGCACCAACGACCTGACCCAATACACCCTGGCCATCGACCGCGGCCACCCGACCCTGTCGGCCCAGGCCGATGGCTTGCACCCGGCAGTCCTGCAACTGATCGACATCACCGTGCGCGCCGCCCATGCCCACGGCAAATGGGTAGGCGTGTGCGGCGAGTTGGCGGCGGACCCGCTGGCGGTGCCGGTGCTGGTCGGCCTGGGCGTGGATGAGTTGAGCGTGTCGGCCCGCAGCATTCCTGAAGTGAAGGCGCGGGTGCGTGAATTCAGTCTGAGCGAGGCCCAGGGCCTGGCGCAACAAGCACTGGCGGTGGGTTCGCCCGCCGAAGTGCGTGCCCTAGTGGAGGCCGTGTAGATGGCGAATATTCTGACCCTGACGCTGAACCCGGCGTTGGACCTCACGGTACGTCTGGCGCACCTGCAACCCGGTGAGGTCAATCGCAGTGAAGCGATGCTCACCCACGCGGCCGGCAAGGGCGTGAATGTGGCGCAAGTGCTGGCGGACCTAGGCCATTACGTCAGCGTGGGCGGGTTCCTGGGCAGTGCCAACCCCCAGGCTTTCAATGCGCTGATCAAGCGCCGTGGGTTTGGCGATGCCTTCATCCGGGTTCCCGGCGAAACCCGGAGCAACATCAAGATTGCCGAACAGGATGGGCGTGTCACCGACATCAATGCACCGGGGCCGCTGGTGACTGAAGAGGCGCTAAAAGCGCTGCTCAAGATGGTCGCGATCATTGGCCCGGAGTTCGATGCGGTCGTGGTGGCCGGTAGCTTGCCGCGCGGCGTCAGCCCGCAGTGGTTTAAAGGTTTGCTGGAGGCGTTGAAGGACCTCGGTTTGAAAGTCGCCCTGGACACCAGCGGCGAAGCGCTGCGCCTGGGGTTGGAGGTTGGCCCGTGGCTGGTCAAACCCAACACCGAAGAGTTGGCCGAGGCCTTGGGTAACGCCACCGATGCCATCAGCCGCCTGCATCAGCAAGGCGTCGAACATGTGGTGGTCTCCGACGGGGCCGCAGGCGTGACCTGGTACCGCCCGGGTGCGGCGCTGCACGCCACGCCGCCCAAGGTGGCAGTGGCCAGTACCGTGGGCGCCGGCGACTCGCTGCTGGCCGGGATGCTCCACGGTTTGCTCAGTGGCGATACGCCGGAGCACACCTTGCGCCGGGCCACGGCGATTGCCGCGATGGCGGTGACACAGATCGGTTTTGGCATCAGCGATGACGCGCAGTTGGCGCATCTCGAAAGCGGCGTCGATGTGCGCACGCTGACAGAACAATAAGAGGGTTTGTGATGAAGTTAGCCATTGTTACCGCCTGCCCGAACGGCATGGTCACCAGTGTGCTGTGCGCCCGCTTGTTGGACGCCGCCGCCCAGCGCATGGGCTTGCACACCAGTGTTGAAGTCGTCGATGTACAGCGCCCGGAGCGCCAGTTGTCCCAGGCGACGATTGATGATGCCGAGTGGGTGCTGCTGGTCAGCAGTACCCCGGTGGAGATGCAGCGGTTTGTCGGCAAGCGTGTGTTCCAGAGCACGCCGGCCCAGGCGTTGGCGGATGTCGAAGGCGTGCTGCGCCGGGGCGCCGAAGAAGCCCAGGTGTATGTCGCCGACGCCGCCCCGGTGGCGGCAAAGGCTGCGCCGCGTATCGTCGCGATTACCGCGTGCCCCACCGGTGTGGCCCACACGTTCATGGCCGCCGAAGCCTTGCAGCAGACTGCTCAGCGCCTGGGTTATGACCTGCAGGTCGAGACCCAAGGTTCGGTGGGCGCCCGCACGCCGTTGAGCCCGCAAGCGATTGCCGATGCCGATGTGGTGTTGCTGGCGGCCGATATCGAAGTGGCCACCGAGCGTTTCGCCGGCAAGAAGATTTACCGCTGTGGCACCGGCATTGCCCTCAAGCAATCCGAAGCCATCCTCAACAAAGCCCTGGCCGAAGGCGCGGTGGAAAGCGCGGCCGGCGGTGCACCGGCCAAGGCGGAGAAAACCGGCGTCTACAAACACCTGCTCACCGGCGTGTCGTATATGTTGCCGATGGTGGTGGCGGGGGGCTTGCTGATCGCCTTGTCGTTTGTGTTCGGCATCCATGCTTTCGAGCAGCCCGGCACCTTGGCGGCGGCGCTCAAGTCCGTGGGTGACCAGGCGTTCCTGTTGATGGTGCCGCTGCTGGCGGGTTACATCGCCTACTCGATTGCCGACCGTCCTGGCCTTGCGCCCGGCATGATCGGCGGTCTGCTGGCGGGGACGCTGGGGGCTGGGTTTATCGGCGGCATCCTGGCCGGCTTCGTCGCCGGGTATTGCGTCAAGCTGATCAGCCGCGCAGTGCAACTGCCCCAGAGCCTGGAAGCGCTCAAGCCGATCCTGATTATCCCGTTACTGGCGAGCCTGTTTACTGGCTTGGTGATGATCTACCTGGTGGGCCCACCGGTCGCCCGCTTGCTCACGGGCCTGACGGATTTCCTCAGCACCATGGGCACCACCAACGCGGTGCTGCTGGGCATTCTGCTCGGCGGCATGATGTGCGTGGACTTGGGCGGGCCGATCAACAAGGCGGCCTATGCGTTCTCGGTCGGCCTGCTGGCCGCGTCGAGCGGCGCGCCGATGGCCGCGACCATGGCCGCCGGCATGGTGCCGCCGATTGGCATGGGCATCGCCACGTTGCTGGCCCGGCGCAAGTTCGCCCAGACCGAGCGCGAGGCCGGCAAGGCGGCGATGATCCTGGGGCTGTGCTTTATCTCTGAAGGCGCGATTCCCTTCGCCGCCAAAGACCCGCTGCGCGTCATCCCGGCCAGCATCGCCGGTGGCGCGTTGACCGGTGCGCTGTCGATGTACTTCGGCTGCAAACTCGCCGCGCCCCATGGCGGGTTGTTTGTGTTGGTGATTCCGAATGCGATGAACCATGCGTTGTTGTACTTGTTGGCGATTGTGGCGGGCAGTGTGTTGACCGGCTTGGTGTATGCCGTGCTCAAGCGACCGGAAGCGGCCGAGCTGGCCGTGACTGCCTGACCAGTAAAAGTGTGGGGGCAAACCCAAATACCCTGTAGGAGCGAGCTTGCTCGCGAAGAACTCACAGGCGCCGCGTTCATTCAGAAAGCCCGCGTTATCGTTGACGTTTTTCGCGAGCAAGCTCGCTCCTACAGTTGTAGCCTGTCATCTGCGCTTCATCCCGTCATGCTTTAGTGGCCCTTTTGATACTCAAGAGGGCACCTGCATGGGCCACTTCGATCTCGGTCGCCGCCGTGTGATGCAAGCTGTGGGCGCTGGCCTGCTGTTGCCGGGCCTGGCACCGGCGGTGATCGCTTCGGTGAAGGACCGACCGCAACTCACTGACGGCGTGCAATCGGGCGACCTGCAGGGCGATCGCGCAATGATCTGGAGCCGCAGTGACCGCCCGGCGAAGATGGTGGTGGAGTGGGATACCCGCAGCGTGTTCAGCAACCCGCGCCGATTCGTCTCGCCCCTGGCCGACAGCCGCACCGACTTTACCGCCCGTGTCGAGCTCACCGGGCTGCCGGTCGACCAGGCGATTTTCTACCGCGTGCATTTCGAAGACGCCCAGACCGGCATTGCCAGTGAACCCTGGTTCGGGCACCTGCGTAGCGTGCCGCAACAGCGGCGTGATATCCGTTTTGTGTGGAGCGGCGACACCGTCGGCCAAGGCTTCGGCATCAACCCGGACATCGGTGGCATGCGCATCTATGAAGCCATGCGCCTGCGCCTGCCGGACTTTTTTATCCACAGCGGCGACACCATCTACGCCGACGGCCCGGTCCCCGCGCAGCTCACCACTGAAGGCGGGCGCATCTGGCGCAACATCACCACTGAAGCCAAAAGCAAAGTCGCGGAAACCCTCGATGAATATCGCGGCAATTACCGTTACAACCTGCTGGATGAAAACGTACGCCGCTTCAATGCCGAGGTGCCGCAGATCTGGCAGTGGGACGATCACGAGGTGATCAACAACTGGTCATCGAGCAAGCAGTTGGATGAGCGTTACCAGACCCGTGACATCAACACCCTGGTGGGCCGCGCCCGCCAGGCCTGGCTGGAATATTCGCCCATGCGCCGACAGAGCGCCGACGGTGGCGGGCGCATTTATCGCAAGCTCAGTTATGGGCCGCTGCTGGATGTGTTTGTGTTGGATATGCGCAGCTATCGCGGGCCGAATGACGACAACCTGGGCGCTGAAAAACCCTTCCTTGGTCGTGAACAGTTGGACTGGCTCAAGCGCGGGCTCAAGGCATCGCAAGCGCAGTGGAAGGTGGTAGCCGCCGACATGCCTATCGGTCTGGGCGTGCCCGACGGTGAGGTCAGCCCCGGCGTGGCGCGTTGGGAAGCGATCGCCAATGGCGACCCTGGCCCGGCGCAAGGGCGTGAGCTGGAGATCGCCGAACTGCTAGGGTTCCTGCATGAGCACAAGGTGCGCAACCACCTGTGGCTGACGGCCGATGTGCATTACTGTGCGGCGCATCACTATCACCCTGACGGCGCGGCGTTCCAGGATTTCGAGCCGTTCTGGGAGTTTGTGGCGGGGCCGTTGAATGCCGGGAGTTTCGGGCCCAACCCACTGGATAAAACCTTTGGTCCGCAGGTGGTATTCCAGAAGGCGCCACCGGCACAGAACACCTCGCCGTTTGCGGGCTTTCAGTTTTTTGGTGAAGTGCAGATTGATGGGCAGACGGCGGAGTTGACGGTGATGCTGCGCGATCTCGATGGAGTCTCGGTGTTCGAGCAAAAGCTGCAACCGGCCTGATCGTTCCCACGCTCTGCGTGGGAACGCATCCTGTGACGCTCCGCGTCACGCCGTCAAGAGCGGACGCGGAGCGTCCAGGGCGGCATTCCCACGCGGAGCGTGGGAACGATCAAAAACTGTCTGTTTTGAAACGTATGCGTGAGCAACAGCTGTCCTATCGGCAGACGGCGGCCTTGTTCGACATCCGTAAGTTCGACATCATCGGTCTTTGGGAACGCCGCTTTGATGAGGGCGGTTTTGATGCCCTTACCAAGCAGCCTAATAGAGCCGGACGTCCGAAAAAAATGCCGACCACCACTCCTCCTGTTCAACCCAGCTCAACCGATGACGAATCGCGCTCACGCGATGATTTGCTTGCCGAGGTGAAGCAGTTGCGGATGGAAAACGACTACCTAAAAAAGCTCGATGCCTTGGTTCAGGAGAAGAAACGAGTAGCGCAGCAGAAAAAGCGCAAATCGTAATTTTTGGTGAAGTGCAGATTGATGGGCAGACGGCGGAGTTGACGGTGACGCTGCGCGATCTCGATGGAATCTCGGTGTTCGAGCAAAAGCTGCAACCGGCCTGATCGTTCCCACGCTCTGCGTGGGAGCGCATCCTGTGACGCTCCGCGTCACGCCGTCAAGAGCGGACGCGGAGCGTCCAGGGCGGCATTCCCACGCGGAGCGTGGGAACGATCAAATATCAATAGACATCCCTGCGATAGCGACCCTGTTCGATCAGGCGCTCCAGCGCCTCATTGCCCAAGATGTCTTTCAGTGCCTGATCCACCCCCGTCGCCATCCCCTGCAAGCTGCCACACACATAAATCGCTGCGCCGTCCGCGAGCCATTTGCGCAGCACATCCGCTGACTCGCGCAGGCGATCCTGTACGTAGATCTTCTCCTCTTGATCGCGGGAAAATGCCAGGTCCAGCAGGGCCAGGTCTCCACTGGCGAGCCAGCCTTGCAGTTCGTCCTGGCACAGGTAGTCGTGGGCGATATTGCGCTCGCCGAACAGCAGCCAGTTTCGCTGCTGGCCGTCGGCAATGCGGGCTTTGAGCAAGCTGCGCAGGCCCGCAAGCCCGGTGCCGTTGCCCAGCAGAATCAGCGGCACAGGCGCGTCGGGCAAATGGAAGCCGCTGTTGCGCCGCAGACGCAGGCTGATGGCCGAGCCGAGGGCGGCGTGTTCAGTCAGCCAGCCGGAGCCAAGCCCCAGGCTGCCGTCGGGGTGGCGTTCCTGGCGCACAATCAGCTCCAGCACGCCGTCGCTGGCAATCGAGGCGATGGAGTATTCGCGCATGCCCAAGGGGACCAACGCATCCACCAATGCCTGGGCGTGCAGGCCGACCAGGTGCGTGCGGTTTTCCGGCAGTTGGCGCGTGGCCAGGGCCTGATCAAGGGTGTGGGCGACGCCGTCGATCACCACACCGTCGCTGCCGACCAAGCCCAGGCCGGCCAGGAAGTGTTCGATGGCCCAGGGGCAATTGCGCGGCAGGACTTCCACCAGGTCGCCGGCCAGCCAGCTGTGCGCAGACGTGGATGTGAGGCCCAGCAGGTAGACGGGCGAGCCGACACTGTCGGGGTTGAGCAGGGTGCGTTGGCTCAGGGTCCAGTTTTCGTACTGGGCCGTCGGCCAGGCCGCTGCCGGCGCATGCCCGGTGAGCTGGCCCAGTTGCTGTTGCCAGGTCTGCAGCGCCAGTGTATCGCCGCTGTCGACTTCCACCGGGGCAAACAGCGGGGTGCCGCCCTGGTTGGTCAGCCAGAAATGCAGGCGCCGGGCAAAGCCGCAAAAATGTTCGTACTGCCGGTCACCCAGGGCCAGCACCGAGTAGTTCAAGCCTTTGAGGGATAGCGCCTGGCCGAGCACGCTACGCTCGAAACCTCGGGCGCTGTCGGGCGCTTCGCCGTCGCCAAAAGTACTGACCACGAACAGCGCGTTCTGCGATTGGCTGAGGTCGTCGCGGCTGACACTGCCCAGGGGCTGCACCTTCACCGCCAGGCCCGCAGCCTGCAGTTGCCCGGCGGTTTGCCAGGCCAGTTGTTCGGCAAAGCCGCTCTGGCTGGCAAAGCCGATCAGCCAGGCCGGGGCATCGCTGTGGTTATCTGTCAGGCCTTTGCGGGCATCGCGGACCTGGCGCTTTTTGCGGCGTCGGTCCAGGTACAGCAGCCAGCCCGTGATGAAAAACAGCGGCATAAGAAATGAGCTGACGGTGAGGACGATGCGCCCGATCAGGCCGAAATAGCTGCCGGTGTGCAGCGCATACACGCTCGTCAGCAACTGCGCCTTGAGGCTTTTGCTGGCGTAGCGCTCGTGAGATTTGACCTCGCCTGTGGCCGGGTCCAGGTTGATCTGGTTCAGCGCACGGTCATGGGGCGATGAAGTGAGCAGGTAATACACGGTGGCCGGTTGCCCGCCGACCGCGGGCATCCGAATGTTATAGGCGCTCAAGTCGGGGCCGGCGTTGCTGTAGATGCTGCTCCAGATCGCGTCGTAGTTGGCCACCGGAGCCGGGCCTGCGGGGGCTGGGCCGCGCTTGCGCATGCGCTCGTTCTGCGGCGCGTCGGACAGCAGTTTGGTCACGCCACGGTTGTACCAGTCGTACGACCAATACAGCCCGGTCAGCGCTGCCAACAGATAAAACAGCAGGCACCAGGTGCCGAATACCGAGTGCAGGTTCCAATTGAAGCTGCGGCCCTTTTTGCGCCAGTCCAGGGTCAGCCAGACACGCCAGCTTTTCACCTGGCGCGGCCAGCGCAGGTACAGGCCGGAGAGGCAAAAGAACAGCAGGATCAGGGTGCAGGCGCCGGTGATGTTGCGCCCGGTGTCGCCGATGGCGAGGAAGCGGTGCAGTTGCAGGATAAAACCGAACAGGTCCTGGCCGACCGCGTCGCCCAGGTAGTCGCCGGTGTACGGGTCAAAGTAGCGCATCTGGCCACGGCGCTCGCCAGGCGGCGGGGTGAAGGACACGCGGCCGGCGTTGCCGCTTTCGCTTTCTACCCACAGCATGGCCACGGTCTTGCCTTCGGCCGCTTCCAATTTGCGTACCAGCTCGGCGGGCGGCAGTACACCGGCCTCGCGTTTCTGCACGCTCAACACGGTGGGGTTGAGCGCCCGCAGGATCTCGTCCTGGAACGAGTACGCGGCCCCGGTGACCCCCATCAAGGCCAGCACCAGCCCGGCCGTGATGCCGAAGAACCAATGCAACTGGAACAGGGTTTTCTTCAACACGTCGGAGCGCCTCGCTTAGCTGGATATCTGATCACGGCGCGCATTATGCCGTGAGTTGCCGGGAAACACGCAAAAGCCCCACGCATCCGATGTGTGGGGCTCCTGGCTGAACCTTGACCGCTTTTAGAAGTGGAAGCTGGTGGTCAACAACGCCGTACGACCGGCCGCCTGGTTGGCGAAATGCGTGGAGAAGGCCTTGTCGTAGTAGGTCTTGTCGGTAAGGTTCTGCACGTTCAATTGCAGGTCGACGTTCTTGGTCAGCTTGTAGCTGGCCATGGCGTCGTAGCGGGTGTAGGAGGGTACATACACCGTGTTGCCGACATCACCGTAAACCTCATCGACGTAGAAGGCGCCGCCGCCGATGGTCAGCTTGGGCGTGATCTCGTAGGTGGTCCACAGGCTGAAGGAGTTCTTCGGCGTGTTGGGCATCTGGTTGCCTTTGCTGGAGCCAGCACTCACCACACCGTTACGCCCGTTGAGGCCGGATTTGACCAGTTCACTGTCCAGATAGCTGTATCCCGCAAACACCTGCCATTGATCGGTGATTTTGCCGCTGGCGGACAACTCGATGCCGTCGACCTGAGATTCCCCGGCGTTCTGGTAGGTGAGCGCATCCACCAGGATGCGGGTGTTTTTCTTCTCGGTGCGGAAGATTGCAGCGGTCAGGGACAGGCGGTCGTGGAACAGGTCCCACTTGGTGCCCAGTTCGTAGTTGACGGTTTCTTCTGGCTGCAAGTCGCTGGTGGCGGCACCGGCAGACAGCGGGTTGCCGTCGGATCCTTCGCCTACCAGGCCACCGGCTGGCGTGGCCGATGTGGCGTACGAGGCATAGATGCTGCCGTTTTCCACCGGCTTCCACACCAGGCCGGCCTGCCAGTTGAAGAACTGGCTGTCGTCCTTGATCTTGGTGCGCCCGGCGACGGCGTTGGTGTTGGCTTCGGTGTCAAAGGTGTCGTAGCGCAACCCCACGTTCAGCAGCCATTTAGGATCGAGCTCGATGGTGTCGAACACGTACGCGGCGCGGCTGGTGGCCTTGGTGTTGGTACCGTTGTAGTTGCGCGCGATGCTGCCGTTCCAGGCGTCGTCGGGGTTCGGGTTGCTCAGTGAGGTGCACTGGCCGCCCAGGCTGCCCTTGGCCGTTGTGCACACCGGGTTGGCGTTAGGGCTGACGGTGTAGCCGCTGACACGGGTTTCTTCGCCGGTAAATTCCAGGCCGGTGGAGTAAGTGTGCTTGAAGCCCAAGGCCTGGAAGCTGCCAAACAGATCGGTCTGGTTGGTGGTTGTGGTCGTGGTGGAGACACGGCTGTTGGCGCGACGCCAGACGGTGCCGTAGCGGTTGACGTTGAACTTGCTGTCATCCGGCTGAGTGAGCACATAGTCCTGGCCGGTGCTGCCGTGACGCAAGGTGTTCTTGAGCGTCATGTTGTCGTTCAGGTCGTGCTCGATGGAGAACGTGCTGATGTCCGCGCGGGTCTTGCGGAAGTCACGGCTTTTCAAACCGTAGAAGTTGTTGCTGTCGCCACCGTCGTTGGGTTTGTCATGCACGTGGGCTGTGGCGGTCGACGAACCGTAGCCGTAGGGAATCCCCGAATCCGGCAGGTCATCACTTTCCATATGGTAGTAGCTGAGGTTGACACGGGTCGGCGTGCCCAAGCCGAAAGTCAGCGACGGTGCCACGCCCCAACGGTCGTAATTCACCGCGTCGCGGCCGGCCACGTTTTGTTCATGGCTCATCAGGTTCAGGCGGAATGCCGCGCTGTCGTCCAGGAACTGGCGGTTCACGTCGAGCACGTAGCGGCGGGTCTGGTCGGAGCCGTAGGTAAAGCCGCCGTTAGTGAAGTCCCGCGCTTGCGGGGTCTTGCTCACCAGGTTGAGGCTGCCACCGGCCGAGCCACGGCCGCCGAACGAGGAGTTCGGGCCTTTGCTGACTTCGATGGATTCGATGTCGAAGATCTCGCGGCTCTGGCCACCGGTATCGCGTACGCCATCGAGGTAGGTATCGCCCTGGGCGTCGAAACCACGGATGAACGGGCGGTCGCCCTGAGGGTTGCCACCTTCACCGGCGCCGAAGGTGATACCCGGTACGGTGCGCAAGGCGTCCTGCAGCGAGGTGGCGGCGGTGTCCTTGAGTACTTGTTGCGGCACCACAGTGACCGAGCGCGGCGTGTCCACCAGCGGCGCGGTGTACTTCTGCGACGAGGCTTTCTCCACCTGGTAGGAGGTGTTGTCCTGCTCCTGGCCGGTGATGTTGGTGGCGCCGAGGGAGATAGGGTTGCGCTCGCCTGTTGGCTCGGTATTTTCAGCGGCCTGTGCCAGGTGGGCGGCGGAGCCGGCACTCAGGGCAACGCCAATGGCGGAGGCCAGCATGCGTGGCGAACTGGCCGGTATTTTTAGAATAGTGCGCGACATGACGTGTCCCTTCCCCAAGGATGTGAGGCCGCGGAATATAGGGCCAACAAGACTTTGTATCAATTGCGAGATATTGCTATTCGCATCAAATTTACATTCTTTACACTTTTTTGTTACGGATTTTGCGCTCTCGTTCGTCCCCGTGTTTTACAGAGAGGATAAGAATCAATACCATTGACGCCTCTCTGATCCCAGGTATTGCCCCATGTTGCTGCACATTCCCGGCCTGTTCTCTCGCGAGGAGGTGCTGCGCATTCGCCAGGCCCTGGAAGAGACCGAATGGGCTGACGGCAAAATCACCGCCGGTCACCAGTCGGCCAAGGCCAAGCACAACCTGCAATTGCCTGAAGGTCACCCGTTGGCCAAGGAAATTGGCGCAGCCATGCTGGAGCGGTTGTGGAGCAACCCGCTGTTCATGTCGGCCGCGCTGCCGCATAAAGTCTTCCCGCCACTGCTGAACTGCTACACCGCTGGCGGCAGTTTTGACTTTCATATCGACAATGCGGTGCGCCAGCCCAAAGGCAGCCACGAGCGCGTGCGCACCGACCTGTCGTCCACGCTGTTCTTCAGCGATCCCGACGAGTACGACGGCGGCGAACTGGAGATCCAGGACACCTTCGGCCTGCAGCGGGTCAAGCTACCCGCTGGCGACATGGTGCTGTACCCCGGCTCCAGCCTGCACAAAGTCAACGCGGTGACCCGTGGCGCGCGTTATGCCTCGTTCTTCTGGACCCAAAGCCTGGTGCGCGAAGACAGCCAGCGCACCCTGCTGTTCGAGATGGACGGCGCGATCCAGCAACTGACCCGCGACGTCCCCGACCACCCTGCGCTGATCCAGCTCACCGGCACCTACCACAACCTGTTGCGCCGCTGGGTCGAGGTCTGAGCATGGGTTTTTTATTGCGCCGCGAAGAAGTGCTCAATGTCGAACAATTGCAGAGCATGCTCGATGACTCCCCGGTGCGCGCCGCTCAGGCCATTCTGATCGCGGCCAAGGCAGGCGTGGTCGATGCCCAGGCCCTGCTCGGGCAAATCTTGCTGGAAGGGCGCGGCATTGCCCGCGATGAGGCCCTGGCGCTGCGCTGGTTCCAGATTGCCGCGCAGGGCGGGCACCTGATGGCGCGCAATATGATCGGGCGTTGCCGGGAGCATGGCTGGGGCTGCGCTGTCGATGAAGCCGCCGCAGCACGGGAATATCGCCTGGCGGCACACGCCGGGTTGGATTGGGGGCAGTACAACTACGCCAACCTCTTGGCTACCGGCCGTGGCGTTGTTGAAGACCAGGCACAAGCACTGGCGCTGTATCGCCAGGCTGCCGAACAGGGCCATGCCAAGTCGATGAACCTGCTCGGGCGTTACCTGGAAGACGGGCAGCATTGCCCCAAGGATGTTGAGGCGGCCGTTGAGTGGTACCGCCGCTCAGCCGAGGCAGGTGATTTTCGTGGGCAGTTCAGCCATGCGGCGGTGCTGGCCGACAGCGGCCAGATCGACGCGGCGCTGGAATGGTTGCACAAGGCGCTGGCAGGCGGGAATCTCAAGTTTCTGCAAACGGCACACAAGGCGCTGGCACGGGCGGATGACCCGCGAATTCGCGCCATGGCCAAGTTGTACCGGCAACGAGCTACGAGCTGATCGTACCCACGCTCCGCGTGGGAATGCCGCCCTGGACGCTCCGCGTCCGCACTTGAGCGCGTAACGCAGAGCGTCACAGGACGGGTTCCCACGCAGAGCGTGGGAGCGAGCGGGGGAGGGGTTAAACGTAGAAGGATTTCAGCGGCGGAAACCCATTGAACTCAACCGCGCTGTAGCTGGTGGTGTAGGCACCGGTCGACAACCAGTACAGACGATCACCAATGGCCAGGTTCAATGGCAGGCCGTACTTGTAGTTTTCGTACATGATGTCGGCGCTGTCGCAGGTCGGGCCAGCGATGACCACTTCTTCCATCTCGCCTTTCTTCTCGGTCCAGATCGGGAACTTGATGGCTTCGTCCATGGTTTCGATCAGGCCGGAGAACTTGCCCACATCCGTGTACACCCAGCGCTCGACGGCGGTACGGGACTTGCGCGCCACCAGCACCACTTCGCTGACCAGGATACCGGCGTTGGCGATCAACGAACGGCCTGGTTCCAGGATGATTTCCGGCAGGTCGTCCCCGAAGTCTTCCTTGAGGAAGCGGATGATTTCTTCAGCGTAGGTTTCCAGGCTGTTGGTGCGGGTGATGTAGTTGGCCGGGAAGCCGCCGCCCATGTTGATCAGCTTCAGGTGGATGCCGTCTTCTTCTTTGAGGCGTTCGAAGATCACCTTGACCTTGGCGATGGCCGCGTCCCACACGCTGATGTCGCGCTGTTGCGAGCCGACGTGGAACGAGATGCCGTAAGGCACCAGGCCCAGGTCGCGGGCGAGGATCAGCAGGTCCATGGCCATGTCGGTCTGGCAGCCGAATTTGCGCGACAACGGCCAGTCAGCAGTGGTCGAGCCTTCGGTGAGG
Source organism: Pseudomonas sp. PA-1-3F (assembly GCF_021609665.1). Taxonomy (NCBI): domain Bacteria; kingdom Pseudomonadati; phylum Pseudomonadota; class Gammaproteobacteria; order Pseudomonadales; family Pseudomonadaceae; genus Pseudomonas; species Pseudomonas sp. PA-1-3F. Next base: position 151,822 of record NZ_WJZD01000001.1, on the reverse strand, counting down.
ATACGCACATACACTTTCGAACCCGGCGCGGCCTTGGCGATGTTGCGCAGGTCGGCTTCGGAGTCGGTAGAGAACAGGCGCACGCCCTTCTCATAGAAGTAGCGGATGTCCTTGGATTTCTTGATGGTGTTGCCGTAGCTGATACGGTCGGCGCTGACGCCACGGTCCATGACCTTGTCCAGCTCGTAGATCGAAGCGATGTCGAAGCTCGAACCCTTGTCTTTCAACAGGTCGATGATCTCGACGGCCGGGTTGGCCTTGACCGCGTAATACACCTTGGCGAATTCGAAACCGGCGCGCAGGTCATCGTAGGCCTGGCTGATCATCGCGGTGTCGATCACCACGAACGGGGTTTCTTGCTTGTCGGCGAACGCCTTCATTTTGTCAAAAGTGGCGCGCGCGAAATAATCTTCGACGTTGATCGACATGCTGGGGACTCCTAGGGGCAAACAGTAGTAATCAATGGGTGCAAATGAACGTCCTCCGTATCCCCACTTTGGTTCGCCTACTTCCCAAGGCATGTCGCCGAAAGCAAAAAGGCCATGGGATCAACCGCTTCCCTTGGCCTTGCTGTCTCGTCGTCAGTACTTGAGCCGGATGGATCGTTTCCAGCATGGACGTTCGGCGCGAACTTTAGGGCTTGGCGGGCGTGGGATCAACTAAAAATGTCGCGTTTTTGCACGCGTTCGTCGCGCGGCCGCGTGCAGCTACTTATGTAACCGACCGGTGTGACGGATTGATGTTCCCCGGATGGGGCCAATCAGGTGGATTTGCGGTGTATTCATCGCAGGCAAGCCAGCTCCCACAGGGGAATGCATTCCAACATAAGAATGCAGTTCAAATGTGGGAGCTGGCTTGCCTGCGATATCGGCGGATCAGACCAGCGCGGTCTCGGCTGGAGACACGATACTGGTCTTGCCCCCACGCGATTTGCCAGAGCTCAGGTACTCGGCAATCGACTCCTGGGTCACTTCCCCGAGGAACACCCTCTCCGCATCCATCACCGGCAACCACGAACGGTTGAACTCGTACATGCGCGACAGCAGGATGCGTAAATGCTCGTCGTACGCCGCCGTGGCATTGAACTCGCGCAGGTACTGGCCGCAGGTGCCGGCCTGGCGGTGCAGGTCGCGACGGCGTACGTAGCCCAGCGCCTTGTTCTCCGAACAGGTGACCACCACATAGCGGCGGTCGTGCTCGTCCATCAATTCCAGCGCATCGGCCACGGGTGTTTCCGGGCTCACCGACGGGGCGTTGTCCGCCGCGTCTTCGGCTTTTACCAGCAGCAGGCGCTTGAGGGTGCTGTCCTGGCCCACGAAATTGCTGACGAACTCGTCGGCCGGGTGCGCCAGCAGCGTGTCCGGGTGGTCGATCTGCAGCAGCTTGCCGGCGCGGAAGATGGCGATCTTGTCACCCAGCTTGATGGCTTCGTCGATGTCGTGGCTGACCATGATCACGGTCTTGTTCAGCGCGCGCTGCATCTCGAAGAATTCGTTCTGGATCATCTCGCGGTTGATCGGGTCGACCGCGCCGAACGGCTCGTCCATCAGCAGCAGCGGCGCATCCGCCGCCAGGGCGCGGATCACACCGATGCGCTGTTGCTGCCCACCCGACAATTCACGCGGGTAGCGATGCAGGTACTGCTTGGGCTCCAGCTTGATCATGCTCATCAACTCGCGGGCGCGGTCGTGGCATTTCTGCTTGTCCCAGCCGAGCAGCTTGGGCACCACCACGATGTTCTCTTCGATGGTCATGTTGGGGAACAGGCCGATCTGCTGGATCACGTAGCCGATGTTGCGACGCAGGGTCACCTCGTCGAGGTCGGTGGTGTCTTCGCCGTTGATCAAAATCTTGCCCGAGGAGGGCTTGATCAGTCGGTTGATCATTTTCAGCGTAGTGCTCTTACCGCAGCCCGAGGGCCCCAGGAACACGCAAATCTCGCCTTCGTTGACGGTCAGGCTCACATCGTTGACGGCGGTGACCGTCTTGCCGTTGCTTTGAAAAGTCTTGGACAGGTTTTGAAGTTCGATCATTTGAGCAATCCTTTTGGAGTCAGCGAGCGTTGCAGCCATTGCAGAAGCAAGTCGGCGAAGATGGCCAAGAGACTGACCAGCACGGCGCCGACGATCAGCATCGACATATCGCTGCGGCTGATGGAAGCCAGAATAAGTACACCCAGGCCACCGGCACCGATGGTGGCGGCGATGGTCATCACACCGATATTCATCACCACGGCGGTACGCACGCCAGCGAGAATCACCGGCACCGCAATCGGCAGTTCGACCATGCGCAGGCGCTGGCCGAAGGTCATGCCGATGCCGCGTGCGGCTTCGCGAATGCCTGGCTCAACGCCGGTGAGGGCCAGGTAGGTGTTACGCATGATTGGCAGCAGGGAGTAAAGGAACACGGCGGTGATCGCCGGCATTGGCCCCAGGCCCTGGCCGAACTTGGAGTAGAACGGCAGCAGCAGGCCGAACAGTGCGATGGATGGCACGGTCAGCAACACTGTGGCGCTGGCTTGCAACGGGCCGGCCAGGGTCGGGAAGCGCGTCATCAGAATGCCCAGGGGCACGCCGATGAAGATCGCGAGGATCACGGCGATGCCGACCAGGGTGATGTGCTGCCAGGTCAGGTGCAGGACCTGGGCCCAATCAAGATGGGAAAAGGCGTTCAAAAATTCCATGTCTTCTCCTTTTTAGTTGATTGGATGTTGGCGCAGGAAATCGGCGGCAACGGCGGACGGGCTTTCATGGTCGACGTCGACCCGTGCATTGAGCTGACGCATGGTTTCATCGTCGAACAGGTTGGCCAAAGGCTTGAGTTCGGCGGCCAGTTGCGGGTGTTTGTCGAGGTATTCCTGGCGGATCACCGGGGCTGCGGTGTAATCCGGGAAGTAGTGCTTGTCGTCTTCGAGCAGCTTCAACTTAAAGGCGTTGAGGCGCCCGTCGGTGGTGTAGACCAGTCCGGCAAACACCTGGCCATTACGCAGGGCGGTGTAGACCAGGCCCGCGTCCATCTGCCGGGTGTTTTTGCGCGTCAGGTTCATGTCGTACAGCTTGACCATGCCCGCCAGGCCGTCGGAGCGGTTGGCGAACTCGGTGTCCAGGGCGACCAGGCGCTGTTCCTTGATGTCCTCGGCCATGGCTTTGGTGAGATCGCTGATGCTGTTGATCTCGGGATGTTCCTCAGCAACTTTCTCCGGCAGTGCCAGGGCGTAGGTGTTGCTGAAACGCGACGGCGACAGCCAGACCAAGCCTTTTTTCGCATCGAGTTCTTTGACCCGAGCGTAGGACTGTTCGCTGTCGAGTTTCTCGTCGATATGGTTGTAGGCCACCAGCGACACGCCGGTGTATTCCCAGATCAGATCCAGTTGCCCGCTTTCCTGGGCGCTACGCGCCAGGTTGCTGCCCAGTCCGCCGGTCACACGGGCGTCGTAGCCCTTGGTGCGCAGGTACTGGGAGGTGATTTCGGCGAGCAGGGTCTGCTCGGTGAACACCCTGGCGCCAATGCGGATCACAGGTTTTTCAGCGGCTTGCGCAATACCTGCAAACAGCAGGACGCAGCCTAATATCAAGCTCAGTTTTTTCATGTGAATTCCTTTACCGGGCCTTAAGACGGGCGCAACCCGCGTTCCAGCCAGAGGCGGCTGGCCATGGTCACCAGGCCATCAAGCAGCAATGCCAGCAGCGCGGTACACGCGGCGCCGAGCAACAGTTGCGGCTGGTTGTTCAGGGCGATGCCAGGGAAAATCAGGCTGCCCAGGCTGTTGGCGCCAATCAGGAACGCCAGCGGTGCGGTTCCGACGTTGATCGCCAGGGCCACGCGCACACCGCCGATGATGATCGGCACGGCGTTGGGCAGCTCCACGCGAAACAGCACCTGGCGCGGGGTCATGCCGATGCCGGTGGCGGCTTCCTTGAGGGAGCCCTGAACGTTTTTCAGGCCTTCGTAGGTGTTACGCACGATGGGCAGGAGCGAGGCGAGGAACAGCGCGAAGATGGCCGGGCCGCTGCCGATGCCGAGGACGCCGAGGGCGATGGCCAGTACGGCCAGGGGAGGGACGGTGTTGCCGATGTTGAAGATCTGCATGAAACGTTCTGCGCGCCCGACCATGTTGGGTCGGCTGAGCAGGATACCGGCGGGGATGCCCACAATCAGGGCCGCCAGCATGGAGACTAAAACCAGAATCAGATGAGCTTGCAGGTAAAACAACAAATCGTCGCGGTACAGTTCGATCGTGTTGATGCCGATCCAGTGGACCAGCAGGGCCAGGAGAGCGACGACAACCACTGCTCCTATCAGCCCTTTGCCATAGCGAATAGCCACAGGCGGACTCCTTTTTTTCTTTTGTCGGCGAACACATTTCCGAGCGGCAATGCCATTCCTGGCTGCCTCTGATGAGTTCGCGAAAAGCAGCTCGCCGATACTGGCTATGCAGTATGCGATCGAGCCATAAGCGCAGCCTCGTCAGGCTAACTTGCTGATTTTTCAGCCCCTGTTCCGAGTGCGGTAGCAGGGGAGTGGACGTCTCGACCTTTTAAAAGGTTCCACACTTGGGCGCATTTAGCCACCCCCAATGGGCTCAACGGTGGTCCGTACCCTCGCGTTTGCGCTATACTCGCCGCCCTTTTTTGACTCACCTGCCAGGCGATTTCCCATGACCCACCAGGCCGCCGAAGTCGCGAAACGCCGCACTTTCGCCATTATTTCCCACCCCGATGCCGGTAAAACCACCATCACCGAAAAGCTGTTGCTGATGGGCAAGGCGATCGCGGTAGCCGGCACGGTGAAATCGCGCAAATCCGACCGCCATGCCACCTCCGACTGGATGGAAATGGAAAAGCAACGGGGTATTTCCATTACCACGTCGGTCATGCAGTTCCCGTATCGCGAGCACATGATCAACCTGCTCGACACCCCAGGGCACGAAGACTTCTCCGAAGACACCTACCGCACCCTCACCGCGGTGGACTCGGCGCTGATGGTCCTCGACGGCGGTAAAGGCGTCGAGCCACGTACCATCGCGCTGATGGACGTGTGCCGTCTGCGTGACACGCCGATTGTCAGTTTCATCAACAAACTCGACCGCGATATCCGCGACCCCATCGAGCTGCTGGATGAAATCGAAGCCGTCCTGAAGATCAAGGCCGCGCCGATCACTTGGCCGATTGGTTGCTACCGCGACTTCAAGGGCGTGTACCACCTGGCCGACGACTACATCATTGTCTACACCGCTGGCCACGGTCATGAACGCACCGAAACCAAGATCATTGAAAAGCTCGACTCCGACGAAGCCCGCGCCCACTTGGGTGACGAGTACGACCGTTTCGTCGACCAGCTGGAACTGGTGCAGGGCGCCTGCCATGAGTTCAACCAGCAAGAGTTCCTCGACGGTCAGTTGACCCCGGTGTTCTTCGGTACCGCCCTGGGCAACTTCGGCGTCGACCACGTACTGGACGCCGTCGTGGACTGGGCGCCGCGCCCGCTGGCCCGCGTCGCCAACGAGCGCACCGTGGAGCCGGTGGAAGAGAAGTTCACCGGCTTCGTGTTCAAGATCCAGGCGAACATGGACCCCAAGCACCGCGACCGTATCGCCTTCATGCGTATCTGCTCCGGCCGCTACGAAAAAGGCATGAAGATGCGCCATGTGCGCACCGGCAAGGACGTACGCATTGGCGATGCCCTGACGTTCTTCTCCTCCGAGCGTGAACAGCTCGAAGAAGCCTACGCCGGCGACATCATCGGTTTGCATAACCACGGCACCATTCAGATCGGCGACACCTTCACCGAAGGCGAAGCGCTGGGCTTCACCGGTATCCCGCACTTCGCACCGGAACTGTTCCGCCGCGTGCGCCTGCGTGATCCGCTCAAATCCAAGCAACTGCGCCAGGGCTTGCAGCAATTGGCCGAAGAAGGCGCCACCCAGGTGTTCTTCCCCGAGCGCAGCAACGACATCATCCTCGGCGCCGTGGGTGTGCTGCAGTTCGACGTGGTCGCCAGCCGCTTGAAAGAGGAATACAAGGTGGAGTGCTCCTACGAGCCGATCACCGTGTATTCGGCGCGCTGGATTGATTGCAGCGATAAGAAGAAGTTGGAAGAGTTCTCCAACAAGGCTGTGGAAAACCTGGCGATCGACGGCGGTGGTCACCTGACCTACCTGGCCCCGACCCGGGTCAACCTGGCGCTGATGGAAGAGCGTTGGCCGGATGTGAAATTCCGCGCGACCCGCGAACACCACTAAGGCCTGGGCGGGTGAAAGAGGGGCGAAGCTGTGATGGCTTCGCCCCTTTTTATTGGCTTCAACTACCCTGGGTCTGGTCTCTATAAGGTTGGAAATTGGCGATAACCCTGCATTGGGTCTAGCTTTCACACAGTGACTGTGAAGGAGAGCACCGTGCGAAATGTTCGATTCGCCATCCATCTGGTGTTGCTGGCAAGCCTGGGAGCGACGACCTTTCCGACTTTTGCCGATACCGGCGCGCCCCAATGGAAAGACACCGGTCCGGTCAGCAAGAAAAAGGCCAATGAGGTCAACTCCGGCAGTTGGCAGCCCCAGGTCCAACCGGCGCCCAAGGAGGATCAGGAGAACCCCTATAACGAAGGGGAAGCCAGTGAAACCTATGACGACGGCGAGACCTGAGGCCTGGCGTAAATCCAGAATCGCGACTAGCGTCTACGCGGGTGGCGGCAAGTTATTGCCGGCAGAATTCATCTATTGACTGGACGGAATCGACCATGGGTATTGTTCAACGCGTAGTGCTATTGATGAAGGTGCTGGTGCTGTTGTCGTTGGGGATGTCGACGGCCTGGGCGCACGCCCCGGTGCATGGCCCAGAGATGGTGGCGAGTAGCCAGATTTCGGACTTGCAGTTGGCCAAGTCCGAAGCGGAGCCCGGCGATAAAGGCCAGGGTGGCAGCGAAGACGATGACGACTCGACCACCGACGAGCCTGACAGCGACGACGCAGACGAAGGCGATAGCCAGACGTAGGCTCGCCAAGAGGGAGCGTTTCAAACAATCAATGCCTTGGAAGGGACCCCCAAGGCATTTTTATTGGCCGCCCTTTTCTTCAGAACGAAGTGGTCACCGAGGCGAAGTAAGCACGGCCCGGCTCATTGTAAGTCTGCGCGCCCGCATCCTCGGCGTTGCCTTTGCGCGACAGGCGCTTGTCCAGCAGGTTGTTGATGCCCACCCGCACGCTAAGGTTTTTGCTGAACTCATAGCCACTGCTCAGGCCCATCAACCCGTACGGGTCGACATCCTGCTGGGCGCTGCGATCGTAACTGCTGGCGCTGCGTGAGTTGAGCGTCGGTGCTTCTTGTTTGCCGTAATAGGTGCCGCTGACCTGGAATGACAGCTTGTCAGTGGCTTGCCAATCCAGCGTGGTGTTGATGGTGTACTTGGGGATGATGCTCAAGGGCTCGCCGGTGTCTTTGTCCTTGGAGTCGATCATATAGGTCAGGTTGGTGTTCAAGTCCAAATCATCGCGCAGGCTGACGAACAGGTTGCCTTCAACGCCCTGTACCAAGGCTGGGCCGCTGTTTTCCCACTCCAATACACGTCGGCCGTTGCCCAGACGGAACGCCGCCTCGTTACTGGCGTTGATCTTGTTCTTGTAGTCATTACGGAAATACGTCGCACTGGTGCGCCAGGTGCCCTTGTCGAAAGCCAGGCCGATTTCCTTGTTGACACTGATTTCCGGCTTCAGGTCCCGGTTGCCCACCAGGTAGCAACCGCCCATGTTGGCTTCGCTGGCGTTGCAGCCATTACCACGGCTGTAGAGCAAATAGTTCGGGTTGGACTGGTACAGGTTGGGGGTTTTGTAGGCGCGGGCAATGCCGCCCTTGATGCTCAGTTCGTCGGTCAACTGGTGCGAGGCATTGAAGCTGGGGCTCCAGTTGCCGCCGTATTCCTCATGATCGTCGAAGCGCATGCCAGGCGTGATGACGGTTTTGCTGCCCAACTCGATGTTGTTCTCGGCAAACAAGGCGTAGCTCGAGGCGGTGGTCTTGGTGCTGTTGCGGCTGACGCCCGGGATGGCGGGTACGCCGCCGGTGCCCGGGTCATAGCTTTGCGGGCGCAACGAGCCTGGGTCGTTCATCGACTCGTAGAGGTATTCGCTGCCCAGGGTCAGCACCTGTTCGGCACCGACGCTCAGGGGCAGGTTGACCTGCGCAGTGGCCCGGGTATTACGCAAGCGCGATTCGAAACGACCAGCGCTGGCGGAGGGCGCGCCTTCGCCGGAACCGGCCAGGCCTTCGTTTAGACGTTCGTTGCGAGTCAGGTCGTGGGTCAACGAGGCCAGGGTCGAACCCCAATCGAATTCGCCGCGGTGCGTGGCTGAAAAGCTGCTGCGCTGAATCACACTGGTTTCCTTGCCCACCAGGCTTTCCACGAATGCGCCACCGCCGTTGAGCATGGTGTCGCCGGCGAAAATATTGCCCTGGCGGCTGTAGCTGGCCTCCAGGTCGAGGGTTTGCTCGGGGGTGAACTGCCAGCTCAGCAAGCCATTCACGTCTTTGTTGCGCACACCTTCGCGGCCGGCTACCAACGAGTCCGGCGTCGCTTGCGCTGCGCGGTTGATGTCGGCGTCATCGGCATCGGTCTTGTTCAGGCCGCCATAGACGCGGAACGCCAGGGTGTCGGTCAACGGGCCGCTGAGGTTGAAGTTGGTGCGCTTGCTCGCCCCTTCGGCATCGTTTTCGGGGAAGGCGGTGTAGGCGGTCAGCGAGCCGTGCAGTTGGTCGGTGGGGCGTTTGGTGATGATGTTGATCACCCCGCCCATGGCGCCGGAGCCATAACGGGCAGCAGCCGGGCCGCGCAGGATTTCAATGCGTTCGACTTCTTCGGCCGGTACCCAGTTGGTTTCGCCACGGGTATCACGGTCGCCACTCCAGCCATAACGCACGGCGTTGCGCGAGGTCGACGGTTTGCCATCGATCAGAATCAGGGTGTTTTCCGGGCCCATGCCCCGCAGGTCGATCTGACGGTTATTGCCACGGCTGCCGCTGGAACTGTTGCCGGTCAGGTTCACGCCCGGCTCGCGACGGATGATCTCCGACAGGTCGTTGGTGGGCGGGCGCTTTTTGATGTCTTCGGCAGTGATGATCGACACGCCGGGCGCTTGCTTGAGTTCTTCGGCGGCGGTGCCCAGCACGTGCGTCTCGCCCAGCACCAGGGCTTGGGGCGTGCCGTCCACAGGCAGGTCTGTCGCTTCGATCGGCACCTTGTCGCGTTCTTTTTCCACACTCTGCGCCAGCAGCGCGGGGGACGAAAGGGTAGCGATAAACGCCAACGATAGATGGCTGAGCCTGAATTGAGACGACATGTCCACAAAGTCCTTTAGGAGGGGCGATTGAACGAGAGTCGTCTGAATTTTTTCGTGCATCCAGCGCTCTCCATGCGCCGTAATGGTATTGATTCTCAAACAGAAGTAAATTGCATTTACAATCTATACACTTTCCTTAAGGCTCTGGCTCAATGTTTTCAAGGCTGGCGGCTGTGAAGGGCGAGGTTTAATCGGTATGTTCTTTGTTACAAACGCGCAAAAAAAGCCCCTCCGGCCAGACTGATGCGCAATCTGGCGGGAAGGGCGATGGAACTCATTGAAACCGCGGCCCCTGTAGGAGCGAGCTTGCTCGCGAAGAACGTATGAACACCGCGTTAAACCAGACTACCCGCGTTATCGTTGACGTCTTTCGCGAGCAAGCTCGCTCCTACAGGAGGAGGTTGTGTTGCTTCAGGCCACGAATTGCTCCGCGTAGTGGCAAGCCACCTGCCGGTTATCCAAAGGACGCAACAGCGGCTCTTCACTGCTGCAACGCGCCGTCGCATACGGGCAACGCTTGTGGAATGCGCAGCCAGGCGGCGGGTTCAGTGGGTTGGGCAGTTCGCCGACGATCTTGATCTTCGGCTTGCTCGGGTCCGGGTGAATGGTCGGCGTGGCCGACAGCAGCGCCTGGGTGTAGGGGTGCAGCGGGCGTGCGTAGATGTCTTCCTTGGGGCCCACTTCCACTGGGCGGCCGAGGTACATCACCATCACATCGTCAGCCACGTGCTGCACCACCGCCAGGTTGTGGGAGATGAACACGTAGGCGGTGTTGAATTCCTGCTGCAAATCCATGAACAGGTTGAGCACCTGCGCCTGGATCGACACGTCCAGTGCCGATGTCGGTTCGTCCGCCACCAGCACTTTGGGTTGCAGCATCATGGCGCGGGCCAACGCGATGCGCTGGCGCTGGCCGCCGGAGAACATGTGCGGGTAGCGCTGATAATGCTCAGGGCGCAGGCCCACTTGCTTCATCATCGCCTGCACTTTCTCGCGGCGTTCGGCGGCGGACAGGTTGGTGTTGATCAGCAGCGGTTCGGCCAGTTGATCACCGACTTTCTGGCGTGGGTTCAGCGAGGCATAGGGGCTCTGGAACACCATCTGCACGTCTTTGCGCAATTGCTTGCGCTGGGCCTTGTCGGCGCCGGCCACTTCTTGCCCGGCGATTTTCAACGAGCCCGACGAGGGCTCTTCAATCAGCGTGAGGGCGCGGGCCAGGGTGGATTTGCCACAGCCCGACTCGCCTACCACGGCGAGGGTTTTGCCGGCTTCCAGCTCAAAAGACACACCATTGAGGGCACGCACGGTGGCATGACCCTTGAACAGGCCGCGGGACACTTCGTAGTGACGGGTGAGGTCGCGGGCGGTAAGTACGACGGCCATTACGCCACCTCCTGGTTCAGCGGGTAGAAGCAGCGGGCAAGGCTGTGGCTTTTCGGATCAAGGCCCGGCCGCTGGGCGCGGCAGGAGTCCTGCACGTACGGGCAGCGCGGCGACAGCAGGCAACCCTGCGGACGGTCGTAGCGGCCGGGCACGATGCCCGGCAACGTGGCCAGGCGCGTTGCGCCGAGGCTGTGCTCGGGAATGGCCTTGAGCAACGCTTCGCTGTACGGGTGTGCCGGAATGTCGAACAGCTGCGGCACCTGGCCGACTTCCACCGCCTGGCCTGCGTACATCACGCACACGCGCTGGGCGGTTTCGGCAACCACCGCGAGGTCGTGAGTGATCAGCACCAGGCCCATGTTCTGCTCTTTTTGCAGGGCCAGCAGCAGTTCCATGATCTGCGCCTGGATGGTCACGTCCAACGCAGTGGTCGGTTCATCGGCGATCAGCAACTTGGGCTCACCGGCAATCGCCATGGCGATTGCCACGCGTTGGCTCATACCACCGGACAATTGATGCGGGTAGGCATCCATACGGCTGGCAGCGCCTGGGATCTCGACCTTTTCCAGCAGCTCGATGGCGCGTTTGCGTGCTTGTTTGCCGGACATTTTCAAATGCAGGCGCAGCACTTCCTCGATCTGGAAACCCACGGTGTAGCTGGGGTTCAAGGCGGTCATCGGGTCCTGGAACACCATCGCCAGGTCTTTGCCGACAATCTGGCGGCGCTGGCGGTTGCTCAACTTGAGCATGTCCTTGCCGTCGAAGTTCAGGGCGTCGGCGGTGACGATGCCAGGGTGCTCGATCAGGCCCATCAGCGCCATCATGGTCACGGATTTACCCGAACCCGACTCGCCAACGATCGCCAGGACTTCGCCTTTGTCGACGGAAATGTCGAGGCCATCGACCACCGGCACGGCGGTCTTGTCGCCGAAGCGCACGTTGAGATTCTTGATTTCTAACAGTGACATGGGAATCTCCTCAGGCGGCGTTCTTGAGTTTCGGGTCCAGCGCATCGCGCAGGCCGTCACCCATCAAGTTGATTGCCAGCACGCTGAGCAAAATGGTCAAGCCAGGCAGGCTCACGACCCACCAGGCGCGTTCGATGTAGTCTCGGGCCGAAGCCAGCATGGTGCCCCACTCAGGGGTTGGCGGTTGTACGCCAAGGCCGAGGAAGCCCAGGGCCGCGGCATCGAGAATCGCCGAGGAAAAGCTCAAGGTCGCTTGTACGATCAGCGGCGCCATGCAGTTAGGCAGCACGGTGATGAACATCAGGCGTGGCAGGCCGGCGCCAGCGAGGCGGGCGGCAGTCACGTAGTCGCGGTTCAGTTCGCCCATCACGGCGGCGCGGGTCAGGCGCACATAGGATGGCAACGACACGATGGCGATGGCGATCACGGTGTTGATCAGGCCAGGGCCGAGGATGGCGACAATCGCCACGGCCAGCAGCAGCGATGGCAGGGCCAGCATGATGTCCATCAGACGCATGATGGTTGGGCCGAGCAAGCGCGGGAAGAACCCGGCGAACAGGCCCAGCAGGATACCCGGGATCAGCGACATCACCACCGACGACAAACCGATCAGCAACGATAGACGCGAGCCCTGGATCAGGCGCGAGAGCAAGTCACGGCCCAGTTCGTCGGTGCCCAGCAGAAATTGCATTTGCCCGCCCTCCAACCACGCCGGTGGTGTGAGCAGGAAGTCACGGTATTGCTCGCTGGGGTTATGCGGTGCAACCCACGGGGCGAAGATCGCGCAGAACACGATCAGCAACATGAACAGCAGGCCGGCGACCGCGCCTTTGTTCTTGGAGAAGGCTTGCCAGAATTCTTTGTACGGGGACGGGTACAGCAGGCTCTGATCGACTGCTGACACTTGAGTAGGTGTGGTCATGGTCATGATCTCAGCGCTGGTGACGGATGCGTGGGTTGGCGAAGCCGTAGAGGATATCCACCACGAAGTTCACCAGGATCACCAGGCAGGCGATCAGCAGAATGCCGTTTTGCACCACCGGGTAGTCCCGCGCGCCAATGGCTTCGATCAGCCATTTGCCGATGCCGGGCCACGAGAAGATGGTTTCGGTCAGTACCGCACCGGCCAGCAGCGTGCCGACTTGCAGGCCGACCACGGTGAGCACCGGGATCAGTGCGTTACGCAGGCCGTGCACGAACACCACGCGGGCTGGCGACAGGCCCTTGGCCTTGGCGGTACGGATGTAGTCCTCACGCAGCACTTCGAGCATCGACGAACGGGTCATGCGCGCGATCACCGCCAGCGGGATGGTGCCGAGCACGATGGCCGGCAGGATCAGGTGGTGCAATGCATCCCAGAACGCGTCCGGCTCGTCGGCCAGCAGGGTGTCTATCAGCATGAAGCCGGTGCGCGGCTCGATGTCATAGAGCAGGTCGATACGCCCGGATACCGGGGTCCAGCCCAGGCTTACCGAGAAGAACATGATCAGGATCAGGCCCCACCAGAAGATCGGCATCGAATACCCCGCCAGGGAGATGCCCATCACCCCATGGTCGAACAGGGATCCTCGCTTGAGTGCCGCGATCACCCCGGCCAACAGGCCCAGGATACCGGCGAACAACAGCGCGGCCATGGACAGCTCCAGGGTCGCGGGGAAGAGAGCGGTGAATTCGGTCCACACGCTGGTGCGTGTGCGCAGCGATTCGCCAAGGTCGCCCTGGGCGAGCTTGCCGACATAGTCCAGGTATTGCGCATACAGCGGCTTGTTAAGGCCAAGGCGCTCCATTGCCTGTGCGTGCATTTCGGGGTCAACCCGTCGCTCGCCCATCATGACTTCTACGGGGTCGCCTGGAATCATGCGAATCAACGCAAAGGTCAGCAACGTGATGCCGAAGAACGTGGGGATCAATAACCCCAGTCGGCGGGCAATAAAACTAAACATCTTGGTGTGTACCTCAATCAGCCGGTTAGGCAGGTCCGGCACCGTCAGTGTCGACGGTGCCGAGCGTTTTTCTTATTACTTCACCTGGGTGGTGGCGAAGTTATTCGTACCCAGAGGGCTTTGGATGAAGCCTTCTACGTTCTTGCGCATGGCGGTGAACAGTTTCGGGTAAGCCATGGGAAGCCATGGTTGGTCTTTTTCGAAGACATCCTGTGCTTGTTCATAGAGCGCGGCCCGTAAGGCCGGTTCCTTTTCCGCACGAGCTTTGTCGATCAAGTCCTGAAACTCTTTGTTACACCAGCGGGCGTAGTTTTCGCCGTTTTTTGCCGCATCGCAACTCAGGTTCGGGGTGAGGAAGTTATCCGGGTCGCCGTTATCACCGACCCAGCCTGCCGACACCATGTCGTGCTCGCCGTTTTTAGCGCGTTTGAGCATTTCGCCCCATTCCATGACTTTGATATTGACCTTCAGGCCAACCTGCGCCAGATCCGCCTGCATACGCTGGGCGCCGAGCATCGGGTTAGGGTTTGTCGGGCCGCCGCCGTTACGGGTGAACAGCGTGAACTCGGTGCCTTCCGGCACGCCGGCTTCCTTGAGCAGGGCGCGCGCCTTATCCAGGTCGCGCGGTGGGTTTTTCAGCTTTTCACTGAAACCCAGCAAGGTCGGCGGATACGGGCCGGTGCCCACGACTGCATTGCCTTTGCCGAACAGCGCTTCGGTATAACCGGCCTTGTCGAACGCGATGTTGATCGCGTGACGTACTCGGGCATCGCTCATGTATTTGCGAGTGGTGTTCAATGCGGTGTAGCTGGTGGTCATCGCCGCCAGTTCATCGACCTTCAGGTTCGGGTCTTTCTTGATGCTTGGAATGTCATCCGGCTTGGGGAACAACGCGATCTGACATTCGTTGGCCTTGAGCTTTTGCAGGCGCACGTTGTTATCGGTGGTGATCGCCAGAATCAGCGGGTCGACCGCCGGCTTGCCGCGGAAGTAGTCCGGGTTGGCCTTGAAGCGCGCCTGGGCATCTTTCTGATAACGATTGAAGACGAATGGGCCCGTGCCGATAGGCTTGGCGTTGAGGTCTTCAGTTTTACCGGACTTGAGCAACTGGTCGGCGTATTCCTTCGAGTGGATTGAAGAGAATGCCATACCCAGGTCGGCCAGAAACGGAGCTTCCGGGCGGGTCAAGGTAAAGACGACGGTGTGATCGTCGGTCTTTTCTACGCTCTTGAGCAGTTCCTTGAACCCCATGCTTTCGAAGTACGGGTAGCCCACGAGGGACTTGTTATGCCATGGGTGATTCGGGTCCAGCTGGCGCTGGAAGCTCCAAAGCACATCATCGGCATTCAGGTTGCGCGTGGGTTTGAAATAGTCGGTGGTGTGGAACTTGATGTCGTCACGCAGATGGAAGGTGTAGGTCAGGCCATCGGCGCTGATTTCCGGCAGGTCTTTGGCCAGGGCAGGGACCACTTCAGTGGTGCCGGGCTTGAAGTCCACCAGGCGGTTGAACATGGTTTCAGCGGCGGCGTCAGCAGTCACAGCAGTGGTGTACAGGACCGGGTCGAAACCTTCCGGGCTGGCTTCGGTGCAGACCACCAGCGGTTTGGCCGAAACGCCGATCGCCACGCTCAACAGCGCAGCGGCCATGGCGGCTTGTAGTGGGAGCATTTTCATTCAGAGCCCTCTGCAATCGATGGAGCCAGAAAAGCGTAGGCGGCGGGCTCGTCCTGAGCTCGCCGCCTGCCTGGCGCTAATTAAAGGATGTTGAACGGGATGGTGGTAACCAGACGGAACTCTTTGATGCTGCCGTCGGACTGGAACTCGCTGCCACGGTGCTCAACATAGGTTGCGCGCACGGTGGTGGCTTTGAGTGGGCCGCTCTGCAGCGCGTAAGAGGCGCCTACACCGTATTCCTGGTGCTTCTCGCCGTCCTGGGACTGGATGCCGTCATAAGCAAACTTGGCCCGGCCATTGTTGCCGGTGTAGTGGGTACCGTCGATGCCCCAGCCGCGTGCCGAGTAAGCGTTGAACTTCAGGCCGGGTACGCCGTATTCAGCCATGTTGATGGCATAGGCGATCTGGAAGGATTTCTCGTTCGGGCCGTTGAAGTCAGACGTCAGGGAGTTGGCCAGGTAGATACCGTTGGTTTCGTGCAGGTAGTCGAAGTACTCGTTACCGTTCACTTGCTGGTAGCCGAAGGTCAGGCTGTGTGCCTGGTGAGTCAGGCCCAGGGAGAGGGAGAAGGTATCGTTGTCGATTTCCCCCATCTCTTTTTTGCCTTCATCGACAGTCTTGTAGTAGTTGAAGCCGGTGGTCAGGCCCAACTGCTGCGCGTCGCCCAGCTCGTGGGTGGCGCCGAAGTAGTACTGGTTCCAGAAGTCCTTCACGTTGGCGGCGAAGAAGCTGGTTTTCAGGCTTTTCAGCGGCTGGTAGTTCACACCCAGGGTCGACACTTTGTCGGTTTCTGCGCCATTGCCGTATTCGCTACGGAATTTCGACAGGCTCTGCTCGCTACGTGGCGAAACGCGGTCGAACACGCCGCCCTGGAACGACAGGTTGCTGAACTCTTCGCTGTTGAAGCTCACACCCTGGAAGCTCGAAGGCAGAGCACGGTTGCCGATGGTGTCGACGATGCCGCTGCTGAAGTTCTGGCGACCGGCGGTCAGTGTGGTGTTGGACACGCGGAATTGCACGTTGGCCAGGCCCAGTTTGCTCCACTGGTCTACGGCGTCACCGTTGGAGTCGGCCAGGGTACGGTTGGAGCCGCCTTTGATATCACGCTTGCTGCGATCCAGCACCAGGGCGTTGTACACCGCCACTTCAGTCTTGACCCCTACGGTGCCCTGGGTGAAACCCGAGCTGGCGTTGAGGATGGTGCCCTGCACCCAGTTGGTACGGTTGCGATCGGTCAGGGTCTGGCCGTGCTTCTGGTACGAGAAGGTGCCCCCACGGTATTTGCTTTCATGGGAGTACCAGTTACGCGTGGTGCCGCCCAGGCTGAAATCTTCGATAAAGCCTTTGGCCTCGCTTTGGGCGCTGGTGCCGGCCAGGGTGGTAGGAACGAAGTCCTGGCTTTGCGTTTCAGCGTAGGCGGTGGCCGTGATGCTGCTGATGGCCAAGGCCAGAAGCGCTTTGCTGCTCAGTTTCATGGGTGAAGCTCCTTTGGTTCTCTTTTTTAATGCCGGTCTTTTTGGGTGATCCGGCTATTGGGTGTGGAACTCGTTCAAGCTATTGCAAACGTTTGGCGTAGGAAATTTCCCAACAAAAGCCTGCACGTTTGCCGGGAAGCGTATTTCGCTCCCCGCCATCCGGTTATTTTCTTATGGGTTGATGCTGACGCCCGAGAACACGTTGCGGCCGAAGGGGCTTACCTTGAAGCCTTCGACTTTGGCGCTTAACGGCTGGTTGACCGTCGAGTGGGCGATGGGCGTGATCGGCACCTGCTGCTTGAGCAGTTGCTGCGCCTGTTTGTACAGAACAGTCCTTTGTTCGCGGTCGGTCACGACCTTGGCTTGCTTGATCAGCTTGTCGTAGGCCGGGTCGCACCACATGGAGTAGTTGTTCCCGCCGATGGCGTCGCAGCTGTAGAGGGTGCCGAGCCAGTTGTCCGGGTCACCGTTGTCGCCGGTCCAGCCGATCAGGCTGACATCATGCTCACCGTTCTTGGTGCGCTTGATGTACTCGCCCCATTCATAGCTGACGATCTTGACCTTGAGGCCGATCTTGGCCCAGTCGTTCTGCAGCATTTCCGCCATCAGCTTGGCGTTGGGGTTGTACGGGCGTTGCACTGGCATGGCCCACAGGGTGATCTCGGTGCCTTCCTTGACCCCGGCGGCCTTGAGCAACTGCTTGGCTTTTTCCGGGTCGTAGGCGGCGTCCTTGATGCTGTCGTCGTAGGACCACTGCGTCGGCGGCATAGCGTTGACCGCCAGTTGCCCGGCGCCCTGGTACACAGCATTGAGGATGCTCTGCTTGTTCACCGCCATGTCCAGCGCCTGGCGTACTTCAAGCTGATCGAATGGCTTGTGGCGCACGTTGTAGGAGATATAGCCCAGGTTAAAGCCCGGCTTGGTCAGCAGTTGCAGGTTCGGGTCGGCCTTGAGGGCCTCGACATCGGCAGGGCGTGGATGCAAGGTCACCTGGCATTCGCCGGCCTTGAGCTTCTGTACGCGTACCGAGGCGTCGGTGTTGATGGCGAAGATCAGTTGGTCCAGCTTGACGCGGCTCGGGTCCCAGTACTGCTTGTTGCCCACGTAGCGGATCTGCGAGTCTTTCTGATAGCGCTGGAACACGAACGGGCCAGTGCCGATCGGCTTCTGGTTGATGTCGCTGGGCCGGCCTTGCTTGAGCAACTGCTCGGCGTATTCCGCCGAAAGGATCGCGGCAAAGCTCATGGCGATGTTTTGCACGAACGCGGCGTCGACCGTGTTCAGCGTCATCACCACGGTGTACGGGTCGGTTTTCTCGACCTTGGCGATGTTCTTGTTCAGGCTCATCCCGTTGAAGTACGGAAACTCGGTGGGGTAGGCCTTGCGGAACGGGTGCTCGGGGTCAAGCATGCGGTTGAAGGTGAACAGCACGTCGTCGGCGTTGAAGTCCCGTGTCGGCTTGAATTCCTTGTTGCTGTGGAACTTCACCCCTTCACGTAGGTGGAAGGTGTAGGTCAGGCCATCCGGGGAAATATCCCACTTGGTTGCCAGCCCAGGGACGACGTCGGTCGCGCCTTTTTCGAACTCCACCAAACGGTTATACAAAGGCTCCGCCGCATCGTTGTCGGTCGCGGTGGTGTATTGCGCTGTGTCAAACCCTGCCGGGCTGCCTTCGGAGCAGAACACCAGACTCTTTTTCTCGGCGGCTTGGCCCATGGTGGCCATGGCCAGCAGGCTGGTGGCAAACAGAGCGGATACAACGGTGGTATGGCGCATGACGATCCCGGTCCTTGTTTGTAGTTATCAACAGCGAGCCTACCTGCTGGCGTGCAGCCAGGCAGACCTCACTGATCCCACACACAGCAAGTGCCCTTCCCAGAGTGATGCCTCTGCTGTCCTACGACCTTATGGGGCGCTGACCTTGCAGTAAATGCGTCAATTCTGACTGACCTTGTAGGCAACGGAGGCACGGGTCGCAGTTCATTGCTGTAAGACGGCAATGCTCGCAAACGTAGTCTGTTTCCTAAGGTCCAGGCGGATGGAATAACGGCGACGTTATGAAACGTCGCCGTTATTGAACCTTACTTGCCGCTGACGCTAACGCCGTAGAAGGAGTTCAAGCCAAACGGGCTGATCTTGAAATCCTGCACGGTATTACGCATGGGTTGATACACCGTCGAGTGCGCGATAGGTGTCATCGGGACTGCATCTTTGAGGATATGTTGCGCCTGCTTATACAGCTCGGTGCGTTTGGCGACATCCGATGTGGCCTTGGCTTCTTTAACGATGCCGTCGAATTTCTTGTCGCACCATTTGGAGAAGTTGTTGCCCGACAGCGAGTCGCAGCCGAACAGCACGTTCAGCCAGTTGTCCGGGTCACCATTGTCGCCGCTCCAGCCAATGATCATGGCCTGGTTCTCGCCGCCTTTGGAGCGCTTGATGTACTCGCCCCACTCGTAGCTGACGATGTTGACCTTCAGGCCGATCTGTTTCCAGTCGTTCTGCAGCATCTCGGCCATCAATTTGGCGTTGGGGTTGTAGGGGCGCTGGACCGGCATGGCCCACAGGGTGATCTCGGTGCCTTCCTTGACGCCAGCGGCCTTGAGCAATTCCTTGGCCTTGGCAGGATCGTACTTGGCATCCTTGATGGTGGTGTCATAGGACCACTGGGTCGGCGGCATGGCGTTGACTGCCAGTTGGCCGGCACCCTGGTACACGGAGTCGATGATCTGCTGCTTGTTCACCGACATGTCCAGGGCTTCACGGACGCGCAGGTCAGCCAGCGGGTTCGCGGCGGTCTGGCCCTTGAGTACTGGCATGACGTTATAGGCGATGTAGCCCAGGTTGAAACCGGCCTGGTGCGGCAGTTTCAGGTCCTTGTCCTCACCCAGCGCCTTGAGGTCGGCCGGACGTGGGAACAGGGTGATCTGGCATTCGTTTTTCTTGAGCTTCTGGATACGCACCGACGGGTCGGTGGTGATAGCGAAGATCAGGTTATCGATCTTCACGTCTTCAGGTTTCCAGTAGTCCTTGTTGCCGGTGTAGCGAATGTTCGAGTCTTTCTGGTAGCTCTTGAACACGAACGGGCCAGTGCCGACCGGCTTCTGGTTGATGTCGGCAGGCTTGCCTTCCTTCAACAACTGCGCAGCGTATTCGGCGGACTGGATCGAGGCGAAGCTCATGGCCAGGTTCTGGATGAACGCGGCGTCCACGGTGCCAAGGGTGAACTTGACGGTGTGGTCATCGATTTTTTCGATGTTCTTGATGTTGGTGTCCATCCCCATGTCCGTGAAGTACGGGAACTCGGTGGGGTAGGCCTTACGGAATGGATCGTCTTTATTGATCATCCGGTTGAAGGTGAACAGTACGTCGTCAGCCGAAAATTCACGAGTTGGCTTGAAATACGGGGTGGTATGGAACTTGACGCCTTCGCGAAGGTGGAAGGTGTACGTCAGGCCATCCGGGGACACGTCCCAGCTAGTGGCCAGGCCAGGAACGACGGCGGTGCCGCCACGTTCGAACTGGCTCAGGCGGTTGAACATGGTTTCGGCCGAGGCATCGAAGTCTGTTCCGGTGGTGTACTGGCCTGGATCAAAACCGGCCGGGCTCCCTTCGGAGCAGAACACCAGGTTAGTTGCCGCAAGGGCTACGGGGGCTGCGGCCATAAGGCCAGCGCTCACTAATAACGGAAGGACTGCGTGTTTAAGCATGTTGGCCTCATGATTTGTTGTCATTTTTGGTGGTGAGGGCGACCTCGTGAGTCGGCCTGCGGATACTTATGCAGGCGCCATACCCAATGCAAGATGTAGAGCGGTTGCAAAGGGAAAACTGTGGTACGAACGTACAGGAATGTCGCAATTATGAAAGTTTCGACACAAAAGTGCCTGTTTGGAGGGTTTTTTCGGTGCAAATGGCGCACCAAAAAAGCCCAGCCGAGGCGTCTAGCGCACTCGGTTGGGGCGCGGCTGTTACTTATCTAGACCCACACCGTAGAACGGCGTTAGCCCAAACGGGCTGATCTTGAAGTCACGCACTTGCTTGCGCATAGGCTGGAAAACCGTCGAGTTCGCAATAGGCGTTATAGGTACTTGTTCCTTAAGGATTTTCTGTGCCTGTTGATACCACTTGATGCGCTGCTCGCGGTCGCTGCTGACCTTGGCTTGCTGCACCAGCTTGTCATACGCCGGGTTACACCATTTGGCGTAGTTGCTGCCCTTGACCGCAGCACAACTGTAGAGCACGCCCAGCCAGTTATCGGGGTCGCCGTTGTCGCCGGTCCAGCCATAAATCATTGCATCGTGTTCGCCATTTTTGGCGCGTTTGATGTATTCGCCCCACTCATAGCTGACGATGTTGGCCTTGATGCCGACCTTGGCCCAATCCTGTTGAATCATTTGTGCAGACATCCGCGCATTCGGATTTGAGGCGCGTTGTACGGTCATTGCCCACAGGTTGATGGTGGTACCTGGTGCAACCCCTGCTTCTTTTAGTAGCAACCTTGCCTTGGTCGGGTCGTAGGGGGCGTCCTGGATTTTCGGGTCATAAGACCACTGCGCGGGAGGTAGTGCGTTCTGCGCCAATTGCCCGGCGCCCTGGTACACGGCCTTGATGATTGCGGGCTTGTCGATGGCCATGTCCAGTGCCTGGCGAACCTTGAGTTGATCCAGCGGCGGGTGAGTCACGTTATAGGCCAGGAAGCCCAGGTTGAAGCCCGCTTGTTGCAGTACGCGCAGGTTGGGGTCTTGCTTCATCACCTCTATATCGGCGGGGCGTGGGTAACCGCTGACCTGGCATTCGCCCGCCTTGAGTTTCTGCAGGCGCGCGGCGGCGTCCGGGGTGATGGCGAACACCAGGTTATCGAGCTTCACATCCTCGGGCTTCCAATACTGTTTATTGGCCACATAACGGATCTGCGAGTCTTTCTGGTAGCGCTTGAACACAAACGGCCCGGTGCCGACCGGTTGCTGGTTGATCTGCTCCGCCTTGCCTTGTTTCAACAACTGGGTGGCGTATTCGGCCGATTGCACAGAGGCGAAGCTCATGGCCAGGTTTTGCACGAAGGAAGCATCGACCGTGTTCAGGTTGAACCGCACGCTGCGCTCGTCGAGTTTTTCGACGTTCTTGATCGTGGTGTTCAAGCCCATGTCGGTGAAGTAGGGCGACTCTGAGGGGTAGGCCTTGCGAAACGGGCTGTCGGCATCGAGCAGGCGATTAAAAGTGAACAGCACGTCATCGGCGTTGAAGTCACGAGTCGGGGTGAAGAAGTCGGTGGTATGGAACTTGACGCCTTCACGCAGGTGAAAGGTGTAGGTCAGGCCATCCTTGGAAACATCCCAACTGGTGGCCAGGCCAGGTTCGACTTCGGTACCGCCGCGCTTGAACTGGGTCAGGCGGTTGAACACGGTTTCGGCGGACGCATCGAAATCGGTGCCGCTGGTGTACTGGCTGGGGTCGAAGCCGGCGGGGCTGGCTTCGGAGCAGTAGACCAGGGTGGTGGCTGCCTGGGTCATTGGTATAAAGGCCAGAAGGCTTGCGGCGAGGAGCAGTGGCTTGACGGCGATTTTTTCCATGGAGACCCCTGAGGCGGCGGGCATCTTAAAGCAGCCCAAACAAAAACGGCGGTCACCGAGGTTACCGCCGTTCAGCTGGCTTAGGTAGGGGATACCTTTATGCGGGGGATACCTCTATACGGGTGGGAGCCGACTTATCGATTGTAACGGGCGGGCCGTCTATTTCATTACTTTCACGAAGGGTGAAAGTCCGAGTGGCTGTTATGTTGACGTCATCGACGAGGGTGGACTCACCTCTAACATCATATTTCAGGTGCCATTGGGTGACTATTGTGACCTCGGTCTCATTTTTTAGAGGGTTGTAGTCGATGAAGTACTGCCGGTCGCCAACGCTGCTGCTATAGCCGTCTTTCACTCGCGGAGGTTGCAATTCAAACCACGCAGGAGCGGAAGAACCTTGATGAGCAACCTCTGAAATTGCCGCTCGCATGTCAGGATTGGGCACGGTGCGCTCAAATGTATCGATCCCGTCCCTTACCAGACCCTCACGAATTGACCCTTCTAAGTTATCTGGGATGGTCATTCCTGCTAGCCGCCGGGGTATGTTGATCTCAACGTTCTCCAGGCCAGGGCGTCTTATTGTGTAAGGGTCTCGGTCGATGTCTTTGATAAAGTATTCGGAGTAATTGCTGCTACCAAACGAGGAGGGGGAGGCTGTTTCCGATGCAAGTACGGTGAAATCCGCGCTGTCTGCTGTCCAGGAAAAGACAGGACGATTTTCTAAAATACCGTTATTTTCCCTGAAAGTGACGCCATATTTATAGTTCGCTTGCTCTTCAACGTTGAAATACTTGTCGAATAGGTCAGCGCCTTTCATTTTGGTGCCGTCTAACTCAATAAAATTATCCGATACATGTGCGGGCGTTTTTAAATCGTTACTGGGTGTCGGGGACTCAGGACGTTGCCACGGCCACGGCCATTTTATCCCGCCATCACCCGGTGCCCGCGCCCACTCTCCGTTACGCCCGGGTGTGATGACCATCAGCCCCGCGCCGTTATCGGGGTTGATGACTCTGGCAAATGCATCACCGGTCCGGTAACGCCCCGATATCTCAAATACCTTGCTCGCCCCCGACTCGTCGGTAAGGCGCACTAACTGGCGCAGCACTCCCTGGCTGTCGGTTACTCGATAAACACCCAACGTGTCGCGAGGCGCGTTCTTTATCAGCTGTTCACCCTCCGGGACGGCATATTGCGCCATTGGAATGAGTGAACGGGATCTGGGGAGTGGGGCGTTAACGGAGTCGCTAACCACAGGGGTGCCTGTGGACGTCCCAGGTTGTGGTTCGCGAGCGTTTGCCCTGGGGAGAGGCTGGGGCTTAAGGCGCGGCAGTTCTTTTTCTGCGGGCAGTGCAAAAGGGTCTTCCGGCACAGCACTGGCACCGTAGGAAAACACTGTATTGAGTAAGCCATCGAACGCTTTGGAGGCGCCCTCATCCCGCTCTGTCACGGTGTCGCCAGACGAGGTTTTTTCTGCCCCTAGCGCCACCTCGGTCAACCCGGCCGCCACCGCTGCGGCGGCTACGGGCGCGGCGATGGGCGCGAGTTTGACCAGCAGGCCGGCGGCTACGGTGATGTCGTTCAGCCACGTATCGCGAATCACCTCGCTGTCGGACTTGATGACTACATCGGCGTCACTGTTCATCCGTTCTTTGGCGGCCGTCGCCAATGTGGAAAAAACGTCGTCTTTAATGGCAGCGTGGCTGCGGTCAATCGCTGACCCCTTCAACTCACCACTGGCCATTTTCGCCAAGAGGGTGTCCAGGCCATCCTTCTTTTCGCCCACATGGGTGAACCACAGAATGGGCATCAGTACTTTTGCCGCGCGTTCAGCAAAGCTCTTGGTCTGGTCCTGGCGATAGATCATCGGGAAGTGAGCCGCCAGTGCTTCGCGTTTTGCAGGGTCCTTGGCTTGCTCGAGCAGCCACTGATCCAGCTTCTCAATAGAATCAAAGCGTAAGAATGCGGGTTCGGCGCCCGGTATATAGAGCACTTGCCGGCCACCGTCCGCAGCGCTGAATCTCACTATATCGCTGGACGTAACCCCGTGGAGGCTCAGGGCATGCGCTTGAACGTTGCCGTTTGCCGGCGCTTTGGCCTTGAGTTGTTCCACGGTGATCGGGGCGTTTTCATCGAGCGTAAGGTTGGACACGGCACCCATCACCAAACGGTAGTCGTCACGGGTGAACTGGTGCTCGGGCGCTTGCAAGGAACGTTCAAGAGGGGGGCTGCTCTCGGCGCTTTTCAATTGCTTGCGGGCCTGGAAGATGAATTCACCTTTGATCGTCGTCTCATACTCGTCGTTATGCGTGCTCCAGAAGTGGTCAATCTTCTGGGTCATTTGGGTCTGAAAGTCGGTTTTCCAGCTTTCATGCATCACTTGGGACGGCTTGAGGTCGATTTGATTGTGTTTGCCGTAGCCGCCTTTTTCGCTTTGCCCAGCAGGCTGGGTATACAGCCCCGCTTCCAGGTCCAGGTTGCCGGGCACCCAGTCGTGCTCGGAGAAGTTCTTCAGCAAGGCGTCGGGCAAGCGCAGCGAAGACCAGGGTTCTTGAAAGGTGTGTTCCCAGCCGGTCGCAGTGTCTGCGCTTTCGCCACCTTTGAAACGGTTCAAGTACACGGTGTCGGAGTCGATAGGTTTGCCCGTGAGTTTGAGCAGCAGGTCATCCGCCCACTTTTTGGCCTCTGCCCGCGTATTGGGCAGGTTGTCGGCGACGTCAACGGCCAGGCGCTTGTAAGCCAAGGCTTGTGGTGCGGTGCTGTAGTAGTTGGCGGCGTTGTGTTTTTGCACCTGCAGCGCCTGTGGCGAGCGGCTGCTGGCAGGGCGCAGGCGGTCATCGGCGGGGATAGGATCGAAGGTGTCTTTGTGTTCCAGGTGCCTTATTTGTGTTCGAGCCT
Organism: Pseudomonas sp. PA-1-3F; assembly: GCF_021609665.1. Classification (NCBI taxonomy): domain Bacteria; kingdom Pseudomonadati; phylum Pseudomonadota; class Gammaproteobacteria; order Pseudomonadales; family Pseudomonadaceae; genus Pseudomonas; species Pseudomonas sp. PA-1-3F. The sequence goes on along the minus strand of NZ_WJZD01000001.1, from coordinate 126,583 downwards.
GTGACAGCTTTTGGGGAAGGGGCACACCTTCAAAGTTGGCCACCACTTTTGCGCTGACCTTGATGGAGTCCTTGCCCAGCCTCACACGTAAATCACCGTTATTTCCAGGGGCGATAATCTTTGCGGCGTCCAGCAATGGTCCTGAAATTTGTCCCCAGCCTGATGAATCCGAGAGATGGAAGGTTTTAGTTTTGCCCTCGACCTTGGCGGACAAGGTACCTGTAGACGGGTTGATTGAAAGCAAGGTGTCCGGGGCGAAGTGTTGTTCCTGCAGCCAGCCTTGTACCACGGCGTTTTCCAAATGCATGCGATACAGCCCAAGCCACTGGCCCAGAGTGCTCTGGGGCGGCACGGTTATAAGCCCGGCATTGCCGTGTAACACCTTACGTTGTGCGGCCTCGAGATAGGCCTTGAGCAGTGCTGTTTCGTCGGGTTGGGCGGTTTTTGCAGTGGGCGGTGTCGCCTGCGCTTGAATGGCCGACGTCGGTTTGGCGACTACGAGTGGCAGCGATAACCTGTGGATTGGGTTGAGTGACAGGGACATAAATTCGGCTCTCATTGTATGAATAAATGCCAGCACATCCCTCCCTGGTAGCTATGGCAGTAATGAGTCGTGGAAGCCGGGCACTTGATTCCTGCGAGATGTACTGCTGGATATGACGTGGCGCTAACGCGCAAAAAAAAGGCGCAAGCCCCGTGGGGTTGCGCCGTTGTCCTGTCTAAAAAAGTTACTGTAAAACTTCGATCACGCCGTCGGCGCTCATGTTGACCTGGCTGGTGCCGGCTTCCACTTCAGGCGTCGGTGCTGAATCGGCCATGGCGGCTTTCATCATCATGCCGCCATTGCGGGCGTAGGGCATCGGGTAGCCATTAGTGTTGAAGTTCAGGTTGACGATCTTGTAGCCCTTGCCACCGAGTGCATCGGTAGCCAGTTGCGCACGCGCCTTGAATGCAGCCACGGCATCTTTGAGCAGCGCATCTTCGCTGGCCTTGCGCGTGGCATCGGCGATGGCGAAGTCCATGCTGTCCATCTTCAGAGTGTTGAGCAGCTCGCCGGTAAGTTTGGACAGTGCCGGGAAGTCCGCGCTTTCCATACGCAGTTCTGCACGTTCACGCCAGCCAGTGATCTTCTGGTTCTTGCTGTCGTAGATCGGGTAGCTGTTGCGGCTGCCCTGGCGCAAGGTCACGCCTTTGACTTCGCGAGCCTGGCCCAGCGCCTGGTTCAGGGTGGTGGTGATTTCGGCCGCGAGCTTGGCCGGGTCGGCGTTTTGCGATTCGGTGTAAAGGGTGACGATCATCTTGTCGCGGGCCACTTCCTGGCTGACTTCGGCGCGCAGGGAGATCTGGTTGTAATTCAGTGCATCGGCGGCCATGGCCGGCAGGCTGGCCAGGGCGCTGGCGCTGAGGGTGAGAACAACTGCACTGCGAGTGAAACGAGACATGGAAGCTCCTGGGGATATTCGTGTTCGGTAAGACTGTAGACGTAGCCTTGGGGTTCGTCGGGTTTACCCAATACAAATAAATTTCAGCGTGGCGTGCGCTACCCTCACGCCACGCGAGGACCCTGTTACAGGGTGGCCCCTTTTGGAGTAAACGTCACAGGCTTGTAGCTGAAATTCCACCATTTGAACGGGTGATCGAAAATCGAATACGGGTTGGTCTTCACCGGCTTGAATTCTTTACCCGAAACGCCATCGTCGGGACTGGGATGATCGAAGGTTACAGGGGGTTTGCCACTTTCGTAGATTGTCTGGTTATCTCCCAGGATCTCTTCAGGCGAGTACCTGGCAGTCAGTTCACCTACATAGCCTTTCACTGGGCGTCCGGTGAGTCGCTGAAATTGAGCGGCGAAGGAGTTCTCGCCCTGCGCCCCGGAGTAACAGCTCAGAATGCGAATATTGTCATAGCTCTCCGGGAAGATGCCATTGCGCTTGAGCGTGTTGTACAACCCCTGCGGGGTGTGTTTGCCGCCTTTGTAATAAATATGGGTGCCATCGCCATGGCCAATGATGTTGAGGCGATGCTCCAGGCCATTTTTATTCATGTCGGTGAAAATGTGCAGGTTGTCTTCGACTTTGACCAGGTTATCCTTGGTGCCCGTGAGGGTGACCAACTTACCGTCCGTCGACAGTGTTTCGGAGACCGGCGCCACAGGTTCCGATTCGGGGAGTAAGGAGGCAAAGTTATTGTCGACGTTAAGGTCGACCGAGGGCTTGCCCGGATGGGCATCAGTCACTGGCTGCCCAACAGGGCGTTGCGAACTGGCCGAGGCCCCTTCTTCCACCACTGTACCGGCCTGGGACACCAGGCGTGTGGCTACAGGCAGCGCGGCATTGAGCACGCCAAAAATCAAATGACCGACGCCGCCGGGTTTGCCCTTGGCCAAATCGTCGGCGCCAATGCCTGCTTCGGTGATACCCGAGGCGATGTACAGCCCATCCAACGCCAAAGCCACTTCGGGCACGGCGATGGCCACCGGGGCAAAGAGCATCGCGATCATGGCTGCCTTGCTGAGGCCCGACAGGATATTGGCTTTGGTGACGTCGGCATCGGAGGTGATCTGCGACTTGGCGTCGTCGAACGACCGATCGTATTGGCGTTGGCCGATCTGTTGAAAGACATCGGCGGTGGCGTCGATATCAGGGCCGGTATTTGAACGCCCGGTGGCGTTGAAGCGCTGGAGGCTCAAGGTCGTTGCAGGAGGCCAGGTACGGTGGTGCGCATATTTGGGCCACACGGCCATCCCTTTGAGCATTTCACGCACGCCGCTTTTGAACGGGCCGCTGTTCAAGTCCTTGAAGGTGAAGTGTCCTTCCAGTGCCTTGAGTTTTTCCGGGTCTGCGGCCTGGCTCGCCAACCACTGCTTCATTTGCTCTACGCTGTCAAAAGCGTGGATTGGCGAAGAGTTGCCCGGGATGACCAGCAGTGTGCGGTTGATCGGTTTGCCATCGGCACCCTGGCGGGTGTTTTTGTCGGTGATCACCATCAGGTCGGTGGATTTGTATTGCCCTACGCTCAACAGGCCTACGTCTAGTCCAGGATCGGGCCGCGTCGGGCGTGTGAGGTCGTTGAACAGCGTATCGGCCCAGGCCAGGGTGTTGCCAGGCAGCCCCGCTGCGCGCAGGACCAGTTGTTTGTCTTCCTGCGTCAGGCTGCCCTCCTGATGTTGCGAGTGTGCAGCTTTGACGAGTGCCGCCTTGGCCACAATAGGGTATTGACGGTCGTGCTTGTCCCAGAAGTCGTTAAGGAACTCGATGTAGGGGCGCTGGAAGTCGGTGGCCCAGACTTGCTCCTTGAAGTCCTTTGGCGACACTGACAGCTGGGTTGAAGGCGCATAGACCTGCGGGGTGCCGGGCGTGGAGGCGGTATAAATGCCTTGGTAGGTGTGGGTAATGTGGGCCGACTCGCGATTGGGGTTGAATCGGTCGGCGACGTCGAATACGCCTGGTGCAATATGGGGCAGGTGATCGACCAGCCTCACTGCTGGGCCGCCGGCATAATGAGGAACCAGCGCCCCCCTTCCTTCGGGCGTAGTCTGGCTGTTTTTTACCAGGGCGTCCGTCAGTGTAATCTGTTCGACCAGCTTGGCCGGGTAGGGCGGCTTGCCGGTAGTGTTGTAGTTGAACGTCGTCAGATACGTTCTGTCCGGGTCGATGTCCAGGTTCCACTTGTCCTTGAACAGTTGCTTGACCGTCTGCGCGGCATCTTGCGTTACCGACTTGAAGGCCAAGGCCAGGTTCTCGGCATTGCTGGCGCTGTCGATATTGATCCCCACATCCACGGGTACAATTGTTTTGTCATGGGCTCCCACCGTCTTGCCGGGATCGTGGTTCACGCTGACGAGTTCGTAACCGTCACCACCGTTATTGGATAAATCCCTGCGCACGCTTTCCACGAGGTATTGCTCGTTGTTTGGGCTCTGGTCTATTGCACGTCGCTGGCGGCTAAGAGTGGCACCTGATGGCGGTTCAGCGGTGTAGGGCCTTTGAGTGGGGAGTGCGTTATTCATCTGCATGAAAGCGTTCCTGAGTGGCGAGGCATGATGATGCCCATCGGTGGGCGGTAGGCCTCTGGGTGGTCCGATGCTCACCTTGGTTCCTGTAAGTAATGCGCCAAATTATGTGGGCAGGAGAAGGTCGCGCTGTGGCGGTTTGCCGCATAAGCCCTGCCGTCCTCGTGTCTTGGTTATACTCGGTGCGATATACCTGCAGCGCTCATCAGGAGAGCTCATGCTCGCCGCCGTAAAACTGACTTCCGCCACCCGCCAGAACCTTTGGCGCCTGACGTTCATTCGCACCCTGGTATTGGCCGCACAGGCGGGTTCCGTCGGGCTTGCCTATTGGTTCGACCTGCTGCCGCTGCCCTGGCTGCAATTGGCCGTGACCCTGGGGTTCTCCACCGTATTGTGTGTGTTCACCGCCATTCGACTGCGCACCACTTGGCCTGTGACCGAGCTGGAATACGCCCTGCAACTGGCCTGCGACCTGTTTATCCACAGCGTGTTGCTGTACTTCTCCGGTGGTTCTACCAACCCCTTCGTCTCCTACTATCTGGTGCCTTTGACCATCGCTGCCGTCACCCTGCCGTGGCGCTATTCGGTGGTGCTGTCGGGCATTGCGCTGACGCTGTACACCCTGCTGTTGGCGCAGTTCTACCCCTTGCAGACATTCCCCATCGCCCGGGAAAACCTGCAGATCTACGGGATGTGGTTGAGCTTCGCCCTGTCTGCGGCAGTCATTACCTTCTTTGCCGCGCGCATGGCCGAAGAATTGCGCCGCCAGGAAGAACTGCGCGCCATTCGCCGTGAAGAGGGCCTGCGTGACCAGCAACTGCTGGCCGTTGCCACCCAGGCCGCTGGCGCCGCCCATGAGTTGGGCACGCCGCTGGCGACCATGAGCGTGCTGCTCAAGGAAATGACCCAGGACCATCACGACCCGGCCCTGCAAGATGATTTGAGCGTACTGCAGGAGCAGGTCAAGCAGTGCAAGTTGACACTCCAGCAACTGGTGCGCGCCGCCGAAGCCAACCGCCGTCTGGCGGTCGAAATGCAAGATGTCACCCAGTGGCTCGATGAGGCGCTCAACCGCTGGCACCTGATGCGCCCCGAAGCCAGTTACCGCTTCAACCTGTTGGGCCAAGGCAGCGTACCGCGCATGGCGCCGCCGCCGGACTTGACCCAGGCGCTGCTCAACTTGCTGAACAATGCAGCCGACGCCTGCCCTGAAGGCCTCGGGGTGCAGTTGGACTGGGACGCGGAAAACGTCACCATCAGCATTCGTGACCACGGCGCGGGCGTGCCGCTGGCCATTGCCGAGCAAATCGGCAAACCCTTCTTTACCACCAAGGGCAAAGGCTTCGGCCTGGGCCTGTTTTTGAGCAAGGCCAGCGTGACCCGCGCGGGCGGCTCAGTGAAGCTCTATAGTCATGAGGAAGGTGGCACGCTCACCGAGCTGCGCCTGCCCCGTGTCGCACGAGGAGATATCGATGAGTGACGAGATCCAAGTCGAAGGCGAAGAACTGCCGCACCTGTTGCTGGTAGATGACGACGCGACCTTTACCCGCGTGATGGCGCGCGCCATGAGCCGGCGCGGTTTTCGCGTCAGCACCGCAGGTTCTGCCGAAGAGGGACTGACCATCGCCCAGGCCGACCTGCCGGACTACGCCGCCCTCGACCTTAAAATGGACGGCGACTCGGGCCTGGTGCTGCTGCCAAAGCTGCTGGAACTCGACCCGGAAATGCGCGTGGTGATCCTCACCGGTTACTCCAGCATCGCCACCGCCGTCGAGGCGATCAAGCGCGGCGCCTGCAATTACCTGTGCAAACCCGCGGATGCCGACGACGTGCTGGCCGCCTTGCTGTCTGAGCATGCCGACCTCGACACCCTGGTGCCGGAAAATCCGATGTCGGTGGACCGCCTGCAGTGGGAACACATCCAGCGCGTGTTGACCGAACACGAAGGCAACATCTCCGCCACCGCCCGCGCCCTGGGCATGCACCGCCGCACGCTGCAACGCAAGTTGCAGAAGCGCCCGGTACGACGCTGAACGGCGACTGAACAACTCGCTTCAGGCTGCACGGACGCACGAACCGATCACCTATGATCGGTTCAAACGCCTGTGACTTTTTCCTACCGAGCCTGAACGATGAATCAGAATGCTGAATATCGCGCGGTCAACGACGCGGTGCGTGGGCAATTCTTCCGCCGAACCTGGGCGATGATCACACCCTATTGGCGCAGTGAAGAGAAGGGCAGGGCCTGGCTGCTGCTGGCCGCAGTGATTGGCCTGTCGCTGTTCAGCGTGGCGATCTCCGTGTGGATCAACCACTGGTACAAAGACTTCTACAACGCCCTGGAGAAGAAAGACACCGCGGCCTTCTGGCAACTGATCGGCTATTTTGGCGGGATCGCGGCGGTGGCGATACTCGGCGCGGTGTACCGCCTTTACCTGACCCAGATGCTGACAATCCGCTGGCGCGCCTGGCTCACCGAAAAACACTTCAGCCGTTGGCTGGCCCACAAGAATTATTACCAGCTGGAGCAGGGCGGCTACACCGATAACCCGGACCAGCGGATTTCCGAAGACCTTAACAACTTCACCTCCGGTACCTTGAGCCTGGGCCTTGGGTTGCTGCGTAACGTGGTCAGCCTGGTGTCATTCTCGATCATCCTGTGGGGCGTCTCGGGTAGCATCGAAGTGTTCGGTGTCACCATCCCCGGTTACATGTTCTGGTGTGCACTGCTGTACGCCGCTGTGGGCAGTTGGCTGACGCACTTGATCGGCCGGCGCTTGATCGGCCTGAGCAACCAACAGCAACGCTTCGAAGCGGACCTGCGTTTTTCCATGGTGCGGGTGCGTGAGAATGCCGAAAGTATTGCCCTGTACAACGGCGAGCCGAATGAAAGGCAACGCCTGAGTTCGCGCTTCGGCAAGGTCTGGCAGAACTTCTGGGACATCATGAAAGTGTCCAAGCGCCTGACCTTTTTCACCGCTGGCTACAGCCAGATCGCGATCATCTTCCCCTTTATCGTCGCCGCGCCGCGCTACTTCACTGGCAAGATCGAGCTGGGGGAGCTGATGCAAATCAACTCGGCGTTCGGCAACGTGCAAGAGAACTTCAGCTGGTTTATCAACGCCTATTCGGAGCTGGCGACATGGCGCGCCACCAGCGACCGTCTGCTGAGTTTCCAGCAGGCCATGAGCGACAACGAGCAACGCACGCCGGCGATCGACGTGCGCCCTGAAGGCGAGCGCCTGGTGATCAAGGACCTGGGCATGGACCTGGCCGACGGCCGCCATTTGCTCACCGACGCCGACATGACCGTGGAGCCTGGCCAGCGCGTTATGCTCAGCGGGCGTTCCGGCAGCGGAAAGAGCACTTTGCTGCGGGCGATGGGGCATCTGTGGCCCGCCGGTCATGGCAGCATTCGCCTGCCGGCGACACGCTACCTGTTCCTGCCACAGAAGCCTTACTTGCCGATTGGTACGCTCAAGACCGTGTTGAGTTATCCACAGGACGACAGCGTCTATTCACCAGAACGTTATGCACAGGTGCTGGAAACCTGTCGCCTGCCCCATCTGGTCAGCCGCCTGGATGAAGCCAACCACTGGCAACGCATGCTCTCGCCCGGCGAGCAACAGCGCCTGGCCTTTGCCCGCGCGTTGTTGTTTGCACCGCGATGGCTGTACATGGACGAAGCGACCTCGGCCATGGATGAAGAAGACGAGGCAACCTTGTACCAGGCGTTGATCGATCAATTGCCGGGGTTGAGCATCGTCAGCGTCGGCCACCGCAGCAGCCTCAAGCGTTTCCATGGGCGGCATGTGCGCATCGACGGTGGGCGGTTGCAGGAACAACAACTCACTTGAGTGCCTGCTCGCTCAATGTGGGAGCCGGGCTTGCCCGCGATGGCGGAGTGCCTGAGGCAGGTGTGTCAACGGGCACACCGCTATCGCAGGCAAGCCAGCTCCCACAGGGGCATGGTGTTGTCTGATGGTTCAGGCACCCAACAAAAAGCCCGGCAGATCATCGATCAGCCGGGCTTTTTGTTGCTCGAAGATGACTTACTTCTTCAAGCCGTAATGCTCATCCAACATGCCTGGAGCGTTCGGCGTCTTTGGCGCGTAGTCCCGTGGTGGCTCCTGGTTTTCCCGAGGCGGGGTCAGGCGTTCCCGTGGGGTTTGCGGTGCATCGGAATGCAGCGCGGCCAGCAGGCGCTGGCGGGTGATGTCGTCGAGGGCCAGGCGGTTAGCGCCATCGGCGAGGTGATCCTGTACTTCCTGGTAGCTCTGGGTGAGCTTCTTGACCAGGGTCGCGGTGCTGTTGAAGTGGGTAACAACCTCGTTCTGATAACTGTCAAAACGTTCCTGAATGTCATCCAGCTGACGCTGCGTGCGGTTAGGCGCGGCATTCGGCAGCAGGCGGGCAACCAGGAAACCAATGGCGACACCGGCAACCAGGGCAAGAGTCGGCAACAACCAAACTAAGAGCGAGTGTTCCACGAGTCCTTCCTCTATAAACGGCTTTGCTTTACGTTAACGGCTCAAACCTGCGCTGTATACCGCGATTAAGCTCGCAATGATGCCATGCACAGACTTTTAGCTAGACGAGTCGACCCCTTGAGAGGTCACGGAGTTCATCCTTGCTCATGCGTGAAACCCCCGTTTTGATCGATGGCCCGGTAGGCCAATTGGAAGCCTTGTACCTGGATCACCCCGAACCACGTGGCCTGGCGCTGGTTTGCCACCCTAACCCGGTGCAGGGGGGGACCATGCTCAATAAGGTCGTCTCGACCCTGCAACGCACTGCCCGCGATGCGGGTTTGATTACTTTGCGCTTCAATTACCGTGGCGTGGGTGCCAGTGCCGGTACTCACGATATGGCCAGCGGTGAGGTGGACGATGCTGAAGCGGCCGCCACCTGGCTGCGGGAAAAGCACCCGGACCTGCCAATCACCTTGCTCGGTTTTTCTTTCGGTGGGTATGTGGCCGCCAGCCTCGGCGGCCGCCTGGAAGCCAAAGGTGAAAAGCTCGCACACCTGTTCATGATTGCCGCTGCGGTGATGCGCCTGCGCGATACCGACGCGTTACCGCTGGGCTGCCCGTTGACCCTGATCCAACCGGAAAGCGACGAAGTGGTTGACCCGCAGCTGGTCTACGACTGGTCCGCCGCCCTCAAACGCCCCCATGAGTTGCTGAAAGTGGCAGAATGCGGACACTTTTTTCACGGCAAGCTGACCGATCTCAAGGATCTGGTGCTGCCACGCCTTTCGAATTGATGACAAGCGATCACCCATGACGACCCGTACCCGTATCCTCACCGGCATCACCACCACCGGCACGCCGCACCTGGGCAACTACGCCGGTGCGATTCGCCCGGCGATCCTCGCCAGCGAAGACGCGAATGCCGACTCCTTTTACTTCCTGGCCGACTACCATGCCCTGATCAAATGCGATGACCCGCAGCGCATCCAGCGCTCGCGTATGGAAATCGCCGCGACCTGGCTGGCCGGTGGCCTGGATGTGAACCGGGTGACCTTCTACCGCCAGTCGGACATCCCGGAAATCCCCGAGCTGACCTGGCTGCTGACCTGCGTTGCCGCCAAGGGCCTGCTCAACCGCGCCCATGCCTACAAGGCCTCGGTGGACAAGAACGTGGAAAACGGTGAAGACCCGGATGCGGGCATCAGCATGGGCCTGTACAGCTACCCGGTGCTGATGGCAGCGGACATCCTGATGTTCAACGCGCACAAGGTGCCGGTGGGCCGCGACCAGATCCAGCACGTGGAAATGGCCCGCGACATCGGCCAGCGCTTCAACCACCTGTTCGGCAACGGTAAAGAATTCTTCACCATGCCCGAGGCGCTGATCGAAGAAAGCGTCGCCACCTTGCCGGGCCTGGATGGTCGCAAGATGTCCAAGAGCTACGACAACACCATCCCGTTGTTCACCAGCGCCAAGGACATGAAGGACGCGATCTCGCGGATCGTCACCGACTCCCGCGCGCCAGGCGAAGCCAAGGATCCGGACAATTCGCACCTGTTCACCCTGTACCAGGCGTTCGCGACCAAGGCCCAGGAAGCCCAATTCCGTGGTGAGCTGCTAGAAGGCCTGGGCTGGGGCGAGGCCAAGAACCGTCTGTTCCAACTGCTCGACGGCCAGCTCGGCGAAGCGCGCGAGCGTTACCATCAACTGATGGCGCGCCCATCGGACATGGAGGACCTGCTGCAGGTCGGCGCCAAGAAGGCCCGCGCTGTGGCGGCACCGTTCCTGGCCGAGCTGCGTGAAGCGGTGGGCCTGCGTTCGTTCGTCAACCAGGCGGCGGCGCCGGTCGCCATTAAGAAAAAAGCAGCGAAGGCTGCACGGTTTGTGAGCTTCCGTGAAGACGATGGCAGCTTCCGCTTCCGCCTGTTGGCCGCCGACGGCGAGCAACTGCTGTTGTCGCGCAACTTTACCGATGGCAAAGCAGCCGGCGCGGTGACCAAGCAACTGCAAAGTGGCGATGCGCTGGACGTACGCGCCGAGGCTTTGGGCTTCAGCGTATGGCTGGACGGCGCCGCAGTAGCTGACAGTGCCGAGTACGCCAATGAAGCATCGCGTGACGCGGCCATCGAAGCCTTGCGCGCTGCGTTAGCCCCAATCGAGGATTAACCCGACCAAGGGTTGATTGCCATTATCCAGGGCCGTCGTTACAGTGTCGGCCCGTTTTTGTTGCCTTGCTAACGAAATTATGACGCCCCTAGAACGATATCAAGCTGATCTGAAACGCCCCGAGTTCTTCCACGACGCGGCCCAGGAAAATGCCGTGCGTCATTTGCAGCGCCTGTACGAGGACCTCGTGGCCGCGTCGCAAAGCAAGCCAGGGATGTTCAGCAAGCTGTTTGGCAAGAAAGACCACACGCCGGTCAAGGGCCTGTATTTCTGGGGCGGCGTGGGCCGTGGCAAGACTTACCTGGTAGACACCTTCTTTGAAGCGCTGCCGTTCAAGGAAAAGGTGCGTACGCACTTCCACCGCTTCATGAAGCGCGTGCACGAAGAGATGAAGACCCTGCCGGGCGAGAAAAACCCGCTGACCATCATCGCCAAGCGTTTCTCCCAAGAGGCCCGGGTGATCTGCTTCGATGAATTCTTCGTCTCCGACATCACCGACGCCATGATCCTTGGCACGCTGATGGAAGAACTGTTCAAGAACGGTGTGACCCTGGTGGCCACGTCGAACATCGTGCCCGATGGCCTGTACAAGGACGGCCTGCAACGTGCGCGCTTCCTGCCGGCCATTGCGCTGATCAAGCAGAACACCGATATCGTCAACGTCGACAGCGGCGTCGACTACCGCTTGCGTCACCTGGAGCAAGCCGAGCTGTTCCACTTCCCGCTCAACGAAGCGGCGCACGAAAGCCTGAAGAAAAGCTTCCGTGCGCTGACGCCGGAATGCACGCAAGCGGTGGAAAACGACAAGCTGATGATCGAGAACCGCGAAATCATCGCGCTGCGCACCTGCGATGACGTGGCCTGGTTCGAGTTCCGCCAACTGTGCGATGGGCCACGCAGCCAGAACGATTACATCGAGCTGGGCAAGATCTTCCACGCCGTGATCTTGAGTGGTGTGGAACAGATGGGCGTGACCACCGACGATATCGCCCGACGGTTCATCAACATGGTCGATGAGTTCTACGACCGTAACGTCAAGCTGATCATCTCGGCGGAAGTCGAACTCAAGGATCTCTATACCGGTGGTCGCTTGAACTTCGAATTCCAGCGCACCTTGAGTCGCCTGCTGGAAATGCAGTCCCACGAGTTCCTGTCGCGCGGCCACAAGCCTTAATCAATCTCCGGCTCAATGGAGATCTAATGTGGGAGCCGGGCTGGCCCGCGATGGGGGTGTATCAGTCAACTATAGGCTGGCTGATACACCGTCATCGCAGGCAAGCCAGCTCCCACAATGGTTTGTGTTGGCCTGGAGTCAGGCGGCCTGCTGAAATTGCTGGCGATACTGGTTGGGCGACAACTCCGTGTGCTGCCTGAACAACCGCGCAAAGAAACTCGCATCGTCGTAACCCACCTCGTAGCTGATGGTCTTGATGCTCTTGCGGCTGCCCGAGAGCAGGCCCTTGGCGGTCTCGATGCGCAGGCGTTGCAGGTAATGCAGCGGCTTGTCACCGGTCGCGGTCTGGAAGCGGCGCATGAAGTTGCGGATGCTCATGCCGTGTTCCCGGGCGACGTCTTCAAAGCGGAATTTGTCGGCAAAGTGCTCTTCAAGCCAATGCTGGATCTGCAGGATGATCACGTCCTGATGCAGCTTCTGCCCGCCAAACCCGATCCGCCCCGGTGAATAGTTGCGCTGCACCTCGTAGAGAATGTCGCGGGCCACCGCCTGGGCGATGTTGGCGCCGCAGAAGCGTTCGATCAGGTAGATATAAAGGTCGCAGGCCGACGTGGTGCCACCGGCGCAATACAGGTTATCGGCATCCGTGAGGTGCTTGTCCTGATTGAGCTGCACCTTGGGGAAACGCTCGCTGAAGGCATTGAAGAAGCGCCAGTAGGTGGTCGCCTCCTTGCCATCGAGCAGCCCGGCTTCGGCCAGCCAGAACACCCCGGTGGCCTCGCCGCAGAGTACGGCGCCGCGGGCGTGCTGTTCGCGCAGCCACGGCAGCACTTGCGGGTAGCGCGAGCACAGGGCATCGAAGTCGTCCCAGAAAGCTGGCAGCACAATGATGTCGGCGTCTTCGAGGCCGCCGTCCACCGGCATGATCACATCGCTGAAGCTGCGCACGGACTGGCCGTCGGGGCTGACCAGGCGCGTTTCGAACCCTGGGGTCAGGCCCAGGCCTTGCTGTTTGCCATGGCGCAGGCTGGCGAGATGGAAGAAATCCTTGGCTTGCATGAGGGTTGAAGCGAATACCCGATCAATGGCCAAAATGCTGACGCGCCGCAACGGCGTGGAGATTTGGTTAGACATAATTTCATTTATTCTTATAGGGGAAAGTGGTCACCAGACGGCTGGATCGTCTTATTTTTTGTCGCATGTGTCCAGTGTCCCGTGACGCCTTCGGGGCATAGGCTCTGTGGGCTCGTCCTTGTCCGACAATCCACGCAGGTGACCCATGATCCCCAGAACCTTGTTCAGCTCGGAGCACGAACTCTTCCGTGAGAGCGTGCGCACCTTTCTCGAAAAGCACGCCGTGCCCTTCCATGGGCAATGGGAAAAGCAGGGCTATATCGAACGTAACCTGTGGAACCAGGCGGGGGAGGCGGGCATGTTGTGTTCCCACCTGCCAGAGGAATATGGCGGGCTGGGCGCGGATTTTCTCTACAGCGCGGTGGTGATCGAAGAAGTCAGCCGCCTGGGTTTGACCGGCATCGGCTTTTCCCTGCACTCGGATATCGTCGCGCCTTACATCCTGCATTACGGCAGTGAAGCACTGAAGCACAAGTACCTGCCCAAGTTGATCTCCGGGGAGATGGTCACGGCCATTGCCATGACCGAGCCGGGCGCTGGTTCCGACCTGCAGGGCGTCAAGACCACAGCGGTTTTGGAGGGTGATGAGTACGTGATCAACGGCTCCAAGACCTTTATCACCAACGGCTACCTGGCCGATCTGGTGATTGTCGTCGCCAAGACCGACCCCAAGGCTGGCGCCAAGGGCACCAGTCTGTTCCTGGTGGAAGCCGACACGCCGGGCTTCGACAAGGGCAAGCGCCTGGAGAAAGTCGGCATGAAGGCGCAGGACACCTCGGAGCTGTTCTTCCAGGATGTGCGCGTGCCCAAGGAGAATCTGCTGGGCCAGGCGGGCATGGGCTTTGCCTACCTGATGCAGGAACTGCCACAAGAACGCCTGACCGTGGCGATTGGCGCGCTGTCTTCAGCCGAAGCGGCGTTGCAATGGACCCTCGAGTACACGCGAGAGCGCAAGGCGTTCGGCAAGGCGATTGCCGATTTCCAGAACACCCGGTTCAAGCTGGCGGAGATGGCCACCGAGATTCAGATTGGCCGCGTGTTTGTCGATCAGTGCATGGCCTTGCATCTGGAAGGCAAGCTGGACGTGCCCACGGCGGCGATGGCCAAGTACTGGGCCACCGACCTGCAGTGCAAGGTGCTCGATGAGTGCGTGCAGTTGCATGGCGGCTACGGCTTCATGTGGGAATACCCGATTGCCCGGGCCTGGGCGGATGCGCGGGTGCAGCGCATTTATGCGGGGACCAATGAGATCATGAAGGAGATCATTGCGCGGGCACTTTGATTGTTAGGTGCTCTTGATTGACCGTTCCCACGCTCCGCGTGGGAACGCCTCATGTGACGCTCCGCGTCACGACTCTGAAAGCGGACGCAGAGCGTCCAAGGCGGCATTCCCACGCAGAGCGTGGGAACGATCAGTGCGGATCAATCAAGGTGCTGGATTCGGATGATCCTTCTGAATCGCCTCAATCCCTTCCAGCACCTCTTTCGACAATTTCAGTTCGGCACTGGCGATGTTGCTGTCCAGTTGTTCCAGTGATGTGGCCCCAATGATATTGCTGGTCACAAACGGCTGCTGTGTCACAAACGCCAGCGCCATCTGCGCCGGGTCCAGGCCATGCTTGCGCGCCAACGCCACATATCGGCTGCACGCCGCTTCCGATTGCGGGTTGAAGTAGCGGCTGAAACGGCTGTACTCGGTCAGGCGCGCCTTGGCCGGACGTGCGCCGTCTTCATACTTGCCACTGAGCATGCCGAACGCCAAAGGCGAATAGGCCAGCAAGCCGCACTGCTCACGAATGGCAACCTCTGCCAAGCCCACTTCAAAGCTGCGGTTGAGCAGGTTGTAGGGGTTCTGGATCGACACTGCACGTGGCCAGCCGCGGGCTTCGGCCAGGGCGAGGAACTTCATGGTGCCCCACGGCGTTTCGTTGGACAGGCCAATGTGGCGGATCTTGCCGGCCTTCACCTGTTCATCCAGGGCTTCGAGCGTTTCCTCCAGTGGCGTGAGGTCGTCTTCGTCCTTGTGCTTGTAGCTCAACTGGCCGAAGAAGTTGGTGCTGCGCTCCGGCCAATGCAGTTGGTAGAGGTCGATCCAGTCGGTCTGCAGGCGCTTGAGACTGGCGTCGAGGGCTGCGCCGATGTGCTTGCGGTTGTGGCGCAGGTGGCCATCGCGGATATAGTCGATGGTGTTGCCGGGGCCGGCGATTTTGCTGGCAAGGATCCAGTCGGCGCGGTCGCCACGGCTTTTGAAGTAGTTGCCGATGTAGCGCTCGGTGGTGGCGTAGGTGTCGGCCTTGGGCGGCACTGGGTACATTTCTGCAGTGTCGAGGAAGTTGATCCCCGCGGCCTTGGCCCGTTCGATCTGCGCGAAGGCCTCTGCCTCGCTGTTCTGCTCGCCCCAGGTCATGGTGCCCAACGCGATCGCGCTGACATTCAGATCGGTGCGGCCCAGCTGTCGGTAATCCATCGGGTACTCCTTCGGGGAAAACAATCATAAAAGCAGGTTGAATTTTTTTTCGCAATCTGCATAATTGCCCACCTCTTTCTGCAGTGGAAGTGATGCGCCGCCTGCCGAAGAATCTTGCCGTTGAACGGACGCGCCGACCCGAGCCCCCGATAGCGTCTGTATCCGGCTGCCTTTGACCTTGTCAAAGTACGCACTATTCAGTAAGATCCGCCGTCTAAATTTACAGGCGGCCCCTGAGGCTATTAAAGAATGACAACTTTTACTGCAAAACCGGAAACAGTTCAGCGCGACTGGTTTGTCGTCGACGCCGCTGGTCAGACCCTGGGTCGTCTGGCCACTGAAGTCGCCAGCCGTCTGCGTGGCAAGCACAAGCCTGAATACACCCCGCACGTTGATACCGGCGACTACATCGTCATCATCAATGCTGAGCAGGTTCGTGTAACCGGCAACAAAGCAAGCGACAAAATGTACTACCGTCACTCCGGTTTCCCAGGCGGTATCAAGTCTTCCAACTTCGAAGGCCTGATTGCCAAGAAGCCTGAAGCCCCGATCGAAATCGCGGTCAAAGGCATGCTGCCTAAGGGCCCACTGGGTCGCGATATGTTTCGCAAGCTGAAAGTCTATGCGGGCGCTGTACACCCTCATGCTGCTCAGCAGCCCCAAGAACTGAAGTTTTAACGGAATAGTTCATTATGTCGGCGACTCAAAATTACGGCACTGGCCGTCGCAAAACCGCAACCGCACGCGTTTTCCTGCGTCCGGGCACTGGTAACATCTCGATCAACAACCGCTCCCTGGACAACTTCTTCGGTCGCGAAACTGCCCGCATGGTAGTTCGTCAGCCGCTGGAATTGACCGAGACCGTTGAAAAGTTCGACATCTACGTCACCGTTATCGGTGGCGGTGTAAGTGGTCAAGCTGGCGCAATCCGCCACGGTATCACTCGCGCTCTGATGCAGTACGACGAAACCCTGCGTGGCGCTCTGCGCAAAGCTGGCTTCGTGACTCGCGATGCTCGTGAAGTTGAACGTAAGAAAGTCGGTCTGCGTAAAGCGCGTAAGCGTCCGCAGTACTCGAAGCGTTAATTCGCTTTACGTTCCACAAAAACGCCCAGCCTCCTCACGGAGCTGGGCGTTTTTTATTGCCTGTGATTTATGCACATTTTTCGCCGTGACAACTTGCCACATCCGTAGACCCCCTATACTACAAGGCCTGGAGACGGAGCCCCGGGCAATTCCCTTGTCATACGTGGGGCTTTTCATTACCATCCGTCAAAATTTTTATAAGTAAAGATTCAACACTTAGTAGACGCCTGATTTAACAGGCCAAAAAGCTGATGGGAGAGGACTGAATGAGCAATGACGGCGTGAATGCAGGCCGGCGTCGCTTCTTGGTAGCAGCCACATCCGTGGTGGGTGCTGCAGGAGCGGTGGGGGCTGCGGTCCCGTTCGTGGGGTCATGGTTTCCCAGTGCCAAGGCGAAAGCCGCAGGTGCACCGGTGAAGGTGAATGTCAGCAAGATCGAGCCAGGCCAGCAGATGATTGCTGAGTGGCGCGGCCAGCCGGTTTTCATTGTTCGTCGTACCGAGGAAATCCTGGGGAATCTGAAGAAGATCGAAGGCCAGCTGTCTGACCCGACATCCGAAAAGTCCGACCAGCCCGCCTACGCCAAGAACGAAGCACGTTCGATCAAGCCAGAGATTCTGCTGCTGGTTGGTCTTTGTACCCATCTGGGTTGCTCACCTACCTTCCGCCCGGAAGTGGCGCCTGTCGATTTGGGCAAAGACTGGGTCGGCGGTTATTTCTGCCCGTGCCACGGTTCCCACTATGACCTTGCGGGCCGCGTCTACAAATCCCAGCCCGCCCCCCTGAACCTGCCGGTTCCTCCTCACAATTACGAATCTGACGACATCATTGTCATTGGCCTCGACAAGGAGAACGCGTGATGAGCAAGTTCATGGATTGGGTGGATGCGCGCTTCCCCGCCACTAAAATGTGGGAAGACCATCTCAGCAAATATTACGCGCCGAAAAACTTCAACTTCTTCTACTTCTTCGGCTCCCTGGCCCTGTTGGTGCTGGTCAACCAGATCGTCACCGGCGTGTGGTTGACGATGAGCTACACGCCGTCGGCGGAAGAGGCGTTTGCCTCTGTCGAATACATCATGCGTGATGTCGAGTACGGCTCGATCCTGCGCCTGCTGCACTCCACCGGCGCGTCGGCGTTCTTTATCGTCGTCTACCTGCACATGTTCCGCGGCCTGCTCTACGGCTCGTACCAGAAGCCCCGTGAGCTGGTGTGGGTCTTCGGCATGTTGATCTATCTGGCGCTGATGGCCGAAGCCTTCATGGGCTACCTGCTACCTTGGGGCCAGATGTCTTACTGGGGCGCCCAGGTGATCATCTCGCTGTTCGGCGCAATCCCGGTGATCGGCAACGACCTGACCCAGTGGATTCGTGGTGACTACCTGATCTCCGGCATCACCCTGAACCGCTTCTTCGCCTTGCACGTGGTGGCCTTGCCGATCGTGATCCTGGGCCTGGTGGTATTGCATATCCTGGCGCTGCACGAAGTGGGTTCCAACAACCCGGATGGCGTGGACATCAAGAAGCACAAGGACGAAAACGGCATCCCGCTGGATGGCATTCCGTTCCACCCGTACTACACCGTGAAAGACATTGTCGGCGTGGTCGTGTTCCTGTTTGTGTTCTGCTCGATCGTGTTCTTTTTCCCGGAGATGGGTGGTTATTTCCTGGAGAAGCCTAACTTCGAACAGGCCAACGCCTTCAAGACACCTGAGCACATTGCCCCGGTCTGGTACTTCACGCCGTTCTACGCGATCTTGCGTGCGATCCCCGACAAACTCATGGGCGTGATCGCCATGGGCGCGGCCATCGCGGTGCTGTTCGTGCTGCCGTGGCTCGACCGTAGCCCGGTCAAATCAATGCGCTACAAAGGCTGGCTGAGCAAGATCTGGCTGTGGGTGTTCTGCATTTCGTTCGTGATCCTGGGTGTGTTGGGTGTATTGGCGCCCACCCCTGAACGGACGTTGCTGTCGCAGGTCTGCACCTTCCTGTACTTCGCCTACTTTATTCTGATGCCGTTCTATACCCGGCTCGAGAAGACCAAACCGGTTCCGGAAAGGGTGACTGGCTGATGAAAAAATTACTCGTTGCATTCGTGCTTGCGGCGCTGCCGCTACTGTCCTTCGCTGCCGAACATGGTGCGCAGCTGGAAAAAGTCGATATCGATGTGTCTGACAAAGCCGCCATGCAGGATGGGCTGCGTACATTCACCAACTACTGCATGGGGTGCCACAGCGCCAAGTTCCAACGGTACGAGCGCGTTGCCGATGACCTGGGAATTCCCCATGAGGTGATGCTCAGCCATGCGGTGTTCACAGGCGCCAAGATCGGCGACCACATGAACATCGGCATGCAGCCGGCCGACGCCAAGACCTGGTTCGGCGCCGCGCCGCCCGACCTTACCCTGGTGGCTCGCGTACGCGGTACCGACTGGCTCTACGGTTACCTCAAATCCTTCTACGAAGACCCTGCACGCCCCTATGGCGTGAACAACAAAGTCTTCCCGAACGTCGGCATGCCGAACGTTCTGGTCGGCCTGCAGGGGCGCCAGGTGGTAGGATGCAAACAGGTTCAGGTCGTTGAAGACGGCAAGAAGCAATATGATCCGTTGACCGGCACGCCGCTGACCCATGAAGCGTGCGATCAACTGACCATCGTGCCCAAGACCGGTACGCTGAACGAAGAGCAGTTCGACGAGAAGGTCAAGAACCTGGTGACCTTCCTGGCCTACTCGGCCAACCCGGTCAAACTGCAGCATCAGCGCATCGGTACCTACGTCTTGCTGTACCTGGCTTTCTTCTTTGTATTCGCTTATTTGCTCAAGCGTGAATACTGGAAGGATGTGCATTGATCCAACCGTAAGCAATTGCTGTTAATCTTGCGCGCCCAGCGGCATCTCTGAACACGTAGCGTCGGTTTGAACCGGACGTTACAGGGATGCTTTCTGGGCGCGCTCGTTTTTGAGCTTTCGATAATTTCAACAAGCGAGGAGGACCGCCATGGGCGTGACCAACCGGTTGGCCTGTTACTCCGACCCCGCCGACCACTATTCCCACCGAGTACGCATCGTGCTCGCAGAGAAGGGTGTCAGCGCCGAGATCATCAGTGTGGAGGCGGGCCGTCAGCCGCCGAAGCTGATCGAAGTGAACCCTTACGGCAGCTTGCCCACCCTGGTCGATCGTGACCTGGCGTTGTGGGAGTCGACCGTGGTGATGGAATACTTGGATGAGCGTTACCCTCATCCGCCTTTGCTGCCGGTGTACCCGGTGGCGCGTGCCAACAGCCGCCTGCTGATCCATCGGATCCAGCGTGACTGGTGCGGGTTGGTGGATGTGATCCTGGATTCGCGTTCCAAAGAAGCCGCTCGTGTGCAGGCGCGCAAGGAATTGCGCGAGAGCCTCACCGGCGTTTCGCCGTTGTTCGCCGATAAACCTTTTTTCCTCAGTGAGGAACAAAGCTTGGTGGATTGCTGCCTATTACCCATACTCTGGCGCTTGCCGATTCTGGGCATTGAACTGCCACGGCCGGCCAAGCCGTTGCTTGATTACATGGAGCGCCAGTTTGCGCGTGAGGCTTTCCAGGCAAGTCTGTCTGGTGCCGAACGTGATATGCGCTAAGGCTTAAGGAGCCGTTGATGAACTCCAGTCGACCTTACCTGGTCCGCGCGCTCTATGAGTGGATTGTGGACAACGATTGCACCCCGCACATGCTGGTCAATTCCGAATTTCCTGCGGTTCAGGTACCCCAGGGTTTTGCCAGTGACGGACAGATTGTGCTGAACGTATCGCCCAGTGCCGTGCGCCACCTGCACATGGACAACGAAGCGGTGAGCTTCGAAGGGCGTTTCGGCGGTGTGCCCCATACGCTGTTCGTGCCCATCGGTGCCATCCTCGGGATCTACGCCCGGGAAAATGGCCAGGGCATGGTGTTCGATCTGGAGTCGCCTTTGGAGGATGACGAAACGATCGAAGGCGAAGACGGTGATGATGTACCGCCACCGGATACCGAGCCGCCGCGCCCTAGCGGTCGGCCAAGCTTGAAAGTGGTGAAGTAGGCGGATTTCGCTTACAGATCCATCTGAAAAATGCCCCGACGTCTGTCGGGGCATTTTTTTTGCGTGAAGGATATGGATGAAAGTCGCGCCAGAACGGTGATCGTACAACCACCATGGGCTATGATGCGGTCTTTAGTTCGTCGAGAAAGATGGTTCATCATGGAAAACGCCAGCGCCGCCCCACGTCTTCCCCGCAAGCGCCGCAGCCTTGCCCAGGAATTGGTCACGGTGTTGTCCGAGCAGATCCGCGATGGCCAGCTCAAACGCGGCGACAAGTTGCCCACCGAGTCGGCGATCATGGATGCCCACGGCGTCAGTCGGACGGTGGTGCGTGAAGCCATCTCGCGCCTGCAAGCGGCGGGGCAGGTCGAGACTCGCCACGGTATCGGCACCTTCGTGCTGGACACGCCAAGCCCCAGCGGTTTTCGCATAGACCCGGCCACCGTGGTGACCTTGCGCGATGTGCTGGCGATTCTGGAGCTGCGTATCAGCCTGGAAGTGGAGTCTGCGGGCCTCGCGGCGCTGCGTCGCAGCGATGAGCAACTGGCGGCCATGCGTGCGGCCCTCGATGCCTTGAATGAGAGTGCGGCCCACGCCGGCGATGCGGTGGCGTCGGACTTTGCCTTCCACCTGGAAATTGCACTGTCTACCGGCAACCGCTACTTCACCGACATCATGACCCACCTGGGCACCAGCATCATTCCGCGTACCCGCCTGAATTCGGCGCGCCTGGCCCATGATGATCAACAGCACTACATGAGCCGCTTGAGCCGCGAACACGAAGAGATCTACGAGGCGATAGCCCGCCAGGATTCGGATGCGGCGCGGGCTGCGATGCGCTTGCATTTGACCAACAGTCGCGAACGACTGCGCCATGCCCATGAAGAGGCAGAGGCGCAGCGGGTCTGATCGTTCCCACGCTCTGCGTGGTAACGCCTCTATGGACGCTCCGCGTCCCGATGCGCGTGAATTTCTCAAGCCCTCGCAGGGTGACGCGGAGCGTCATAGGCTGTATTCCCACGCAGAGCGTGGGAACGATCATGCCAGCCGTTAGTTGACGGGTTGGTTTGGCTTGTAGTCTTTAAGCAGCAAGTACGTACTCCACCCCCACCAATCATTGGTCCAGTGCTTGTCGTTCAAATCGTTGACGTCCTTGCGCCGCAGCACCTTGTCCCCTTCCATCTTGAACAGCGGCGAGAAGTTATTCGCCGGGTTTTGCGCGGCGTTCAGGTCGGGCACATACAGCGGTGCCTTGAACTCAGCCGGGGAGGGCGCGATGCCGCTGATGAAGGTTTCGAAGATTTCATCTGCCGAGGCCTGTACTGCCCGTTTGACCTGCACGCGATTGTCGGCGTCAATGCTGTCGAAGTAGCGCTTGTCGCCGTAGGCATGCCACTGAGCGCCCATGGCATTGCGCACCTTGAGCCCGAATTTACTGTCTTCATCGTGCATGAAGCGGCTGATCAGCGAGCCGAGTTCTCCTGGTGTCACCACTGCCGCCAGTTGTTTACGCGGTACCCGCAGGTGGCCGGCGGAAAACAGGTCGGTCAAAAAGTGATCGGCAAAGCTGTTCATGGCATAGGCCAATTCCAGCGCCTGGTCGGTGCCGGTCTGATGGGCCACCACTGCCTGTTGCAGTGCTGCCGTATGGCCGGCCAAGTAGGCGGACAGGGCCCATTCACCGAAGTGGTCGGCGTTGTCCGCTGCCAGTTTCAGGTAGCGGCCGAGTGGCACGAGGGCCGAAACAGCGCTGCCGCCGCCGGTGATGCGGTTCCACTCCTCGGACAACGTATCACCCAGGGCGTCGTAGGCTTCGTGCGGCTGTTTGCCGTCCTTGATCGCCTGGTTGACGGCGTTGATCTCCTTTTGCATCACCGCCAGGATCTTCTGCGCTTCTTCCCGTGAAGCAGGCAACACGGCAAGAGAATTGAAGGCCGCGGTGAAGCGTTGCACGCGCTCGGCCGGAGAATTGCCCTCGCTGATCGGTTGGCCGGGGATGCCATAGAAGTCGCCGCCCAGGGCGATCACTTGGCCATAGGTCAGCGCAAGCCCGTTGGGCAGGTGCAGTTCGACTTGGCGCGCAGGAATGGCCGGGGCGTCCTTGACGAAGCGAAGCAGGGTGTCATCGCCGATGGCGGCGTGTTCACCGCCTTCGAAGCGCAGGGTAGGTGGTGTTTTTTCGGGTGCTGCGAGTTCAAGACCTGACATGTTAGCTCCTTGCTATGTCGTAGGAATCTTCCGTGATGACTGTATATGCATACAGCTTTCTGAATCATAGGTGAGAAATTTCCTACGTCAAGAGCCGCGTCTTAAGCCTTCGCGGGATTACGCCGGATGAATTGCAGTTGACGAATCTGTTTATAGTTGTACGATGACGTACGACATCATCAAAACCAACAACAACCTTTCGTTAGAAAGTCTTCGCCCAGGGTGTTCGAATAATGAATCCACAAGAACTGAAGTCCATCCTCTCCCACGGTCTGCTGTCTTTCCCGGTGACCGATTTCAACGCCCAGGGTGATTTCCACCAGGCGGGTTACATCAAGCGCCTGGAATGGCTGGCCCCTTATGGCGCCAGCGCCTTGTTCGCCGCAGGTGGCACAGGTGAGTTTTTCTCCCTGGCGGCCAGCGAATATTCCCAAGTAGTGAAAACCGCCGTGGATACCTGTGCGTCCAGCGTGCCGATCCTGGCCGGTGTAGGCGGTGCCACCCGCCAGGCCATCGAGTATGCCCAAGAGGCCGAACGCCTCGGCGCCAAAGGTCTGTTGCTGCTGCCGCACTACCTCACCGAAGCCAGCCAGGACGGGGTTGCCGCCCACGTTGAAGCCGTGTGCAAGTCGGTCAAGATCGGCGTGGTGGTGTACAACCGCAACGTCTGCCGCCTGACCGCACCGCTGTTGGAGCGCCTGGCCGGGCGTTGCCCGAACCTGATCGGCTACAAGGATGGCCTGGGTGATATCGAGCTGATGGTGTCGATCCGCCGTCGCCTGGGCGACCGTTTCAGCTACCTCGGTGGCTTGCCGACCGCAGAGGTTTACGCCGCGGCCTACAAGGCCCTGGGCGTGCCGGTGTACTCCTCGGCGGTGTTCAACTTCATCCCCAAGACTGCGATGGATTTCTACCACGCCATTGCTCGCGAAGATCACGCCACCGTTGGCAAGATCATTGACGACTTCTTCCTGCCATACCTGGATATCCGTAACCGCAAGGCGGGTTACGCGGTGAGCATCGTCAAGGCCGGTGCGAAAATCGTCGGTTATGACGCCGGCCCCGTGCGCACGCCACTGACCGACCTGCTGCCGGAAGAGTACGAAGCCCTCGCCGCGCTGATCGACAAGCAAGGCGCGCAATAAATTATCCACAAGGCCGCTGAGCAATCAGCGGCCTTTTGCGTCAGGAGAAGATTCGTGTCCCAGGCAAAGCGTTTTGAGAACTACATCAATGGCGAATGGGTAACCGGCGCCGACTACTGCACCAACATCAACCCGTCGGATGTGTCCGACGCCATTGGCGAATACGCCAAAGCCGACGTGGCCCAAGTCAACGCGGCCATCGACGCTGCCCGCGCCGCGTTCCCGGCGTGGTCCACCTCCGGTATCCAGGCGCGTCACGATGCGCTGGATAAAGTCGGCAGCGAGATCCTCGCCCGTCGCGAAGAACTCGGCACCCTGCTGGCCCGCGAAGAGGGCAAGATCCTGCCTGAAGCCATTGGCGAAGTGACCCGCGCCGGCAATATCTTCAAATTCTTCGCCGGTGAGTGCTTGCGCCTCTCGGGCGATTACTTGCCTTCGGTGCGCCCGGGCGTCAACGTTGAAGTGACCCGCGAAGCCCTCGGTGTGGTGGGTCTGATCACCCCGTGGAATTTCCCGATCGCCATCCCCGCGTGGAAAATCGCCCCGGCCCTGGCCTACGGCAACTGCGTGGTGATCAAGCCTGCCGAGCTGGTGCCGGGCTGCGCCTGGGCCTTGGCCGAAATCATCTCCCGCGCCGGTTTCCCCGCCGGTGTGTTCAACCTGGTGATGGGCAGTGGCCGTGTGGTCGGCGACGTGTTGGTCAACAGCCCGAAAGTCGATGGCATCAGTTTCACCGGGTCGGTGGGCGTTGGGCGTCAGATCGCGGTCAGTTGTGTATCGCGCCAGGCCAAGGTGCAGTTGGAGATGGGTGGCAAGAACCCGCAAATCATTCTCGACGATGCCGACCTCAAGCAGGCTGTCGAGCTGTCGGTACAGAGTGCGTTCTACTCTACCGGCCAGCGTTGCACGGCCTCGAGCCGCTTGATTGTCACCGCGGGGATCCACGACCAGTTTGTCGCCGCCATGGCCGAGCGCATGAAGTCGATCAAGGTGGGCCACGCTTTGAATAGCGGCACCGATATTGGCCCGGTGGTATCCCAGGCCCAGTTGGATCAGGACCTGAAATACATCGACATCGGCCAGAGCGAAGGTGCCCGGCTGGTGAGTGGGGGCGGCCTGGTGACCTGCGACACCGAAGGCTATTACCTGGCGCCCACACTGTTTGCCGACAGTGAAGCGGCCATGCGCATCAGCCGTGAAGAGATCTTCGGCCCGGTGGCCAACGTGGTGCGCGTGGCGGACTACGAGGCGGCGCTGGCCATGGCCAATGACACCGAGTTCGGCTTGTCGGCCGGCATCGCCACTACCTCGCTCAAATATGCCAACCACTTCAAGCGCCACTCCCAGGCTGGGATGGTGATGGTCAACCTGCCGACGGCGGGGGTGGATTACCACGTTCCATTTGGTGGCCGTAAGGGTTCATCCTACGGTTCGCGTGAGCAGGGTCGCTATGCGCAAGAGTTCTACACCGTGGTGAAAACCAGCTACATCGGTTCGTAACACGCAGCATCCTCTCTGTAGGAGCGAGCTTGCTCGCGAAAAACTCAAATTCACCGCGTGCATCCTGAATGCCCGCGTGATCGTTGAAGTTCTTCGCGAGCAAGCTCGCTCCTACAGGGAGGCGCAACCAGGCAATACAAAATCATTACCCGCAAAAAAAATAATTAGTGGGAGTACTTTTACATGCAAGCGACCAAGCCGACCCATGTCCGCTATTTGATCCTGCTCATGCTGTTCCTAGTGACCACGATCAACTACGCCGACCGGGCCACCATCGCTATCGCCGGCTCCAGCCTGCAAAAAGACCTCGGCATCGACGCGGTCACCCTCGGTTATATCTTCTCTGCATTCGGTTGGGCCTACGTGGCCGGGCAAATTCCCGGTGGCTGGCTGCTCGACCGTTTCGGCTCGAAAAAAGTCTATGCCCTGAGCATCTTCACCTGGTCGCTGTTCACCGTGCTGCAAGGCTATGTCGGTGAGTTTGGCGTCTCCACTGCGGTGGTCGCGCTGTTCATGCTGCGCTTTATGGTGGGCTTGGCCGAGGCGCCGTCGTTTCCGGGAAATGCCCGTATTGTTGCGGCGTGGTTCCCTACGGCGGAACGCGGCACTGCGTCGGCGATCTTCAACTCGGCCCAGTATTTCGCCACGGTGTTGTTCGCGCCGTTGATGGGCTGGATCGTCTATCGCTTTGGCTGGCAGCACGTGTTTATCGTGATGGGCGTGATCGGCATTGTTTTCTCGCTGATCTGGCTGAAAGTTATCCACAGCCCGCGCCAGCACCCGATGATCAACGAGGCCGAGTTCAATCACATCGCTGCCAATGGCGCGATGGTCGATATGGACCAAGACAAGGGCAAGGGTAAGAAAACCGACGGGCCGAAGTGGGATTACATCCGCCAGCTCCTGACCAACCGCATGATGCTCGGCGTCTACCTGGGCCAGTACTGCATCAACGGCATCACCTACTTCTTCCTGACCTGGTTTCCGGTGTACCTGGTGCAGGAGCGTGGCATGACCATCCTCAAGGCCGGCTTCATTGCCTCGTTACCGGCGATCTGCGGCTTTATCGGCGGAGTGCTCGGCGGGGTGATTTCCGACTACCTGCTGCGCAAAGGCCATTCGCTGACCTTCGCACGCAAGGCGCCGATCATCGGTGGCCTGCTGATTTCCAGCAGCATCGTGGCGTGCAATTACGTAGACATCGAATGGATGGTGGTGGGCTTCATGGCCTTGGCCTTCTTCGGCAAAGGCGTGGGCGCATTGGGTTGGGCGGTGGTATCCGACACTTCGCCTAAACAAATCGCCGGCCTCAGTGGCGGCTTGTTCAACACCTTCGGTAACCTGGCCTCGATCACCACGCCGATTGTGATTGGCTACATCATCAGCACCACCGGCTCGTTCAAATGGGCGCTGGTGTTCGTGGGCGCCAACGCGCTGGTGGCGGTATTTAGTTACTTGGTGATTGTCGGCCCGATCAAGCGCGTGGTGCTCAAGGAGCCGCCTACCCAGGGCCCTGAGTTGACCAACCTTTCTCAAGCGCATTCCTGAGGTTCGTGTGATGCAGTTGATTGAACATGCCGACTCGCCGCGCTCGATCCGTTTGCACGAGCGCGACAATGTGGTGATCGTGGTGAACGATCAAGGGGTACCCGCCGGTACCGAGTTTCCCGACGGGCTGGTCACCGTGGATTTCATCCCGCAGAGCCACAAGGTGACGCTGGAAGACATCCCCGAGGGCGGCCAGATTATTCGCTACGGCCAGACCATCGGTTATGCCCTGGCGCCGATTCCGCGTGGCAGTTGGGTGCAGGAGGACCAGTTGCGCATGCCCACCGCACCGCCGCTGGACAGCTTGCCGCTGTCCACCGAGGTGCCTGAAACCCAGGCGCCCCTGGAGGGGTTTACCTTCGAGGGCTATCGCAATGCGGACGGCACCGTGGGCACGCGCAACATCCTCGGCATTACCACCACCGTGCAATGCGTTACCGGCGTGCTGGACCATGCGGTCAAGCGCATCAAGGACGAGTTGCTGCCCCAGTACCCGCATGTCGATGACGTGGTGGCGCTGACCCACAGCTACGGCTGCGGCGTGGCGATTACGGCGACGGATGCCTACATCCCCATCCGCACCGTGCGCAACCTGGCGCGCAACCCCAACCTGGGCGGCGAAGCCTTGGTGATCAGCCTGGGCTGTGAAAAGCTCCAGGCCGGCCAGGTGATGCACGACAACGACAGCTCCGTGGACTTGAGCGAGCCGTGGCTGTATCGCTTGCAGGATTCCAGCCATGGCTTTACCGAAATGATCGAGCAGATCATGGCCCTGGCCGACGTGCGCTTGAAGAAACTCAACCAGCGTCGCCGCGAAACCGTGCCGGCCTCCGAGTTGATCCTGGGCATGCAGTGCGGCGGCAGCGATGCGTTCTCCGGCATCACCGCCAACCCGGCGCTGGGGTATGCCTCGGACCTGTTACTGCGCGCCGGCGCGACGGTGATGTTTTCCGAAGTGACTGAAGTTCGCGATGCGATTTACCTGCTGACCTCACGCGCGAAGAACCCGGACGTTGCCCGCGAGCTGGTCCGGGAAATGGACTGGTATGACCGTTACCTGGCCAAGGGCGAGGCAGACCGCAGCGCCAATACCACGCCGGGTAACAAGAAGGGCGGGCTGTCGAATATTGTCGAGAAGTCGTTGGGTTCCATCGTCAAATCCGGCAGCAGTGCCATCAACGGCGTACTTGGCCCTGGCGAGCGCTTCAAGGAAAAGGGCCTGATCTTCTGCGCCACACCGGCCAGTGATTTTGTCTGCGGCACCTTGCAACTGGCAGCGGGGATGAATCTGCACGTGTTCACCACCGGGCGCGGCACGCCGTATGGGCTGGCGATGGCGCCGGTGGTGAAGGTCTCCACCCGCACCGAACTGGCCCAGCGTTGGCCGGACCTGATCGATATCGACGCCGGGCGCATTGCGACGGGGCGGGCGAGTATCGAGGAGCTGGGTTGGGAGCTATTCCACTTCTATCTGGATGTGGCCAGCGGCAAGAAGCAGACCTGGGCAGAGCGGCATAAGCTGCATAACGACATCACGCTGTTCAACCCGGCGCCGATTACCTGAAACCAGGCGCTAACCCTGTAGGAGCGAGCTTGCTCGCGAAAGACGCCAACGATAACGCGTGTTAACTGAATGAACGCGGCGCCTGGGAGTTTCTCGCGAGCAAGCTCGCTCCTACGACGGCAAGCCAGCTCCCACATTTGAATGGCGTTGCCCACACGAACCCGCTCGTACTGGCTTATCATTAGCCAACTAACGACGCCCACCAAGGTTCTCCCCGGCATGCTGGCAATCTTCCTCACCACCCTCACCATCACCGCGCCGGTGTTTGCCATGCTGTTCCTGGGCGTGTTTCTAAAGCGCATCAATTGGATCAACGACAACTTTATCCACACCGCATCGTCCCTGGTGTTCAACGTCGCCATGCCGGCGCTGCTGTTCCTTGGCATTCTGCATGCCGACCTGCACTCGGCGCTCAAGCCGGGCCTGCTCATCTACTTCTGCGTCGCCACCCTGGTGAGCTTTGCCGTGGCCTGGGGTTGGGCGATCTTTCGCTGCAAGCGCGAAGACCGAGGCATCTACGCCCAAGGCGCGTTTCGTGGCAATAACGGGGTCATCGGCCTGGCACTGGCGGCCAGTATGTACGGCGATTACGGCATATCCCTGGGCGCGATCCTCGCCGCGCTGGTGATCCTCTTTTACAACACGCTGTCGACCATTGTGCTGGCGGTCTATAGCCCGGTGATCAAGTCCGACCCGTGGAGCATCTTCAAAAGCGTATTGGCCAACCCGCTGATTATCAGCGTGATCGTCGCTACGCCGTTCGCGTACTTCCAGATCGGCGTGCCCGGTTGGCTTGAGAAATCCTTGCAGTACCTGTCCGATACCACGCTGCCGCTGGCGCTGATTTGCATCGGTGGCACCTTGTCCATGGCCGCGCTGCGCAAGAGCGGCAACATGGCGTTGAGCGCGAGCCTGATGAAGATGATCTGGCTACCGGTGATCGCCACCCTGGGCGCGTGGTTGCTGGGGTTCCGAGGGCCGGAGTTGGGGATTCTGTTTCTGTATTTCGGCGCGCCGACCGCCGCCGCAAGCTTTGTGATGGCCCGGGCGGCGCAGGGTAATCATGAGCTGGCGGCCGCGATTATCGTGATCACCACGCTGATGGCGGCGGTGACCACGAATATCGGGATTTTTGTGTTGCAGGCGGGTGGTTGGATCTGAAATCGGCGGGCAGCTTGAGGCCCCATTGCAGCGATGCGGCGACCCGACAAGCCAGCTCCCACATGTGGGCGTGTGAATACCCTCAAGTGTGGGAGCTGGCTTGCCTGCGATAGCTACAGGACAGTCACTGCTGATCGGCCTGATACGCCTCAATCACTTCCTGCGCCGCCCGAAACGCATCAATCGCCGCCGGCACCCCTGCATACACCGCGCAATGCAGCAGCGCTTCGCGGATCTCCTCCACCGTACAGCCATTATTCAGCGCACCGCGCACATGGCCCTTGAGTTCCTGCGGGCACTTGAGGGCGGTGAGGGCGGCGAGGGTGATCAGGCTGCGGGTCTTGAGCGGTAACCCTTCGCGGTTCCAGACGCTGCCCCACGCGTGCTCATTGACGAAGTCCTGCAGCGGTTGGGTGAACGCCGTGGCATTACCCAAGGCGCGGTCGACGAACGCATCGCCCATGACCTGGCGACGTACTTCAACCCCGGGTTTTTTCTGTTCGGTCATTGCGATTCCCTCTTGTGTTGGCGGTGCCAGGCGCGCAGTGAGGTGAACAACAGCAGAGCCCCTAACGCTGGCAGGACGTAATACAGCATCAATTGTTCAAGCTTGTTGGCCAGCGGCATGCCAGTGGTGAAGGCCATGACATGCAGCCCGTACGCCAGGTACAGCCCCAGCAGCACCAGCCCTTCGATACGTGTTACCCGATAGCCGGTATAGAACACCGGCAGGCACAGGATGATGGCGCCGAGCATCACCGGTAAATCGAAGTCCAGGGCGTTGGGCGAGACCGACAGCGGCGTCGGCGCCACCAGTGCGGTAAAGCCCAGCACGCCGAGCAGGTTGAACAGGTTGCTGCCGATCACGTTGCCCACGGCGATCTCCCGTTCGCCACGCAACGCGGCGATCAGCGATGTGGCAAGGCACGGCAGCGAGGTGCCGACGCCGATCAACGTGAGGCCGATGACGCGCTCCGACAATCCGAGATCGCCCGCTACATCCACCGCTGCGCCGAGCAACAAATGCCCGGCCAGCACCAGCACCAGCAAACCGCCGAGCATCAGCAGCACACTGCTCAGCCATGGCGCCTTCGCCACGGTGTCCAGAGTGCGCGGGCGGCGGGAATGACGCGTCTGATAATGCAATACGCCAAGGTAGGCCACCAGCGCCACCAGCAGCACGGCGCCATCGAAGGGCGTCAGCATTTCGTTAGCCGCCAGGATAAATACCAGCAGGCCGGCGACGATCATCACCGGGATATCTACGCGCACCAGTTGCCGCGAGACCCGCAACGGAATGATCAGTGCGGACAAGCCCAGGGTCACGAGGATGTTGAAGATACTGCTGCCGATGACACTGCCCACAGCGATATCCGTGTTGCCGGCCAGCGTGGCCTGAAGGCTGACGGTCATCTGCGGCGCACTGCTGCCGAAGGCGACGATGCTCAAGCCGATGATCAGTGGCCGAACCTTGAGACTCGCCGCCAGGCGTACTGCGGCGCGTACCAGGATTTCAGCGCCGATGATCAGCAAGATCAGGCCGCCCACCAGTTCGAGCAGGCTCCAGGGTGAGAGGGCGTTCAATCCGAAAATGCTCAAGGCTGCCTCGATCAGTTGTTCAGGGCTTGCACGCGTACCCGTGCGGTACCGCTGCGCAGCATGCGCAACTGCTCGGCAGCCTTGCGTGAAACGTCGATCAGGCGGCCACGGGTATGCGGGCCGCGATCAGTGATACGCACCACGACAGAACGGTTGTTGTCGAGGTTGGTCACCTTGACCTGCGTACCGAAGGGCAGGCGCCGATGGGCGGCGGTCAAGGCGTTCTGGTTGAAAGGTTCACCGCTGGCGGTTTTCTTGCCATGGTGCTTGGCGCCGTAATAGGACGCGGTGCCGGTTTCGTCGTAGCCGTTGGGGTCGATGAGGCCGCTGGCGCAACCGGCCAGCAGGGAGGACAGGGCCAGGAGGCCGAGTAGACGCTTCATTTCAAGATGTCCCCGTTGGATCGTTCCCACGCTCTGCGTGGGAATGCAGCTGGTGACGCTACGCGTCACAAAAGCGGACGCGGAGCGTCCCGTGAGGCGTTCCCACGCAGAGCGTGGGAACGATCATGGATCAGCCTTCGAGCTTGCTTTTGAGCAGTTCGTTCACCTGTTGCGGGTTGGCTTTGCCCTTGGAGGCTTTCATCGCCTGGCCGACAAAGAAGCCGAACATCTTGCCGCGCTTGGCTTCGTCTGCGGCGCGGTATTGCTCGACCTGTTCGGCATTGGCCGCGAGCATTTCATCGAGCACGGCCGAGATCGCGCCGCTGTCGGTGACTTGTTTGAGGCCACGCTTCTCGATGATCTCGTCGGCATTGCCTTCACCGGCGGCCATCGCTTCGAACACGGTCTTGGCAATTTTGCCGGAGATGGTGTTGTCCTTGATGCGCAGCAGCATGCCACCCAGTTGTTCGGCGGTGACCGGCGCGTCGTCGATTTCCAGGCCCTGTTTGTTCAACAGGCTGCCCAGCTCGACCATCACCCAGTTGGCCGCCAGCTTGGCGTCGCCGGCAATGCTCACGACTTTTTCGAAGTAGTTGGCTTGTTCACGGCTGGAGGCCAATACGCTGGCATCGTAGACCGACAGGCCGAATTGCTCCTGGAAGCGCTCGCGTTTTTGCTGCGGCAGTTCCGGCAGGGTGGCGCGGATGTCATTGAGGAACGAATCCTCCAGCACCACCGGCAACAGGTCCGGGTCAGGGAAGTAACGGTAGTCGTTGGCTTCCTCTTTGCTGCGCATGGCGCGGGTTTCGTCTTTGTTCGGGTCGTACAGGCGCGTTTGCTGGATCACCTTGCCGCCGTCTTCGATCAGCTCGATCTGGCGACGTACTTCGCTGTTGATCGCTTTCTCGATGAAGCGGAACGAGTTGACGTTCTTGATCTCGCAGCGGGTGCCGAACTCGACCTGGCCCTTGGGGCGGATCGACACGTTGCAATCGCAACGCAGCGAGCCTTCGGCCATGTTGCCGTCGCAGATGCCCAGGTAGCGCACCAGCGCGTGGATGGTCTTGACGTAGGCCACGGCTTCCTTGGCGCTGCGCATGTCCGGCTCGGACACGATCTCCAGCAGCGGCGTGCCGGCACGGTTCAGGTCGATACCGGTGGCGCCCGGGAATTCTTCGTGCAGGCTTTTGCCGGCGTCTTCCTCCAGGTGTGCACGGGTGACGCCGACGCGCTTGATGGTGCCGTCTTCCAGGGGAATGTCCAGGTGGCCCTTGCCGACAATCGGCAGTTCCATCTGGCTGATCTGGTAGCCCTTGGGCAGGTCCGGGTAGAAGTAGTTCTTGCGCGCAAACACGTTGTGCTGGCCGATTTCGGCGTCAATCGCCAGGCCGAACATCACCGCCATGCGCACCGCTTCCTGGTTCAGCACCGGCAGCACGCCGGGCATGCCCAGGTCTACCAGGCTGGCCTGGGTATTGGGCTCGGAGCCGAACGTAGTGGCGCTACCGGAGAAAATCTTCGATTGGGTGGCGAGCTGGGTATGAATCTCCAGCCCGATCACAACTTCCCATTGCATAGTGTTCTCCTCAGAAGCCGGTAGGGGTGCGGGTGTGCCAGTCGGTGTTCAACTGGTACTGGTGCGCCACATTGAGCAGGCGGCCTTCCTGGAAATACGGGGCGAGCAGTTGCACGCCCACCGGCAGGCCATCGACGAAACCTGCGGGCATGGACAAGCCCGGCAAGCCCGCGAGGTTGGCGGTGATGGTGTAGAGGTCTTCCAGGTACTCGGCGATCGGGTCGCCGGTCTTGGCGCCGATCTTCCACGCGAGGTTCGGCGCGGTCGGGCCGAGGATCACATCGACTTCTTCAAAGGCGGCCATGAAGTCGTTCTTGATCAGGCGACGGATTTTTTGCGCCTTGAGGTAGTACGCGTCGTAGTAGCCGGCCGACAGGGCGTAGGCCCCGACCATGATCCGGCGCTGCACTTCACTGCCGAAGCCTTCGCCACGGGAGCGCTTGTACAGGTCGGTGAGGTCTTTGGGGTTTTCGCAGCGATAGCCGAAGCGCACGCCGTCGAAACGCGACAGGTTGGAAGACGCCTCTGCTGGCGCGATCACGTAGTAGGCGGGAATCGCGTGCTGGTTGTTCGGCAGGCTGATTTCCTTGATCACGGCGCCAAGCTTCTCCAGCTCTTTGATGCTGTTTTGCACCAGATCGGCGATACGCGGGTCGAGGCCGGCGCTGAAATACTCTTTTGGCACACCAATGCGCAGGCCCTTGATCGATGTATTCAGGCCGGCGCTGTAGTCCGGCACGGGCTCGTCGATGCTGGTGGAGTCCTGTTTATCGAAGCCTGCCATGCCTTGTAACAATATTGCGCAGTCTTCAGCGGTGCGTGCCAACGGGCCGCCCTGATCCAGGCTGGACGCATAGGCAATCATGCCCCAGCGAGACACACGACCGTAGGTCGGCTTCAGGCCGGTGAGGTTGGTGAAGGCGGCTGGCTGGCGGATCGAACCGCCGGTATCGGTGGCGGTAGCGGCGGGCAGGAAGCGCGCGGCCACGGCCGCAGCCGAACCACCGGAGGAGCCACCCGGTACGTGTTCCAGGTTCCACGGGTTTTTCACCGCGCCGTAGTAGCTCGACTCGTTGGCCGACCCCATGGCGAATTCGTCCATGTTGGTCTTGCCCAGGGTCACGGCCCCGGCAGCGGCCAGCTTGGCGACCACAGTGGCGTCGTAGGGCGCCTTGAAGTTGTCGAGCATCTTCGAGCCGCAGCTGGTGCGAATGCCCTGGGTGCAGAACAGGTCCTTGTGGGCGATCGGTGCGCCGAGCAGCGCGCCGTTCTCACCGTTGGCGCGACGGGCGTCGGCGGCCTTGGCCTGGCTCAGGGCCAGCTCTTCGGTGAGGCTGATGAAGCTGTTGACCTTGGGATCGAGCGCGGCAATACGCGCAAGCAAAGCCTGGGTCAGCTCTTCGGAAGAAAACGATTTGTCGGCGAGACCGCGGGCGATCTCGGCCAGAGTCATGTGATGCATGAAAGGCTCTTTCCCTTTAGTCGATGACTTTCGGAACCAGGTACAGGCCGTTTTCGACCGCTGGCGCGATGGACTGGTAGGCCTCGCGATTATTGCGTTCGGTCACGACGTCTGCGCGCAGGCGCTGGCTGGCTTCCAGTGGGTGAGCCAGGGGCTCGATGCCGTCGGTATTCACGGCCTGCATTTGGTCGACCAGCCCGAGAATGCTGTTCAGGGCTGCGGTGGTCTGTGGAAGATCGGCATCATTAAGGCCAAGCGAGGCCAAATGTGCGATTTTTTCCACGTCGGAGCGTTCAAGCGCCATGGGATTCTCCAGTGGAAAACAGAACGGAGGGCGTCCGTGTGTTAGATTGTCGGAACACTACCGCATTTCTACGGTCATAAGGCCGCGATTGTGGGGGTTGGTGCACAGAAAGTCGGCCAATTTAGCACATTGGCGCCTTGCCCAAAATCCCTGTCGTTGTTAGAGTTTGCCGCACTTTTTTACCCACGCGTTGCCTAGGGTCCTTTCCCCATGTTCAAGAAACTGCGTGGCATGTTTTCCAGCGATCTCTCCATTGACCTGGGCACTGCCAACACCCTTATTTACGTGCGCGAGCGCGGTATCGTTCTGAATGAGCCATCGGTTGTGGCCATTCGGACCCATGGTAATCAGAAAAGTGTCGTTGCCGTTGGCACCGAGGCCAAGCGCATGCTCGGCCGTACACCAGGCAATATTGCTGCCATTCGTCCGATGAAGGATGGCGTGATCGCCGATTTCAGCGTCTGCGAAAAGATGCTGCAGTACTTCATCAACAAAGTTCACGAAAACAGTTTCCTGCAGCCCAGCCCTCGCGTGCTGATCTGCGTTCCGTGCAAGTCCACCCAGGTGGAGCGTCGCGCCATCCGTGAATCGGCCCTTGGCGCCGGTGCCCGTGAAGTATTCCTGATCGAAGAGCCAATGGCGGCTGCGATCGGTGCCGGCCTGCCGGTGGAAGAAGCGCGCGGTTCGATGGTGGTGGATATCGGTGGTGGTACTACCGAAATCGCCCTGATTTCCCTGAACGGTGTGGTGTATGCCGAATCCGTGCGCGTGGGCGGCGACCGCTTCGACGAAGCGATCATCACTTATGTGCGTCGTAACTACGGCAGCCTGATCGGCGAATCCACCGCCGAGCGCATCAAGCAGGAAATCGGCACCGCTTACCCAGGCGGTGAAGTGCGCGAAGTCGATGTGCGCGGTCGCAACCTGGCCGAAGGCGTTCCACGTGCCTTCACCCTGAACTCCAATGAAGTGCTGGAGGCTCTGCAAGAGTCCCTGGCCACCATCGTTCAGGCGGTGAAAAGTGCCCTGGAGCAATCGCCGCCGGAGCTGGCTTCCGATATTGCCGAGCGTGGCCTGGTACTGACCGGTGGTGGCGCCTTGCTGCGCGACCTCGACAAGTTGCTGGCCCAGGAAACCGGCCTGCCAGTGATCGTCGCTGAAGACCCGCTGACCTGCGTTGCCCGTGGCGGTGGTCGTGCGCTGGAAATGATGGATAAACACACCATGGACCTGCTCTCCAGCGAATAAGATTGCCTGGATGGTTCATGCTTCGTCGGCAGGCAGCACTTTGCAGTGCTGCCTGTTGGCGTTTATCTTCTTCAATCTGCATCCAGGCCGGTTTGATGCCGTATGAATAAAGAGAACATTTGCCTGGGAGGAGCGGCTTATTAAACCGCTTTTCGCCAAAGGCCCCTCATTGGGTGTGCGCTTATTGGTGCTGACCGTGCTTTCGGTCGCGCTGATGGTGGTCGATGCCCGCTTTGCACTGCTCAAGCCGGTGCGCAGCCAGATGTCGCTGGTGTTGATGCAGACCTACTGGATCACCGACCTGCCGCAACGTCTCTTCCAGGGCGTGTCCAGCCAATTTGGCAGCCGCACCGAACTGGTCGCCGAGAACGAAAAACTCAAGACTGAAAACCTGCTGTTGCAGGGGCGCATGCAAAAGCTGGCGGCCCTCACCGAGCAGAACGTTCGGCTGCGCGAGTTGCTCAATTCTTCCGCGCTGGTCAACGAAAAGGTCGAAGTGGCCGAGCTGATCGGCATGGACCCCAACCCCTTTACCCACCGCATCATCATCAACAAGGGTGAGCGCGACGGTGTGGTGCTTGGCCAGCCGGTGCTTGATGCCCGTGGCCTGATGGGCCAGGTGGTGGAGTTGATGCCCTACACCTCGCGGGTGCTGTTGCTGACGGATACGACCCACAGCATTCCGGTGCAGGTCAACCGTAACGGCTTGCGCGCAATCGCCAGCGGCACCGGTAACCCGGAACGCCTGGAACTGCGCCATGTGGCCGACACTGCGGACATCAAGGAAGGCGACCTGTTGGTCAGCTCTGGCCTGGGCCAGCGCTTCCCGGCGGGTTATCCGGTGGCGACGGTCAAAGAGGTGATCCACGATTCCGGCCAGCCGTTCGCTATCGTTCGGGCGGTACCGACTGCCGCGCTGAACCGCAGCCGTTACCTGCTGCTGGTGTTCAGCGACAACCGCACCCCGGAAGAGCGCGCTAACGACGCTGCCCAGGCCCAGGAAGCGGAGGACCAGCAGAATGGCACCGCGCCTATCGTGCCGGCCACGGTGCCAAAACCTGCTTTTGTTGGCCCACCTGCACCCGCGCCAGCCACGTCACCTGCACCGGCAGCTGCAGCACCTGTGGCAACGCCGGCCAAACCTGCCGCGCATAACGCGCGCCCGGCTAAACCGACCGCCGCTCCGGCCACCACACCGCAGAGGGGGGACTAATGGCGGGTACTCATTCACGCAATGGCTGGATCGTCTGGCTGACCTTCGCCATCGGCTTGCTGCTCAGCGTCTCGCCGCTGCCGCAGTTCATGGAAATCCTTCGCCCGCTCTGGCTGGCCTTGTTGCTGGCGTTCTGGTCATTGAACCTGCCGCACAAGGTGGGCATGGTCACGGCCATGTGCCTGGGTTTGGCCGAAGATGTGTTGTATGGCACCTTGCTGGGCCAGAACGCGTTGATCCTGACCCTGATTACCTTTCTGGTGCTGTCGCTGCAGCAGCGCTTGCGCATGTTCCCGATGTGGCAGCAGTGCCTGGTGATCCTGGTGATCTTCGGCCTGGCGCAGTTGGTGCAACTATGGCTCAGCGCGTTGACCGGCAACCGCCAGCCGACCCTGGCCTTGGTTCTGCCGGCGCTGGTCAGCGCCTTGTTATGGCCCTGGATCAGTTTTGGCCTGCGTGGGCTGCGTCGTCGCTATAAAATCAATTGAATGGATTGCGAGGCTCTGCCTGGTTATCGAACCCCACAGGGAGAGTCTGCAATGAATTCGCTTTATCTGGCCTCGGGCTCCCCGCGGCGACGTGAACTGCTGGCCCAGATCGGTGTGCCCTTCACCCTGGTCAGCGCCGCTATTGATGAAACTCCCCTGAACGACGAACCTGCCGTTGCCTATGTCGAGCGCCTTGCGCGGGGCAAGGCGACGGCAGGTTTTGTCGCGCTTGGCCACACCTCGGGCACCTGCGTACTGGGGGCCGACACGGCGGTGATTGTCGATGGGCGGATCCTGGGCAAGCCGGTGGACCAGGCTGATGCACTGGCCATGCTGATGGCCCTTTCCGGCCGCGAGCATGAAGTGCTCACCGCCATCGCCCTGACCGACGGCCAGCAATGTGAAACCCGATGTGTCAGCAGCCGTGTACGTTTCCGCGAGGTTTCTGTGCGGGAGGCTACCACCTACTGGCACAGTGGCGAACCGCAGGACAAGGCCGGCGGCTATGCTATCCAAGGGCTGGGCTCGGTGTTTGTGGCCGGGCTGAATGGCAGTTATTCCGCCGTGGTGGGCCTGCCAGTCTGCGAAACCGCGCAACTGCTCGCCCAATTCGGCATACCCTGTTGGCAAAACCTTACCGTGTGCTGAACGCCGTATTCCAGCGCCAAGCCTTAAGCGAACGGTCACTATTGTGAAAACGCCTGAACGAGACCCAGCCATGAGTGAAGAGATTCTGATCAATATCACGCCGATGGAATCGCGCGTGGCGGTGGTAGAGAACGGTGTTCTGCAAGAAGTGCATGTCGAGCGCACCCAGAAGCGCGGGATCGTCGGCAATATCTACAAAGGCAAGGTGGTGCGCGTATTGCCGGGCATGCAGGCGGCCTTCGTCGACATCGGCCTGGACCGTGCAGCGTTTATCCATGCCTCGGAAATTTCCTTGCGCGAGGGCCCTGCGGTGGAAAGCATCAGCGCTCTGGTGCACGAGGGCCAGAGCCTGGTGGTGCAAGTCACCAAGGACCCCATCGGTTCCAAGGGCGCCCGCTTGACCACCCAGCTGTCGATTCCCTCGCGCTACCTGGTGTACATGCCGCGCACCGCCCATGTGGGCATTTCCTTGAAGATCGAAGATGAAGCCGAGCGCGAGCGCCTGAAGAAGGTGGTCAGCGACTGCGTCGCCGCCGAGGGCATCAAGGAAGCGGGCGGGTTTATCCTGCGCACCGCCGCAGAAGGCGCAGGCGCTGACGAGATCCTCATGGATATTCGCTACCTGCGGCGCTTGTGGGACCAAATCGACGCGCAGATCAAGACCATTGGCGCGCCCAGCGTCATTTATGAAGACCTTGGCCTGGCGTTGCGCACGTTGCGCGATCTGGTCAGCCCGAAGATCGAGAAAATTCGCATCGATTCGCGGGAAACCTTCCAGCGCACCACGCAATTTGTTGCTGAGTTGATGCCAGAAATCGCCGATCGCCTGGAACACTACCCCGGCGAGCGGCCGATATTCGACCTGTATGGCGTCGAAGACGAAATCCAGAAAGCCCTGGAGCGCAAGGTGCCACTCAAGTCCGGCGGCTACCTGGTGGTGGACCCGGCAGAAGCCATGACCACCATCGACGTCAACACCGGTGCCTTCGTGGGCCATCGCAACCTTGAAGAGACGATCTTCAAGACCAACCTCGAAGCGGCCACGGCCATCGCTCGTCAACTGCGCCTGCGTAACCTGGGCGGCATCATCATCATCGACTTCATCGACATGGAAGATGAAGAGCACCAGCGCCAGGTGCTGCGTACGCTTGAAAAACAACTGGAGCGCGATCACGCCAAGACCAACATCATCGGCATCACCGAGTTGGGCCTGGTGCAGATGACCCGCAAGCGCACGCGTGAGAGCCTGGAACAGGTACTGTGCGAGCCGTGCAGCAGTTGCCAGGGGCGCGGCAAACTGAAGACCCCGGAAACGGTTTGCTACGAGATTTTCCGTGAGATCCTGCGGGAGGCACGCGCCTATCAGGCCGAAGGTTATAGAGTGCTTGCCAATCAGAAGGTGGTGGATCGCCTGCTGGACGAAGAGTCCGGTAACGTCGCCGAACTGGAAAGTTTTATCGGTCGCACCATTCGCTTCCAGGTCGAAACCATGTATTCCCAGGAACAATACGACGTGGTGTTGCTCTGATCCCCAACTGTGCACTTTCTTCGAGACCGGCAGACCTTGATCTGCGGTCCGCTAACTGTTTTTTGAGGGTCGCCTGACATGGAGCGTCTGATACGCTTTTTTGCCGCTTTGACCCGTTGGAGTCTGGGCCTGTGTGCGTTGTTGCTGGTATTGGCGGCGGTGTACGTGAGCCTGGGGCGCGAACTTACCCCGCTGGTGGCCGAATACCGCGCCGAAGTCGAGGCCAAGGCCCAGGCTGCGCTGGATACGCCGCTGCATATCGGCAGCCTTGAAGGCCGCTGGAGCGGGTTTGCCCCGGTATTGCTGGCCCACGACGTCATGGTCGGCGAGGGCAGCAGTGCCTTGCGCCTGGACCAGGTGCAAGTGGTGCCGGATATGTGGGCCAGCCTGTTGGCCCGCGAAGTGCGTATCGCCCATCTGCAAGTCAGTGGCTTGCAACTGAGTGTCAAGGAAGACCAGGACGGCCGCTGGACCCTGCAAGGCTTGCCGGTGCAGGACGACCAGCCGTTGGACCCGCAACAACTGCTGACGCGCATGCAAATGGTCAAGCGCGTGTCGGTGCTGGACAGCCAGGTGACCCTGCAACCCTTCGACCAGGCACCAGTGACCGTGACCTATGTGGGCCTGAGCCTGCATACCGGCATGAGCCAGCAGCGTCTGGACGCTCGCCTGACATTGCCCGATGGCCAACCGTTGGCGGTCAGCCTGCGTAGCCGCATTCGTGCCAGCCAGTGGCAAGACGCTGAGGTCGATGCCTACCTGAGCCTGCCGCAGAGCGACTGGGCCAAGTGGATTCCCGCCAAACTGACCCAGCAATGGAAGCTGACGCAATTGAAGGCTGGCGGCGAGTTTTGGCTCAGTTGGGCCAAAGGTACGGTGCAAAGCGCTGCCGTGCGCCTCAATTCGCCCCAAGTGAAGGGCAGCTATGCCGACCGTAAGCCGGTACACCTCGAAAACCTGGCCCTGACCGCCTACCTGCAGCGCAGTGACGCTGGCCTCAAGGTGCTGTTTGATTCCCTGGCGATGAACATTGGCGAAACCCGCTGGGAGTCGCGCCTGCAATTGCAGCAAAGCCTGGCGACCGACAAGGAACAGGAAGTGTGGAAATTGCAGGCCGACCACCTCGACCTGACCCCCATTACCCCGTTGCTCAACGCCTTGGCGCCGCTGCCAGACGGTTTCGCCAAGGCCGTCGAACACCTCAAAGCCACTGGCCTGTTACGCAATGTGCTGGTGGACTTCCGACCGCAAGACACCACCGATCGCAAACTCAGTTTTGCCGCCAACCTGGAGCGTGTCGGCTTCGATGCCTACTTTGGCGCGCCGGCCGCACGCAATGTGTCCGGCAGCATCAGTGGCGACCTGGGCCAGGGTGAGTTGCGCATGGACAGCAAGGACTTTTCCTTGCATCTGTATCCGATCTTCGCCAAGCCGTGGCAGTACATCCAGGCCAATGCGCGCCTGACCTGGAAGTTGGACAAGCAAGGCTTCACCCTGATCGCCCCGTATATCAAGGTCCTGGGGGAGGAAGGCAAGGTGGCGGCGGACTTCCTGATTCGTCTGCATTTCGACCACAGCCAGGAAGACTACATGGACCTGCGGGTCGGCATGGTCGATGGCGATGGCCGTTTCACCCCCAAGTACCTACCGGCCGTGTTGAGCCCGGCGCTGGATGAATGGCTGCGCACGGCGATCCTCAAGGGCGCGGTGGACGAAGGCTTCTTCCAGTACCAGGGCTCGCTCAGCCACAATGCGCTGCCTGCGTCGCGCAATATCAGCCTGTTCTTCAAGGTGCATGATGCCGAGCTCGCCTTCCAGCCGGGCTGGCCTCATGTGAACAAGGTCAATGGCGAAGTGTTTGTCGAGGAGAGCGGCGTACGCATTCTGGCGAGCAAGGGCCAGTTGCTCGACACCCAGGTCAAGGATGTCTACGTCAATATCCCCCACGCCCCAGCGGGCGGGGACAGTCATCTGCTGCTCACGGGCGGGTTCTCCGGCGGCTTGGGCGACGGCCTGAAGATCCTTCAAGAAGCCCCTATCGGCACGGCGTCTACGTTTGCCGGCTGGAAAGGCGAGGGCGACCTGCAAGGTAGCCTGGACCTGGACGTACCGCTGGCCAAAGGCACTGAGCCCAAGATCGTGGTGGACTTCAAGACCGACAAGGCGCGCCTGCAATTGGCCGAGCCGCCGCTGGACCTGACCCAGCTCAAGGGTGATTTTCGCTTCGACAGCGCCAAGGGCCTGAGCGGGCAGAAGATCTCGGCCCAGGCGTTCGACCGCCCCATCACGGCGCAGATCTTTGCCGAAGGCAAACCGGGTAATATCAGCACGCGGGTGACTGCCAATGGCCAGGTCACCGTCAAGCGCCTTACGGACTGGTTGAAAATCAGCCAGCCGTTGCCGGTCTCCGGCGATATTCCGTACCAGTTGCAAGTGATCCTGGACGGCGCGGACAGCCAGTTGATGGTCAACTCCAACCTCAAGGGTGTCGCGGTGGACCTGCCGGCACCGTTCGGCATGCCCGCCAGCCAGGGGCGTGACAGCACCTTTCGCATGACCTTGCAGGGTGCTGAGCGCCGTTACTGGTTTGATTACGGCGAGTTGGCGAATTTCACTTTTGCCGCGCCGCCGGACAAGTTCAATGATGGTCGCGGCGAACTGTTCCTCGGCGACGGCGATGCCGTGTTGCCCGGTGCCAAGGGCCTGCGCATTCGTGGCGTGCTGTCGGAACTGGATATCGATCCCTGGAAGAAACTTGTGGATCGCTACGCGGGCAATGATCCAGGTGGCAATGCCAAGCAACTGCTCAGCGGTGCGGACTTCAAGGTGGGCAAACTGACCGGGTTTGGTACCCAGTTTGACCAGGTCAGCTTGCAGCTCGATCGCAAACCAGCGGCCTGGGGCCTGCAACTCGATAGCCAGCAAGCCAAGGGCGCGGTGAACCTGCCGGACGCCAAAGGCGCGCCGATTGCGGTCAACCTCAAGTATGTGAAATTGCCTGCGCCAGACCCGACCGCGCAGGCGGACGAAAACGCGCCGGACCCGCTGGCCGATATCGACCCAAAAAGCATTCCGGCGCTGGATATTGCCGTCGACCAGCTGTTCCAGGGCTCGGACCTGATCGGGGCCTGGTCGCTGAGGATCCGCCCCACCGCCAAGGGCCTGGCCTTCAATAACCTCGACCTTGGCCTCAAGGGCATGCTGCTCAAAGGCGCCGGGGGTTGGGAAGGTGCGCCAGGCGCCAGCAGCAGTTGGTACAAGGGCCGCCTCGATGGGCGCAACATTGCCGACGTGCTCAAGGGCTGGGGTTTTGCGCCTACGGTGACCAGCGAAGACTTCCATCTGGACGTGGATGGCCGCTGGCCGGGGTCGCCGGCCTGGGTCGGGCCCAAGCGGTTTTCCGGCAGCCTGGATGCCGCGTTCCGCAAAGGTCAGTTCGTCGAAGTGGAGGGCGGGGCCCAGGCATTGCGAGTGTTTGGCCTGCTTAACTTCAATTCCATTGGTCGGCGTTTGCGTTTGGACTTTTCCGACTTGTTCGGCAAGGGCTTGAGCTACGACCGGGTCAAAGGCTTGTTGGCCGCCAGTAATGGCGTGTTCGTGACCCGCGAGCCCATCACCATGACCGGGCCTTCCACCAACCTGGAGCTTAACGGCACCCTGGATCTGGTTGCTGATCGCGTCGACGCCAAATTGCTGGTCACCTTGCCTGTGACCAACAACCTGCCGATTGCGGCGCTGATTGTCGGTGCGCCGGCCATTGGTGGTGCGCTGTTTTTGATCGACAAGCTGATCGGTGACCGGGTTTCGCGCTTCGCCAGTGTGCAATACAAGGTGCAAGGCCCCTGGAAGGATCCAAAAATCACCTTCGACAAGCCATTTGAAAAGCCAAACTGAGAGCCTGTGGAGTAGCATGGCCCCATGCCCTGTATGGAGTGTCGGCCCATGTCCTTTGCGGTAATTCAAATGGTCAGCCAGAGTGACGTGCTGGCCAACCTCGCCCAGGCGCGTCGCCTGCTGGAGCAGGCGGCGGCCGATGGCGCGAAACTCGCGGTGCTGCCAGAGAATTTCGCCGCCATGGGCCGCCGCGACGTGGCCGACATTGGCCGCGCCGAGGCGTTGGGCCAAGGGCCTGTGCTGCCCTGGTTGAAACAGGCCGCCCGCGACCTCACCTTATGGATAGTGGCCGGCACATTGCCGCTGCCGCCCAAGGACCAGCACCACGCCAAACCCAATGCTTGCTCGCTGCTGATCAATGATCAGGGTGAAATCGTCGCTCGCTACGACAAACTCCATCTGTTTGATGTGGACGTGGCGGATGCTCGCGGTCGTTATCGCGAATCTGACGACTATGCTTTCGGTAACCATGTGGTGGTGGCGGATACGCCGGTGGGCCGTGTGGGGTTGACGGTGTGTTACGACCTGCGTTTCCCCGAGCTGTACAGCGAGTTACGTGCGGCGGGGGCTGAACTGATTACCG
This sequence comes from Pseudomonas sp. PA-1-3F, assembly GCF_021609665.1. Lineage (NCBI taxonomy): Bacteria > Pseudomonadati > Pseudomonadota > Gammaproteobacteria > Pseudomonadales > Pseudomonadaceae > Pseudomonas > Pseudomonas sp. PA-1-3F. The sequence goes on along the minus strand of NZ_WJZD01000001.1, from coordinate 81,968 downwards.
CGCCCTCGGCCTTCACGGCGGTGACCGGGGCTGCACACTGGGATGTGCTGATTCGCGCACGTGCCATCGAAACCCAGTGCTACCTGCTGGCAGCCGCCCAAGGCGGTGTGCACCCAGGCCCACGGGAAACGTTTGGCCATGCGGCGATTGTCGATCCTTGGGGCCGAGTGCTGGCGCAACAGGATCAAGGCGAAGCGGTGTTACTGGCCGAACGCGATAGCAGTGAACAGGCGTCGATACGGACGCGCATGCCGGTGGCCAATCACCGGCGCTTTTTCTCGCAGGGCGCGCAGCGGCCTGCTTCAGAACGATGAATTTAAGGCCAAACCTATGAGCGAGTTGTTGTCCTCAGTCAGTGATCACCTCCTGGCACCCGGTGGCGTGACCATCGAAAGCCTGCAAGCCGTGCTCGGCGATCTGGCCGGGCCGGGTATCGATGCGGCTGACCTGTATTTCCAGGGGCAGATTTCCGAGTCCTGGGCGTTGGAAGATGGGATCGTCAAGGAAGGCAGTTTCAACCTTGACCAGGGCGTAGGCGTTCGCGCGCAATCGGGTGAGAAGACCGGATTTGCCTACAGCAATGCGATCACCCTGGAGGCCCTGGGCCTGGCGGCGCGTGCCGCCCGTTCGATCTCCCGTGCCGGGCAGAATGGCACGGTGCAGGCGTTCAGTACCCAGGACGTGGCGCAGTTGTATGCGCCGGATAACCCGTTGGAAGTGATCAGTCGTGCGGAAAAGGTCGAGCTGCTCAAGCGTATCGACGCTGCTACCCGTGCCTTGGACCCGCGTATCCAGCAAGTGACCGTGAGCATGGCTGGCGTGTGGGAGCGCATCCTCGTGGCGTCCACCGACGGTGGGCTGGCGGCGGATGTACGGCCGCTGGTGCGTTTCAATGTGAGTGTGATCGTCGAACAGAACGGGCGCCGCGAGCGCGGCGGACATGGCGGCGGTGGGCGCACCGACTACCGTTATTTCCTTGCTGACGACCGTGCCATGGGCTATGCCCGTGAGGCGCTGCGCCAGGCATTGGTCAACCTGGAAGCGATTCCCGCGCCGGCCGGCACCTTGCCGGTGGTGCTGGGTTCGGGTTGGTCTGGCGTGTTGCTCCACGAAGCCGTGGGCCATGGCCTGGAAGGCGATTTCAACCGCAAGGGCAGTTCCGCCTACAGCGGGCGCATGGGCGAAATGGTTGCGTCCAAGCTGTGCACCATTGTCGATGACGGCACCCTGGCCGGCCGCCGTGGTTCGCTGAGCGTCGATGACGAAGGCACGCCGACCGAATGCACCACCCTGATCGAGAACGGCGTGCTCAAGGGCTACATGCAAGACAAGCTCAACGCCCGCCTGATGGGCGTGGCGCGCACCGGTAACGGTCGTCGTGAGTCCTATGCGCATCTACCGATGCCGCGCATGACCAACACCTACATGCTCGGTGGTCAAAGCGATCCGGCAGAAATCATTGCCTCGGTAAAACGCGGTATCTACTGCGCCAACCTCGGCGGCGGCCAGGTGGATATCACCAGCGGCAAGTTCGTGTTCTCCACCAGCGAGGCGTACCTGATCGAAGACGGCAAGATTACCGCGCCGGTCAAAGGGGCGACGCTGATTGGTAACGGGCCGGAAGCCATGAGCAAGGTATCGATGGTCGGTAACGACCTGTCGCTGGACAGCGGCGTGGGCACGTGCGGCAAGGATGGGCAGTCGGTGCCGGTAGGTGTCGGCCAGCCAACTTTGAAAATTGATGCGATTACCGTGGGTGGCACGGGATCGTAGGAGCCGGAGCTTCGGGTGGCGAAGACCGCCACCCGGGGAAGAGGATCAGCGCAGACCGCGTTGAGTCTCGTCCAGCTCACGGATGTACTTGAAGATTTTACGGCTGGTGGCCGGCGCCTTGTTATGCGCCAGCTCGTGCTGGGCCTGACGGATCAGGGAGCGCAATTGCTGGCGGTCCGCGTCCGGGTAGTCCAGTACGAATTTCTCCAGCACCGCGTCATCGCCCGAGATCAGGCGGTCACGCCAACGTTCCAGGTTGTGGAAGCGTTCGTTGTACTGGCGAGTGGAGGCATCGGTTTGATCGAGCAAAGTCAGAATGGCGTCAATGTCTTGGTCGCGCATCAGTTTGCCGATAAACGAGATGTGCCGTTTACGCGCGATATTCGCGGTGTGCTTGGGCGCATCGGCCAGGGCCCGACGCATTTCGTCGGTCAGTGGCAGTTTGGCAACCAAATCCTTTTTGAGCGTTGTAAGGCGCTCGCCAAGGTCAACCAGAGCATGCAGCTCACGTTTGACCTGGGTTTTGCTTTTCTCCCCATCGAGGGAGTCGTCGTAAGAATCAACCATGGTGGCAGTCCGCAAAGAAACGCCGCCATGATAACCAGTCGGGGGCCGCTTGTCCGGCCCGGTCGCTCGATGGCCATTACCGAAAGCAGAATTTGAGTGGAGAAAACCATGAGTGCAGCCCAAAGCGTCGGTCCACAAGCGTTACCGGCACTGCAGGAACAAGTCGAGCAGATCCTTGCCGAAGCCAAGCGCCAGGGGGCCAGCGCCTGTGAAGTGGCGGTGTCGCTGGAGCAAGGGTTGTCGACTTCGGTGCGCCAGCGTGAAGTGGAAACGGTTGAATTCAATCGCGACCAAGGGTTTGGCATCACCTTGTATGCGGGCCAGCGCAAAGGTTCGGCCAGCACCTCGGCCAGTGGGCCGGAGGCGATTCGCGAGACCGTCGCCGCAGCACTGGCGATTGCCAAGCACACCTCCGAGGATGAAAGCTCGGGCCTGGCCGACAAGGCGCTGATGGCCAAGGATGTGCAGGATTTCGACCTGTTCCATGCCTGGGATATCACCCCTGAGCAAGCCATCGAGCTGGCGCTGACCTGCGAAGCGGCAGCGTTCGATGCCGATGCCCGCATCAAGAATGCGGACGGCACCACCTTGAGCACCCATCAGGGTTGCCGCGTCTACGGCAACAGCCATGGCTTTATCGGTGGTTATGCCTCCACGCGTCACAGCCTCAGTTGCGTGATGATTGCCGAAGCCAATGGGCAGATGCAGCGTGATTACTGGTACGACGTAAACCGCCAAGGCGATTTACTGGCAGACCCTGCAAGCATTGGGCAGCGTGCGGCGCAACGGGCCGCGAGCCGCCTGGGCGCGCGCCCGGTGCCGACCTGCGAAGTGCCTGTGCTGTTTTCCGCAGAGCTGGCCGGTGGTTTATTCGGCAGCTTCCTGGGCGCGATTTCCGGTGGCAACCTGTATCGCAAGTCTTCGTTCCTGGAAGGCGCCATCGGTCAGAAACTGTTCCCTGAGTGGCTGACCATTGACGAGCGCCCGCATCTGATGCGCGCGATGGGCAGTTCGTCGTTCGACGGCGATGGCCTGGCGACCTATGCCAAGCCGTTTGTCGAGAAGGGTGAGCTGGTGTCCTATGTGCTGGGCACTTATGCCGGTCGCAAGCTGGGCCTGCCAAGCACCGCTAACGCGGGCGGTGTGCATAACCTGTTCGTGACCCACGGTGATGAAGACCAGGCGGCGTTGTTGCGGCGGATGGGGCGCGGGTTGCTGGTGACTGAATTGATGGGCCATGGCCTGAACATGGTCACCGGTGACTACTCGCGTGGTGCGGCGGGCTTCTGGGTGGAGAATGGCGAGATTCAGTTCGCCGTCCAGGAAGTGACCATCGCCGGCAATATGCGCGATATGTTCAAGCAGATCGTTGCCGTGGGTAACGACCTGGAACTGCGCAGCAATATTCGCACGGGTTCGGTGCTGATCGAACGCATGACGGTCGCTGGCAGCTAATTCCTCCCGCACGTTCTGAAAGGCGCGCCATCGCAAAGATGGCGCGCCTTTTTTATTGCGCCTCTTTTGACAGGATTAATGGGCTACTCTTGTTTTGATTCTCAATATCATTTAATAATAAATATCATTACCGAATGAGTGTGTCTCATGAGTTCTGTCTTGCATGAGGATCCCTATCTGGAAAGCTGGCGTTGGATGAGCCGCCAGATTCGCTGTGGCCTGGATCCCAATGAACCCCGCCTGATTGAGCATTACCTGAACGAAGGTCGATACCTGGCGTGTTGCACCGCAACCCATCCGTGGACCATCGCTGAAACCTCATTTCGTTTGTTGATCGACACCGCCGCTGATGTCGCCTTGCCCTGGCATTGGCGCTCCCTGTGCCTGGACCAGGCCTGGCGACCACTGCGCGACCTGGAAAAACTCTCCCACTGTGCCTGCCGCCTCAAGCGCTGGCAGACCTTTGCCTGGCAATTGGCGAGCTGCGAATTACTGCCTTCGATTTCCGTTTCTGACTTGGTGCAAGGATCTAATGATGAGTAACACCCGTATCGAACGCGACAGCATGGGCGAACTGCATGTGCCGCAAGAAGCTTTGTATGGCGCACAAACACAGCGTGCGGTGAACAACTTTCCGATCAGTCATCAACCCATGCCGGCGCAATTCATCCGCGCGCTGATCCTGGCCAAGACAGCCGCGGCCAAGGTCAACGTCGACCTCAAGCAAATCAGCGAAGGGCAGGGCAAGGCTATTGTCGATGCTGCCCAAGGCTTGCTGGAAGGCGACTACATGCAGCACTTCCCCGTGGATATCTTCCAGACCGGCTCCGGCACCAGCTCCAACATGAACGCCAATGAAGTGATCGCGACCCTTGCCAGCCGTTTGCTGGGCGAGGCGGTCAACCCCAACGATCATGTGAATTGCGGCCAGAGCAGCAACGACATCATCCCCACCACCATTCACGTCAGTGCTGCGTTGGTGCTGCACGAGCAAACGTTGCCGGCCCTGCTGCATCTGGTGCAGGTCATCGAGCAAAAAGCCGAGGCGGTTCACCCGTTCATCAAGACCGGCCGCACGCATTTGATGGACGCCATGCCGGTGCGCATGAGTCAGGTGCTGAACGGCTGGGCGCAGCAGCTCAAGGCCAATATCGGCCACTTGCAGGACCTGCTTCCGGCGCTGCAAGCATTGGCTCAGGGCGGCACGGCGGTCGGTACCGGGATTAACGCACACCCCGAGTTTGCCGGGCGTTTCAGCCAGCAACTGAGCCTGTTGACCGGAGTGAAGTTCACACCCGGCAAGAACCTGTTTGCGCTGATTGGCTCCCAGGACACCGCCGTTGCAGTCTCTGGCCAGTTGAAAGCCTCGGCGGTGTCGCTGATGAAGATCGCCAATGACCTGCGCTGGATGAACTCCGGGCCATTGGCCGGCCTGGGTGAAATCGAACTGGAGGCGCTGCAGCCGGGCTCGTCGATCATGCCGGGCAAGGTCAACCCGGTCATCCCGGAAGCGACCGCCATGGTGGCCGCCCAGGTCATCGGCAATGACACAGTGATCACGGTGGCCGGTCAGTCGGGCAATTTCGAGCTGAATGTGATGCTGCCGATCATTGCCCAAAACCTGCTCAGCAGCCTGGAGTTGCTGGCCAATGCCAGCCGGTTGCTGGCGGACAAGGCCATTGCCAGCTTCAAGGTCAACGAACCCAAGCTCAAGGAAGCGCTGTCGCGCAATCCGATCCTGGTCACCGCACTTAACCCGATCATCGGCTACCAGAAAGCCGCTGAAATCGCCAAGAAGGCGTATCAGCAAGGCCGCCCGGTGATCGATGTCGCCCTCGAACACACCGACCTGCCTCGCAGCCAACTGGAAGTCCTGCTGGACCCGGAAAAGCTCACCGCCGGCGGCGTGTAATCAACGACCCTGCTTTGGAGGCTCACCATGGAGCACTGGAAACGCACGATCGAACGGGCCAATCGCTGCTTTATGGCGGGTGAGTTGGTTGACGCTCGCGAGGCCTATCTGCAAGCCCTGGCCCTGGCCCAAGTGTTGTTCGAACGCTGGGCGGATGCTGACGAAGCAGTGGCGGCCTGTGTCATTTCCCATCACAACCTGGCGGACCTGCACTTGCGCCTGAACCAGCCTGAGGAAAGCGCCGAATACCTCTGCGCTATCCATCAGCGCCTCTTGCAGACCATGCAGGACCCACGCCTCAGCCCGTCACTGCGCGAGGCCGCGTTGCGCCAGAGCAGCAAGACCTACGTCGAGCTGCTGAATTTCATCAGCGATCACGGCGAATACCCACGCACTCATCGGCTGCTGGGAAGTGCTGCGACGCCACCGTCCACGTCCCATTATGGAGCACATTGATATGACCTATACCTTGCCGGCCTTGCCTTACGCCTACGATGCCCTCGAGCCGCATATCGACGCGCAAACCATGGAAATTCACTACACCAAACACCACCAGACCTACATCAATAACCTCAATGCCGCGGTCGAGGGCACTGAGTTCGCCGGCTGGCCCGTGGAGAAGCTGGTGTCCAGCGTCGAAACATTGCCGGAGAAATTACGCGCTGCCGTGGTCAACCAAGGAGGCGGGCATGCGAACCACTCGTTGTTCTGGGCGGTCATGTCACCGACAGGGGGCGGCAAACCCGAGGGCGCCCTGGGCAAGGCTATCGACGAGCAATTGGGTGGTTTCGACAGCTTCAAGGAGGCCTTCACCAAGGCGGCGTTGACGCGTTTCGGTAGCGGCTGGGCCTGGTTGAGTGTCACGCCACAGAAAACGCTGGTGGTGGAAAGCAGCGGCAACCAGGACAGCCCGCTGATGAGCGGCAATACACCGGTCCTGGGCCTGGACGTTTGGGAGCACGCCTACTACTTGCAATATCAAAACCGACGACCTGAGTACATCAATGCATTTTACAGCGTCATCAACTGGCCGGAAGTTGCCGCGCGGTATCAGGCGGCCTTGGCCTGACACTCACTCCATAACAAGATCTAAGGCCGACTATGGGCACTCAAACACTGGCGATCGGTAGCGTACGAATGTTTCGTTATGCGTTTGGCACGCTGCTGCTATTGGCAGGTACTGCGTTATTGGTGGCCCATGGGCTGGCCTGGTTGAACCTGGAGGCGCGCATCCTGCGCGCTTTGCAGGGTGGAGCGATCTGCGCGCTGGGCACGGCGCTGGGCGCGGTGCCGGTGTTGGTGATTCGGCGCATGCCGATGGCGCTGAGCGATACCTTGCTGGGCTTTGGTGCCGGTGTGATGCTGGCGGCGACCGCTTTTTCCCTGGTCGTGCCGGGTATCGCCGCCGCTGAAAGCCTGGGGCTTTCACCTTGGGGTGCCGGTGGCTTGATCAGCTTCGGCATCATGCTCGGGGCGTTCGGCCTGTACCTCGTAGATCGCAAGGTTTCTGGCGCCAGCCCGGAAATGCTGGTGGGTACACCGGATAAACCGGTTATCCCGCCGCGTATCTGGTTATTCGTATTTGCGATCATTGCGCACAATATCCCGGAAGGCATGGCTGTAGGTGTTTCTGCGGGCGGAGGCATGGCGGATGCCGACAGCCTCGCCATGGGCATTGCCCTGCAGGATGTCCCTGAAGGGCTGGTGATCGCACTGGTATTGGCTGGGGCCGGAATGTCGCGGATCAAAGCCTTCCTGATTGGCGCTGCATCGGGCTTGGTTGAACCGGTATTTGCGGTGCTCTGCGCATGGCTGGTGAGCCTTGCCGAAGTGTTGTTGCCGCTGGGTTTGGCGCTGGCCGCCGGGGCAATGTTGCTGGTAGTGACTCATGAAGTCATCCCCGAATCGCGCCGCAATGGCCATGAAAAGCTCGCCAGCCTTGGGCTGTGCATCGGGTTTTGCCTAATGATGGTGATGGATACGGCGTTGGGTTGAGGGGGGCTGTAGGAGCGAGCTTGCTCGCGAAAAACCTGAGAACACTGCGTTAAACCAGGATGCCCGCGTTATCGTTGACGTTTCGCCAGCAAGCTCGCTCCTACATAAGGGGGTTATTCGCCTTCGTCGAAGTAGTTGTTGATCAACGCGACCAGTGCGGCCATTGCTTCGTCTTCTTGCTCGCCTTCTGTGCGCAGATGGATTTTGGTGCCTTTGCCGGCCGCCAACATCATCATCGCCATGATGCTTTTGCCATCGACCATGGACTCTGGCGTACGCCCAGCACGGATCTGGCAGGGGAACTGGCCGGCCACGCCGACGAATTTAGCCGACGCCCGGGCGTGCAAGCCCAGCTTGTTGATGATTTCAATTTCCAGAGCAGGCATCGCGCAGGTGTTCCTTTCAACTCAGGTCGCGGTGGCGAACCTGGACGTTCTTGAGGGTTTGTTGCAGCACCTGGCCCAGGCGCTCAGTCAGATAGACCGAGCGGTGGTGGCCGCCAGTGCAGCCAATGGCAATGGTGACATAGGCTCGATTGCTGGCGGCAAAGCGCGGCAACCATTTGAGCAGGTAGCTGGAGATATCCAGGAACATCTCTTCTACGTCCGGTTGTGCGGCCAGGTAGTCGATCACGGGCTGATCCAGCCCGGACTGGTCGCGTAACTCCGGTTTCCAGTAAGGGTTGGGCAGGCAGCGCACATCGAACACAAGGTCGGCATCTACCGGCATGCCCCGCTTGAAGCCAAACGACTCGACCAGAAACGCTGTGCCCGGCTCAGGCTGGTTCAGCAGGCGCAGCTTGATCGCGTCGCGCAACTGATACAGGTTCAGGTTGGTGGTGTTGATCTTCAGGTCGGCCAGGTCAATGATCGGCCCGAGCAGCTTGGTCTCGTCCTCGATGGCTTCGGCCAGGGAACGGTTGGCGCTGCTGAGGGGGTGGCGTCGACGGGTTTCGGAGAAACGCTTGAGCAGGGTCTCTTCGTCGGCATCCAGGTACAGCACATCGCAATGAATGTGCTTGGCACGCACTTCTTCCAACAGTTCCGGGAACCGCGAGAGGTGGCTAGGCAGGTTGCGCGCATCAATCGAGACCGCCACCAGCGGCTGCGCCAATTCGGTATGGATCAGTGCGCGTTCCGCCAGCTCTGGCAGCAGGCCGGCGGGCAGGTTGTCGATGCAATAGAAGCCGTTGTCCTCAAGCACATTGAGGGCGGTGCTCTTACCCGAGCCGGAGCGACCGCTGACGATGATCAAACGCATGATTACTGCCCGTTTTGTTCATCCAGGACAACTTGGTACAACGCTTCATTGCTGGAGGCGCTGCGCAGTTTGTCGCGTACATCCTTGCGGTCCAACATGCTGGCGATCTGCCGTAGCAGTTCCAGGTGCGCATCGGTGGCGGCTTCCGGGACCAGCAGCACAAACAGCAGGTCGACCGGGGCGCCGTCGATGGCGTCGAAATCAATCGGAGCGTCCAAGTGCATCAGCGCGCTCACAGGTTTATCACAACCTTTGAGGCGGCAGTGAGGGATCGCGATGCCGTTACCAAAACCGGTGGAGCCGAGTTTTTCACGGGCAATCAGAGCTTCGAAGACATCTTGCATCTCCAGATCCGGAATTTCCCGGGCGATCAGGTTGGCAATTTGTTCGAGGGCGCGCTTTTTACTGCCGCCCGGCACGTTCACGAGGGAACGGCCGGGGGTCAGGATGTTTTCAAGTCGGATCATGGGGGGAGAGTTAACGACCTGTACCTTGCATCAGGTGCAGATTCTTTTCCTTATGCTTTATGAGTTGGCGGTCGAGCTTGTCGTAGAGGGAGTCAATGGCCGCGTACATATCTTCATGTTCCGCATTGGCGACGAGCTTGGCATTCGGTACGTGCAGGGTGGCCTCGATTTTCTGCTTGAGCTTATCGACCTCCATGATGACCTGCACGTTGGTGATCTTGTCAAAATGCCCCGCAAGCTTGTTCAGTTTGCTCTCGGTGTATTCACGCAGGGGCTTGGTGACTTCCAGCTGGTGTCCACTGATGTTGACTTGCATACAGCTTCTCCTTCGTTGCCAGTGCATAAAGCGGTGGGCAGGAATACCCACCACTGGAACGCTGTGGCCCGCCCGTCACATCAAACGCTTACGCTCGCTGGAAGGCGCGATCCCTAGGGACTCGCGGTACTTGGCGACGGTTCGACGGGCGACCTGAATGCCTTGTGCCTCCAGTAAACCAGCGATCTTGCTGTCACTCAACGGCTTTTTCTGATTTTCAGCGGCAACCAGTTTTTTGATGATCGCGCGGATCGCCGTGGACGAGCATTCACCGCCTTCAGAGGTGCTGACGTGGCTGGAGAAAAAGTATTTCAGCTCATAAATACCCCGTGGGGTATGCATGAATTTCTGCGTGGTAACCCGGGAAATCGTCGATTCATGCATGCCGACGGCTTCGGCGATGTCGTGCAGCACGAGAGGCTTCATGGCCTCGTCGCCGTACTCCAGGAAACCGCGCTGGTGTTCGACGATCTGGGTTGCGACTTTCATCAGGGTTTCGTTGCGGCTTTGCAGGCTCTTGATGAACCACCGCGCTTCCTGCAACTGGTTGCGCATGAAGGTGTTATCGGCGCTGGTGTCGGCGCGGCGCACAAAACCTGCGTATTGCGGGTTGACCCGCAGGCGCGGTACTGACTCCTGGTTCAGCTCCACCAGCCAGCGTTCGTTGTCCTTGCGCACAATGACGTCGGGCACCACATATTCGGCTTCGCTGGACTCGATCTGCGAGCCTGGACGCGGGTTGAGGCTTTGCACCAGCTCGATGACCTGGCGCAAGTCATCTTCCTTGAGCTTCATACGGCGCATCAGTTGACTGTAGTCGCGACTACCCAACAGGTCGATGTAGTCACTGACCAAGCGTTGCGCTTCGGTGAGCCATGGCGTCTTGGTAGGCAACTGACGCAGTTGCAGTAACAGGCACTCGCTGAGTGTACGTGCGCCGATGCCTGCGGGCTCGAATTGCTGGATGCGGTGCAGGACGGCTTCGATTTCGTCCAGTTCGATATCCAGTTCCGGGTCGAAGGCCTCGAGGATCTCGTCGAGGGTTTCGTCCAGGTAACCCTGGTTATTGATGCAATCGATCAGGGTGACCGCTATCAGGCGATCGGTATCGGACATCGGCGCCAGGTTCAGTTGCCACAGCAAGTGGCTCTGCAGGCTCTCCCCCGCCGACGTGCGGGTAGTGAAATCCCACTCGTCATCATCGCTGCTTGGCAGGCTGCTGGCGCTGGTCTGGTAGACGTCTTCCCAGGCGGTGTCCACGGGAAGCTCGTTGGGAATGCGTTCATTCCAGTCGCCTTCCTCCAGGTTGTCCACCGTCGGGGCGGTTTCCTGATAGGAGGGTTCCTGCACGTCGGAATTGGGTTTTTGCTCGATGTTATCGGCCAGAGGATCTGCGTTATCGAAGTCGTCGCCTTCTTCCTGGCGTTCGAGCATCGGATTGGACTCCAGGGCCTCCTGGATTTCCTGTTGCAGGTCCAGGGTCGACAATTGGAGCAGGCGGATGGCCTGTTGCAGCTGCGGTGTCATCGTCAGCTGCTGGCCCATTCTCAGGACTAGCGATGGTTTCATGGCAGGGGCTTAACACCTTATTCGCCGGCGCAATGCGCCATCCACGACAGGGCGCGTGAGCGCCAAACATAAGCAAATTATATGCCTGATCTCGGGGCCTTTGCCTAGAGCGCGGTAACAATAAAAAAACCGAGGTTTCCATTGACTCCCGCGCGCTTCAGGTAAGAGCGCGATACCCCTGTGTTTACAGGCGGAACTCGTGACCCAGGTACACTTCCTTCACCAGCTCGTTGGCCAGGATGGTTTCGGCATCGCCTTCGGCAATTAGCTGGCCATCATTGACGATATAAGCGGTTTCACAGATATCAAGGGTCTCGCGCACGTTGTGGTCGGTGATCAGCACACCAATGCCCTTGGCCTTGAGGTGATGGATGATCTGCTTGATGTCACCTACCGAAATCGGGTCGACACCTGCGAAGGGCTCATCCAGCAGGATGAATTTCGGCGCGGTCGCCAGGGCGCGGGCGATTTCCACGCGACGACGTTCACCACCGGACAAGCTCATGCCGAGGTTGTCGCGAATATGGTTGATGTGGAATTCCTGCAGCAGGCTTTCCAGCTCCTGGCGGCGGCCATCGCGATCGAGTTCCTTGCGGGTCTCGAGGATCGCCATGATGTTGTCGGCTACCGACAGTTTGCGGAAGATCGACGCCTCCTGCGGAAGATAGCCGATACCTGCCCGTGCACGACCGTGCATGGGTTGGTGGCTGACGTCCAGGTCGTCGATCAATACGCGACCCTGGTCCGCCTGGACCAGCCCGACGATCATATAGAAGCAGGTGGTTTTGCCGGCACCGTTAGGGCCGAGCAGGCCGACGATCTGGCCGCTGTCGATCGACAGGCTGACGTCGCGTACCACCTGGCGGCTTTTATAGGCCTTGGCCAGATGCTGGGCTTTCAGGGTTGCCATTACTCGGCCTTCTTCTTCGGCTGGATAACCATGTCGATGCGTGGGCGGGGTGCGGTGACCTTGTTGCCGTTGGCGCGACCGGCGTTAGCGATCTGCTTCACGGTGTCATAGGTGATTTTTTCACCTTCCGTGGAGTTGCCGTCCGGGCTCAGCACCTTGGCCTGGTCAATCAGTACGATGCGGTTCTGCTGGGCGTGATACTGGATAGTCTTGCCGTAGCCTTTCATGGGGCCTGTATCGGTAGCGGACTGCTTCTGCTCGAAATAAGCCAGGTTGCCGACCGAAGTCACCACATCGATATCGCCGGTCTTGGTACGAGTCAGGGTCACCGTGTTGCCGGTAATCTTCATCGAGCCTTGGGTGATGATCACGCCGCCGGTGTAAGTGGCGACACCTTGCTTGTCATCGAGCTGCGCATCGTCAGCCGAGATGTGGATCGGTTGCTGGCTATCGTTCGGCAGAGCCCAGGCGCTCACGCTTCCCAGTGCTGCGCCCAGACCGAGCAAAATAGGGAGAGTTTTAACGAGCCTCATACTGTCCTCTTACGTTCGATAGCAGGTGTATCCTGCTTTCTTTCAAATACGCTTTCATTCCCTTGCCAGTCGATACACCGCCAGCGCCGTCGATTCTAACGTCTTGCTCGGTCTGCGCATATTGCTTCTGTGGGAATACGGTCATGCGACTGCTGGTAATGATGGTGTCGCGGTTCTGCGCGTCTGTACGTGCGACGCGAACCGAGTCGATCAGTTCAACTTCGGTGCCGTCAGGGTTGACTTCGCCACGCTTGCTGGTCACGTGCCAGGGAAATTCGGTGCCGCGATACAGGTTCAGGTCCGGATTCGTCAGCAGGCTGACTTCGGAAGCCTTCAAGTGCTCGACCTTGTCCGATGTCATCTCATACTGCACCTTGCCGTCGGGCAGATACTGAATGCTGTAGGCATTGGTGGCGTAATAGTCGATAAGGCCTTCGTCAACCTGTGCAACAGGCTTGTCGAGAAAGCGCTCCGGGCTGATATTCCAGTAGCCCACCGCCAGGAGCAGCGCGGCGATGACCCCGAATAACAGGAAGTTGCGAATCTTTTTACTCAGCATATAACGCTCTATAGGTAGGCGGCGTGGGCCGCTTCAAGACTGCCTTGGGCACGCAGGATCAACTCGCAGAACTCGCGGGCGGCACCCTCGCCGCCACGGGCGGTGGTGATGCCATGGGCGTGTTCGCGGACAAACGCCGCGGCATTTGCGACGGCCATGCCCAGGCCCACCCGGCGAATCACCGGCAGGTCTGGCAGGTCGTCGCCCAGATAGGCGACTTGTTCATAGCTTAGGTTGAGTTGGCCAAGAAGCTCGTCCAGCACCACCAGTTTATCCTCGCGGCCCTGATACAGGTGAGGAATACCGAGGTTTTGTGCACGGCGTTCCACAACCGGTGTTTTTCGACCGCTGATAATTGCGGTTTGCACGCCCGTTGCCATCAGCATCTTGATGCCTTGGCCGTCGAGGGTGTTGAAGGTCTTGAATTCGCTGCCGTCTTCGAGGAAGTACAGGCGGCCATCGGTCAGCACGCCGTCAACGTCGAAAATCGCCAGCTTGATGTCTTTACCGCGTTGCAACAGGTCGCTGTTCATTTACATCACTCCTGCGCGCAGCAAGTCGCCAAGGTTAAGGGCCCCGATCGGCCGGTCATCGTCGTCGACCACGATAAGAGCGCCTATGCGGTGATCTTCCATGATTTTCAACGCTTCGGCCGCGAGCATTTCGGCGCGCGCGGTCTTACCGTGAGGGGTCATCACTGCGTCGATGGTCGCGGTATGGATATCAATGGTGCGGTCCAGGGTGCGACGCAGGTCACCGTCGGTGAATATCCCTGCCAGTCGGCCATCGGTTTCGACGATGGCAGTCATGCCCAAGCCCTTGCGGGTCATTTCCATCAGCGCATCCCTGAGCAGGGTGCCGCGTGGAACGCTCGGCAGCTCGGCGCCGCGATGCATGACATTTTCCACTTTCAGCAGCAGGCGACGGCCCAGTGCGCCACCCGGATGGGAAAATGCGAAGTCCTCGGCCGTAAACCCGCGGGCCTCCAGCAGTGCCACCGCGAGGGCATCGCCCATTACCAGCGCGGCGGTAGTGGAGGAGGTGGGCGCCAGGTTCAGCGGGCAGGCCTCATGGGCTACGTGCACGTTCAGGTTGACGTCGGCGGCCTTGGCCAGCGTTGACTCAGGGTTGCCAGTGAGGCTGATCATCTGGATGCCCAGGCGCTTGATCAGCGGCAGCAGGGTCACGATTTCGTTGGTAGTACCGGAGTTGGACAGGGCGAGGATCACGTCGTCCTTGGTGATCATGCCCATGTCGCCGTGGCTGGCTTCGGCCGGGTGCACGAAAAACGCGGTGGTCCCGGTGCTCGCCAAGGTCGCTGCGATCTTGTTGCCAATGTGGCCGGACTTGCCCATGCCGACCACCACAACGCGGCCCTTGCTGGCCAGAATCATCTCGCAGGCGCGCACGAAATCCGCGTCGATATGCGCCAGCAAGCCCTCTACGGCTTCAAGCTCAAGGCGTATGGTGCGTTGTGCGGATTGAATAAGGTCGCTGGATTGGCTCATGTCTGAAATCGTATAGCCTGACGAAAAGTCGGCGATTATAGCGGTAATGATCAATTCCCTCACGCAAGTTCGTCAGGCTTTGTGCGCGGGATAACTGAAAACCACCGTCGGTAACATAGCAAGCAACGTTTTTTCCCTGTCTCAAATCTGAACCAGCGCTGTTCCGGCCTTGGGGGCTCTGTACCAGCAGTGATATAGTTCGCCGCCAGTTCGGTCCGCCCAACCCATGTGCTCAACTATTGCGCATCTGTTGAAAACCAAAGTCGCACACATGGTGTCTGAGTGAAAGGCTGCATCCCAAGGAGATTAGATGAGTGCCGATAACGCCTACGCGGTCGAGCTGAAGGGTCTTACCTTCAAGCGCGGTACGCGCAGCATCTTCAATAACGTCGATATTCGCATTCCTCGCGGCAAGGTCACGGGCATCATGGGGCCCTCCGGTTGCGGCAAGACCACCCTGTTGCGCCTGATGGGCATGCAATTGCGCCCCAGTGCCGGGGAAGTGTGGGTCAACGGCCAGAACCTGCCAACGCTGTCGCGTAGCGATCTGTTCGATGCGCGCAAGCATATGGGCGTGCTGTTCCAGAGCGGCGCGCTGTTCACCGACCTCGATGTGTTCGAAAACGTAGCCTTCCCGCTGCGGGTGCACACCCAGCTGTCCGATGAGATGATTCGTGACATCGTGTTGTTGAAACTGCAGGCCGTAGGGCTTCGCGGCGCCATCGACCTGATGCCGGACGAGTTGTCCGGCGGCATGAAGCGCCGTGTCGCCCTGGCGAGGGCGATTGCCCTCGACCCACAGATCCTCATGTATGACGAGCCATTCGTGGGTCAGGACCCGATCGCCATGGGCGTGTTGGTGCGCCTGATCCGTCTGCTCAACGATGCATTGGGGATCACCAGCATCGTGGTTTCCCACGACCTGGCCGAAACCGCGAGCATCGCCGACTACCTGTATGTAGTGGGTGATGGTCAGGTGCTGGGGCAGGGTACGCCTGAAGAGTTGATGAACGCCGATAACCCGCGCATTCGCCAATTCATGACCGGCAACCCCGATGGCCCGGTGCCTTTTCACTTTCCGGCAGCGGACTACCGCTCAGATCTTCTGGGGAAGCGCTGATGCGCAAGACATCTCTTATCGAGAAGGTTCGCCTTTTCGGTCGCTCGGGCATCGACATCGTCGAAGTGCTGGGGCGTTCGACCATTTTCCTGTTTCACGCCTTGCTGGGGCGCGGCGGTATCGGCGGCGGCTTTGGCCTGCTGGTCAAGCAGCTGCACTCGGTGGGGGTGATGTCCCTGGTGATCATCGTGGTCTCCGGCGTATTCATCGGCATGGTGCTGGCGCTGCAGGGTTTCAATATCCTGTCCAGCTACGGCTCGGAGCAGGCGGTAGGGCAGATGGTGGCCCTGACCCTGTTGCGTGAGCTTGGCCCGGTGGTTACCGCCTTGTTGTTCGCGGGGCGTGCAGGTTCGGCGCTGACCGCTGAAATCGGCAATATGAAATCCACTGAGCAGCTGTCCAGCCTGGAAATGATCGGCGTGGACCCGCTCAAGTACATTGTTGCCCCGCGCCTGTGGGCCGGCTTCATTTCCCTGCCACTGCTGGCAATGATCTTCAGCGTGGTGGGTATCTGGGGTGGTTCGTGGGTGGCGGTTGACTGGCTGGGCGTCTACGACGGCTCCTACTGGGCCAACATGCAAAACAGCGTGACCTTCACCGGTGACGTGCTCAACGGCATCATAAAGAGCATCGTCTTTGCCTTTGTGGTGACCTGGATTGCCGTATTCCAAGGCTATGACTGTGAGCCCACTTCAGAGGGGATCAGCCGTGCCACTACCAAGACCGTTGTATACGCCTCGTTGGCGGTACTGGGCCTTGACTTCATTTTGACCGCCTTGATGTTTGGAGATTTCTGATGCAAAACCGCACTGTGGAAATCGGTGTCGGCCTTTTCTTGCTGGCTGGCATCCTGGCTTTACTGTTGCTGGCCCTGCGAGTCAGCGGCCTTTCGGCCAGCCCTACCGCCGATACCTATAAACTTTACGCGTACTTCGACAATATCGCCGGTTTGACGGTCAGATCCAAAGTGACCATGGCCGGTGTCACCATCGGCAAGGTCACGGCAATCGATCTGGATCGCGACAGCTTTACCGGTCGGGTGACGATGCAACTGGACAAGAAGGTAGATAATCTGCCAACTGACTCCACGGCATCTATCCTCACTGCGGGTTTGCTGGGCGAAAAGTACATCGGGGTCAGCGTGGGTGGGGAAACAGCCCTGCTCAAGGATGGTTCGACCATCCACGACACACAGTCGTCGCTGGTGCTCGAAGACCTGATCGGGAAATTTTTGCTCAATACGGTCAATAAAGACGCTAAATGAGGAATCTGTTCATGATCTCTACCTTGCGACGTGGCCTGCTGGTACTGCTTGCAGCATTGCCGATGATGGCCAACGCGGCAGGTTCTGCCCACGATTTGGTACAGGACACCACCAGCAAAATGCTGGCTGACCTCAAGGCTAATAAAGAACAGTACAAGCAAGACCCTTCCAGGTTCTACAACGCGCTCAACACGATCGTTGGCCCTGTGGTCGATGCTGAAGGCATCTCCAAAAGCATCATGACGGTCAAATATTCGCGCAAAGCTACGCCTGCGCAAATGCAGACGTTCCAGGAAAACTTCAAGAAGGGGCTGTTCCAGTTCTACGGTAACGCTCTGCTGGAATACAACAACCAGGGCATTATCGTTGATGCGCCCAAGGACGAGTCGGGCGGCCGTGCCGAAGTCGGGATGAAAGTCTCCGGCAGCAATGGCGCCGTGTACCCTGTGTCCTACACCCTGACGAAGATCAACGGTGAGTGGAAGCTGCGTAACGTGATCATCAACGGTATCAACATCGGCAAGCTGTTCCGTGATCAGTTCGCCGACGCGATGCAGCGCAATGGCAACGATCTGGACAAGACCATCAATGGTTGGGCCGGTGAAGTGGCCAAGGCCAAGGAAGAAACCGATAAAGCTGCCGGGAAGCCTGCGCAATGACCGAGTCGGCTGTTCGTATCGGCGACGCCGGCGAGCTGTTCCTCAGCGGCGTGCTGGATTACCGCACCGGGCCTGACCTGCGCAAGCAGGGCCAGGCGCTGATCAAGGCCAGCAAGGCGCCAGAGCTGGTGCTTGATTGCTCGGCGGTGACCAAGTCCAGCAGCGTCGGCCTGTCGTTGTTGCTGTGCTTCATGCGTGATGCCGAGGCGGCGAAAAAGCCGGTAAGCATCCGTGCGTTACCAGAAGACATGCGCGAAATTGCCGAAGTTTCCGGTTTGACCGAGCTGCTGGCGCATCCCTGATACACATTATTAAAGAAGCCCCCCGTCAGAGTCCTGCTATGCGGGGTTCGCAGGCGCGGGGCTTTTTTGTATGATGTGCGACCCGTGCGCACTGGGCGCCGATAGAGGTTGAGCATGCAGGCCCTAGAAGTTAAGAGCTTCCTTGAAGGAAAGCTGCCTGAAACGACTGTAGAAGTCGAAGGCGAAGGCTGCAATTTCCAGCTGAACGTGATTAGCGATGAACTGGCGGCATTGAGCCCGGTCAAGCGTCAGCAGCAGATCTATGCCCATTTGAACCCATGGATCACCGATGGCAGCATCCATGCGGTCACTATGAAATTTTTCAGCCGCGCGGCCTGGGCCGAGCGCACCTGAGCCCCCAAGGCGTCGAGATTCTTATGGATAAATTGATTATTACCGGCGGTGCCCGCCTTGATGGCGAGATTCGCATTTCCGGTGCGAAAAACTCCGCCTTGCCGATCCTGGCAGCGACCCTGCTGTGCGATGGCCCGGTGACTGTGGCCAACCTGCCGCACCTGCACGACATCACCACCATGATCGAGTTGTTCGGTCGCATGGGCATTGAGCCGGTGATCGACGAGAAGCTGGCCGTCGAAATCGACCCACGCACCATCAAGACCCTAGTCGCTCCGTACGAACTGGTGAAAACCATGCGTGCGTCGATCCTGGTGCTGGGCCCCATGGTTGCCCGTTTCGGCGAAGCCGAAGTAGCCTTGCCTGGCGGTTGCGCCATTGGTTCGCGTCCGGTCGACCTGCACATCCGTGGCCTTGAGGCCATGGGCGCAGTCATCGACGTCGAAGGCGGCTACATCAAGGCCAAGGCGCCGGAAGGCGGCCTGCGCGGCGCGAACTTCTTCTTTGATACCGTCAGCGTCACCGGTACCGAGAACATCATGATGGCCGCTGCCCTGGCCAACGGTCGCAGCGTGTTGCAGAACGCCGCACGCGAGCCGGAAGTGGTCGACCTGGCCAACTTCCTCAACGCCATGGGCGCGAAGGTTTCCGGTGCTGGCACCGACACCATCACTATTGATGGTGTAGAGCGTCTGCACACCGCCACCTACAAAGTCATGCCTGACCGCATCGAGACCGGTACCTACCTGGTTGCCGCTGCCGTGACAGGTGGCCGTGTGAAGGTCAAGGACACCGATCCGACCATCCTGGAAGCCGTCCTGGAAAAACTCAAGGAAGCCGGCGCAGAGATCACCACCGGCGAAGACTGGATCGAGCTGAACATGCACGGCAAGCGGCCAAAAGCCGTCAACGTGCGTACCGCTCCGTACCCGGCGTTCCCGACCGACATGCAAGCGCAGTTCATCTCCTTGAACGCGATTGCCGAAGGCACCGGTGCCGTGATCGAGACCATCTTCGAAAACCGCTTCATGCACGTGTATGAACTGCACCGCATGGGCGCCAAGATCCAGGTCGAAGGCAACACCGCCATCGTCACCGGGATCGACAAGCTCAAGGGCGCGCCAGTAATGGCAACCGACCTGCGTGCCTCGGCCAGCCTGGTAATCTCGGCACTGTGCGCCGAAGGTGACACCCTGATCGACCGCATCTACCACATAGACCGTGGTTACGAGTGCATCGAAGAGAAACTGCAGATGCTCGGCGCGAAGATTCGCCGCGTACCGGGCTAGTCCCTGTTTGTGGCGAGGGAGTTTGCTCCCGCTGGACTGCGTAGCAGTCCCGCTCTTCGAGGGCCGCTTCGCGTCTCAGCGGGAGCAAGCTCCCTCGCCACAGTTTGTTGTTGACTGGTTTGTTTCAAATCGAGGCTGTCATGGCCTCGATCTGTGTCTGGCGCCGTTTGCGACCGGACAGCAATAGCCTGATGAAGGACTGACATTTCCCATGTTGACCATCGCACTGTCCAAGGGCCGCATCCTTGACGACACGTTGCCGCTTCTGGCTGAAGCGGGCATCGTGCCGACCGAGAATCCGGACAAGAGCCGCAAGCTGATCATCCCCACGACCCAGGACGACGTGCGCCTGCTGATCGTGCGGGCTACCGACGTGCCGACCTACGTTGAACATGGCGCCGCCGACCTGGGTGTTGCCGGCAAGGACGTGCTGATGGAATACGGCGGCCAGGGCCTGTACGAGCCCCTGGACCTGCGCATCGCACTGTGCAAGCTGATGACCGCCGGCCGCGTCGGTGATGTCGAACCCAAGGGCCGCCTGCGGGTCGCCACCAAGTTCGTCAACGTTGCCAAGCGCTATTACGCCGAACAGGGCCGTCAGGTCGATATCATCAAGCTCTACGGCTCCATGGAGCTGGCACCGCTGATCGGCCTGGCTGACAAGATCATCGACGTGGTCGACACCGGCAACACCCTGCGCGCCAACGGTTTGGAGCCCCAGGATTTTATCGCTGACATCAGCTCCCGCCTGATCGTCAACAAAGCATCGATGAAGATGCAGCACGCCCGTATCCAGGCGTTGATCGACACCCTGCGCAAGGCAGTGGAGTCTCGACACCGCGGTTGACTCCCCCGCGTAGCTGAAGAGCTACGCCCGTCTATCCGCCTCATAGCCAGAATTCTCAGGTGCCCAAGCGGAAACGACTGCTAGTTTAGGGCGCCTGAGTTTTTGCCAATTCTATTGAGGCCCTCGCTATGACCACGTCCACTGCAATTGCCCGACTCAACGCTGCCGACCCGGATTTCGCCCATCATCTGGATCATCTGCTGAGCTGGGAAAGCGTGTCCGACGACTCGGTCAACCAGCGGGTGCTCGACATCATCAAGGCCGTGCGTGAGCGCGGTGATGCAGCGCTGGTGGACTTCACCCGCCAGTTCGACGGCTTGGACGTGCAGTCCATGGCTGACCTGATCCTGCCGCGTGAACGCCTGGAGCTGGCGCTGACGCGCATCACCGCACCGCAGCGCGAAGCCCTCGAAGTCGCTGCGGCGCGGGTACGCAGCTATCACGAAAAGCAGAAGCAGGACTCCTGGAGCTACACCGAGGCCGACGGCACTGTGCTGGGCCAGAAGGTCACGCCGCTGGACCGCGCCGGTCTGTACGTGCCGGGCGGTAAGGCGTCGTATCCATCGTCGGTGTTGATGAATGCGATCCCGGCCAAAGTCGCAGGTGTGACCGAAGTGGTCATGGTGGTGCCGACCCCGCGTGGCGAAATCAACGAGCTGGTGCTGGCTGCCGCCTGCATCGCCGGTGTGGACCGTGTGTTCACCATCGGTGGCGCCCAGGCCGTTGCAGCGCTGGCCTATGGCACCGAAAGCGTGCCGAAGGTCGACAAAGTGGTCGGCCCCGGCAATATCTACGTCGCCACCGCCAAACGCCATGTGTTCGGCCAGGTCGGTATCGACATGATTGCCGGTCCTTCCGAAATCCTCGTGGTGTGTGACGGCCAGACCGACCCGGACTGGATCGCCATGGACCTGTTCTCCCAGGCGGAGCACGATGAAGACGCCCAGGCGATCCTGGTCAGCCCCGATGCCGAGTTCCTCGACAAGGTCGCCGCCAGCATCAATAAGCTGCTGCCGACCATGGAGCGTGCCGAGATCATCGAGAAGTCGATCAACGGCCGTGGTGCGCTGATTCTGGTGAGTGACATGGAGCAGGCCATTGAAGTGGCCAATCGCATCGCACCGGAGCACCTTGAGCTGTCCGTAGCGGACCCACAGGCCTGGTTGCCATCGATCCGTCACGCTGGGGCGATCTTCATGGGCCGTCACACCAGCGAAGCCCTGGGTGACTATTGCGCCGGCCCCAATCACGTGTTGCCAACCTCCGGTACTGCGCGTTTCTCGTCGCCGCTGGGGGTGTACGACTTCCAGAAGCGCTCGTCGATTATCTTCTGCTCGCCACAAGGCGCTTCCGAACTGGGCAAGACCGCCTCGGTGCTGGCCCGTGGTGAATCCCTCAGCGCGCACGCACGCAGCGCTGAATACCGCATCGTCAAGGGAGAGTAAGGCATGAGCAAATTCTGGAGCCCTTTCGTCAAAGACCTGGTGCCTTACGTACCCGGTGAGCAACCGAAGCTGACCAAGCTGGTCAAGCTCAACACCAACGAAAACCCCTACGGCCCATCGCCCAAGGCGCTGGCGGCAATGCAGGCCGAGTTGAACGACAACTTGCGCCTGTACCCGGACCCCAACAGCGACCTGCTCAAGCAGGCCGTGGCCAGGTATTACGGGATCGATGCCGGCAAGGTGTTCCTCGGCAACGGTTCCGACGAAGTCTTGGCGCACATCTTCCATGGTCTGTTCCAGCACGATCTGCCGCTGCTGTTCCCGGACATCAGCTACAGCTTCTACCCGGTGTACTGCGGCCTGTACGGCATCACGTTCGACTCGGTGCCACTGGACGAACAGTTCCAGATTCGGGCCACTGACTATGCCAGGCCCAACGGCGGGATCATCTTCCCCAACCCTAACGCGCCCACCGGGTGCGTACTGGGGCTGGACGCGGTGGAGCAGATCCTCAAGGCCAGCCCGGATTCGGTGGTGGTGGTCGATGAAGCCTATATCGACTTCGGTGGCGAAACTGCCATCAGCCTGGTCGACCGTTACCCGAACCTGCTGGTGACACAGACCCTGTCCAAATCACGCTCACTGGCCGGTTTGCGTGTGGGCCTGGCCGTGGGTCACCCAGACCTGATCGAAGCGCTGGAGCGGGTCAAGAACAGCTTCAACTCCTACCCGTTGGATCGGTTGGCGATTGTTGGCGCGGCGGCCGCGTTTGACGACCGTGAATACTTCGAGAAGACCTGCCAGTGGGTGATCGACAGCCGCAACCAGGTCGTCGCGCAATTGCAGGGCAAGGGGTTTGAGGTATTGCCGTCGGCAGCGAACTTCATCTTTGCGCGTCGCCCGCGGCATGACGCTGCAGGGCTGGCCGCCAAGTTGCGTGAGCAAGGGGTGATCGTGCGGCACTTCAAGCAGGAGCGGATTGCTCAGTTCCTGCGCATCAGCATCGGGACACCGGAGCAGAACCAGGCGCTGATCGATGGGCTCGGCGAGCTCTGACAGACGCTGAAAATCAAATGTGGGAGCTGGCTTGCCTGCGATGACGGTGTAACAGTCGACCTATCTGTCGTTTGATACACCGTCATCGCAGGCAAGCCAGCTCCCACACTGATTTGCGTTTAGTCAGTTACAGCAGCGGCTCATCCGGCTTCTTGTTCTTCCAGCCATCATTGCCCGGCAGCAACAAATTCAAACCAATCGCCACCACCGCACACAGGGCGATGCCCTTGAGGCCGAAATCATCCGGGCCGGTGCCGGTACCGACCAGCACACCGCCAATCCCGAACACCAGCGTTACCGACACAATCACCAGGTTGCGCGCCTCGCCCAGGTCGATCTTGTGGCGAATCAGCGTGTTCATCCCCACCGCGGCAATCGAGCCGAACAGCAGGCACAGAATCCCGCCCATCACCGGCACCGGGATACTCTGCAGCAGTGCGCCGAACTTGCCGATGAATGCCAGGCTGATGGCAAACACTGCCGCCCAGGTCATGATTTTCGGGTTGTAGTTCTTGGTCAGCATCACGGCGCCGGTCACTTCGGCGTAGGTGGTGTTTGGCGGGCCGCCAAACATGCCGGCAGCCGTGGTGGCGATACCGTCACCCAGCAGCGTGCGATGCAGGCCAGGCTTTTTCAGGTAATCGCGGCCGGTCACGCTGCCTACCGCAATCACACCACCGATATGCTCGATCGCCGGGGCCAGTGCTACCGGGACGATAAACAGGATGGCCTGCCAGTTGAACTCCGGCGCGGTGAAGTGGGGCAGGGCGAACCACGGCGCAGCGGCGATTTTCGCCGTGTCGACCACACCAAAGTAGAACGACATGGCAAAACCCACCAGCACGCCGGAAATGATCGGCACCAGGCGGAAAATCCCCTTGCCGAACACCGCCACGATCAAAGTGGTAAGCAGCGCTGGCATCGAGATCAGCATCGCCGTCTGATAGTGGATCAGCTCGGCACCGTCGCCAGACTTGCCCATGGCCATGTTGGCGGCAATCGGCGCCATGGCCAGACCGATCGAGATAATCACTGGGCCAATCACCACGGGCGGCAGCAGCCGGTCGATAAAACCGGTGCCCTTGACCTTCACGGCCAGTCCCAGGAACGTATAAACGAAACCCGCCGCCATCACGCCGCCCATGGTCGCCGCCAGGCCGAACTGGCCCTTGGCGAGAATGATCGGGGTGATGAACGCGAAGCTCGATGCCAAAAATACCGGCACCTGCCGCCCTGTCACCACCTGGAACAGCAACGTGCCCAGGCCTGCGGTAAACAGCGCGACGTTTGGATCAAGACCTGTGATCAGCGGCATCAACACCAACGCGCCAAATGCTACGAAGAGCATTTGTGCGCCAGACAGGATCTGGCGCCAAAGCGGGTCGTTGAATTCATCCTGCATGCTCACGCGTCCTTCTGCTTGGTGCCGAAGATCTTGTCACCGGCATCGCCCAGGCCCGGAATGATGTAGCCGTGTTCATTCAGGCGCTCATCGATGGATGCGGTGTAGATCTGTACATCCGGATGGGCCTTCTCGACGGCGGCGATGCCTTCGGGCGCGGCCACCAGCACCATGGCGCGGATGTCCCGGCAACCGGCTTTTTTCAGCAGGTCGATGGTGGCGACCATGGAACTGCCGGTGGCGAGCATCGGGTCGATGATCATGGCCAGGCGCTCGTTGATTTCCGGGACGAGTTTTTCCAGGTAGGTGTGGGCCTGCAGTGTTTCTTCATTGCGGGCTACGCCCACGGCGCTGACCTTGGCACCCGGGATCAGGCTGAGTACACCTTCAAGCATGCCGATACCGGCGCGCAGGATCGGTACCACGGTAATTTTCTTACCGGCGATTTTCTCCACTTGTACGGGACCGGCCCAACCGGGGATCTCGTAGGTTTCCAGGGGCAAATCCTTGGTGGCTTCGTAAGTGAGCAACGCTCCGACTTCCTGAGCAAGCTCACGGAAGTTCTTCGTGCTAATGTCGGCACGGCGCATAAGGCCGAGTTTGTGTCGGATCAGCGGGTGGCGGATCTCGCGAGTGGGCATAGGAAAGGCTCCGGCGGCGGGCAAAAAAACCGGCCTAGATTAATCTATCCGAGGGTGTTGTCCTATAGACATCAAGTACGTTAGTCCATAAAGGCTTGATTGGAGCGCACGAGAAGCGTACCTTCGCCCGCTTTTCTTGCCACAGCACCCCCTTGGAGAGCGCCATGTCTGCTGATCTCGAGCATATCCGTCAAATCATGCACGAGGCTGACTGCCTGTACACCGAAGCGCAAGTCGAAGCAGCGATCGCCAAGGTCGGCGCGCACATTACTCGTGAAATGGCCGACACCAACCCGGTGGTCTTCTGCGTGATGAACGGTGGCCTGATCTTCGCCGGCAAATTGCTGACTCACCTGCAGTTCCCATTGGAAGCCTCTTACCTGCATGCCACCCGCTATCGCAATGAAACCAGCGGCGGCGACTTGTTCTGGAAGGCCAAGCCGGAAGTGTCTTTCATCGACCGTGATGTGCTGATCATCGATGACATTCTCGATGAGGGTCACACCCTGGGTGCGATCATCGACTTCTGCAAACATGCCGGCGCACGCAAAGTGCACACCGCCGTACTGATCGACAAAGACCACGACCGCAAGGCTCGTCCTGAGCTCAAAGCCGATTTCGTCGGATTGCCGTGCGTTGACCGTTATATCTTCGGGTATGGCATGGACTACAAGGGCTACTGGCGTAACGCCAATGGCATCTATGCCGTTAAAGGGATGTAATCGGTAGACGCCGTTTGCCGAGCTGGCCGCGGGGGCTTGTTTCTCGCCGCTTTCGAAGCCGGCGTCGCGCAGGTAGACTTCAAACCCCGTGTAAATGTCTGCAGGCTGGAGTCGGTAATGCGTAAAGATAAGAAACAGGTGATTGGCGACGAAATCGGTGACGACCAGATCAAGTTGTTCCTGGACTTCGAGCCGGTTGATGCGACGTCGCCGTCCCTGCACAAACTGATCAAGGCCTATCGCGGCCTGCGTATCGACGACTTCGAGCGTTTCCTGGGCTTTTTCAAAGAAGCAGGCCTGGACCTGGACGGCAAGGACGAGCATGGCCAGACCTTCGTCGACCTGATCAAGGACCAGCGCAACGCCGCCGAGTACATCGAACTGATCGACAACGCCCGCGGCTGATTGTCCGAGCAAAAAAAACGCCCCGGCTTTAGAGTCCGGGGCGTTTTGCTTTTAACGGTAGGAGCGAGCTTGCTCGCGAAGAACCTGAGAGCGGCGCCTTAATCCACTTGCGCCGCGTTATCGTTGACGTTTTTCGCGAGCGAGCTCGCTCCTACAGGTTCCACCAGCTCCAGGCTGATGTTGTTCTGCGTGTTGATCTTGCGATACAGCTCGGCGTCCGTCTCCAGCACTTTCTCGCGCGCCGGGAAGATCTCGTGCAGCTTGGTGGCCCATTCACCGGCGGCTTTCTGCGGGAAGCAGCGCTCGATCAGCTCCAGCATGATCGAGACGGTGACCGAAGCACCAGGAGACGCGCCCAGCAGCGCCGCAAGCGAACCGTCCTTGGCAGCAACCAGTTCGGTGCCGAACTGCAGCACGCCGCCTTTCTTCGGATCTTTCTTGATGATTTGCACGCGCTGGCCGGCCACTTCCAGGCGCCAGTCTTCGGCTTTCGCCTCGGGGTAGAAGCGACGCAGGGATTCCAGGCGCTGTTCCATGGACTGGCGCACTTCGCTGACCAGGTACTTGGTCAGGTCCATGTTGTCGCGGGCCACGGCCAGCATCGGGCCGATGTTGCCGGCGCGAATCGACATCGGCAGGTCAAGGAACGAGCCGTGTTTGAGGAACTTGGTGGTGAAACCGGCGTATGGCCCGAACAGCAGGGATTTCTTGCCATCCACCACGCGGGTGTCCAGGTGCGGCACGGACATCGGCGGCGAGCCCACGGCAGCCTGGCTGTAGACCTTGGCCTGGTGCTGCTTGACCACTTCCGGGTTGTCGCAACGCAGCCACTGGCCGCTCACCGGGAAGCCGCCGAAGCCTTTGCTCTCTTCGATGCCCGAGGCCTGCAGCAACGGCAGCGCCGCACCGCCAGCGCCGAGGAATACGAACTTGGCATCGACGTCGCGGCTGTTACCGCTGTTCACGTCCTTGATACTCACGGTCCAGCCCGCGCCGTTGCGCTTGAGGCCGGTCACGCGTTTGCAGTACTTGACCTGGGCGTCCGGCGAGCTGGTCAGGTGGCTGAGCAACTGATTGGTCAGGGCGCCAAAGTTGACGTCTGTGCCGTTCATCACACGGGTGGCGGCGATTTTTTCATCGAGCGGGCGGCCCGGCATCATCAGCGGCATCCACTCGGCCATTTCGCTGCGGTCTTCGGTGTAGTGCATGTCCGAAAACGCGTGGTGCTGGCTGAGGGTCTCAAAGCGCTTCTTGAGGAAGGACACGCCTTTGTCGCCCTGCACGAAGCTCAGGTGGGGCACCGGGCTGATGAACGACCTGGACGAGCCAAAGGTGCCCTTCTTGGTCAGGTAAGCCCAGAACTGCTTCGACACCTCGAACTGGGTGTTGATGTGCACGGCTTTCTTGATGTCGATGGAGCCATCGGCGGCCTGCGGCGTGTAGTTCAGCTCACACAGCCCGGCGTGGCCGGTACCGGCGTTGTTCCACGGGTTGGAACTCTCCGCGGCACCCGAATCCATCAGCTCAACGACTTCCAGCGTGAGGCCGGGGTCGAGCTCTTTGAGCAGTACGGCCAGGGTGGCACTCATGATGCCGGCCCCTACCAGTACTACGTCGACTGCTTCGTTATGCGCCATTTAACGCGTCTCCAAAATCTGCAGCACCAAATTGACGGCATGGCTGCCAGGAGTGATGGGGCGGTTCACGTGTTGCCCCAGGTTACCCATGGCCAGGATCGCCATGTCCGATTCGCAATTCTTTGCAACTTCAGCACACGCTTCCTGCCGGGCTAATCTGCCTATGAACGCATTCATGGGCGCCTGTGGCAATTCGACTTATGGTCAAAGCGTGCGATTCGTGCAACCAATCCGTAGCGGACAGGCTCAAGCTCCGGTTTTTGAGGAAGGCTCGATCCTGTGTAATTGGGCTGACCCAGACGCTGATGGTGCTTGTACAAACGCCAAACTATTCATTTGCTCGCCACACTCTTGTGAAGTTGTGAAAACCCGTTTTTTCACGCTCTTTTGAAGACGTGAACCTCAAAAAAGGGCTGCCCCAGCCTGGCACCTGGCCCGTAAACCTCTGCCGACACGCGGCAAAACGGGCAAACAACTCAAGTGGCCGAGCGCAATGGCAGCTCTGGCAGATTCGATAAAAGACGGGGTGGTTTGCAAAGGAAACAGCAAGCACGCCAGCTTCACTCGATCTGTGTGGGCGGCTCTCTGTGGGCGATTTTGGGGCTAATGCCTGGGCATTAACGATGCTGCGAGGCCCGATCAGGAGACGTCCTTATAATCGGGGGGAGATTGTAGCGAAGAACGTCAGTGAAATGGGCGTGTTTTATGACTTTTATTAGGGGCCTGGTCAGGAGGCCAACGCTTGCCGGTGTCGTGGGCGAAAAACCTTTGGGCTGACCCGGGCGCTGGCCGGCAGTGGGCGGTGCATCCAGCCCAGGTGAGTCTCGGTCACTTCCACCCAGCCTTCACCGACGGGCGGCAGGCTGCACTGCTTGAAGGCCAGGCAATGTCCGTGGGCATCAAGCAGGGCAAAGTGGCGATGACGAGCGTGGGACATGAACAGGGTCTTGAGAAGGCGCATGGCTGTGTACCTAGTGTGTTACATGCTTGAAGGTTGCCAGTGTGGCATGACACTGGGGTGACGAATTTATGCGAATTTGTAATTTGCGCAGGGGCTTCAGCCGCCGTTCAGGATCGCTGGTGAGTGGTGCGCGTGCACCGTTATACTGGCGTCCTGTCTGCACCTAGTCCTGGAGAAATGCGTATGTTGCAACGCCTGTTGTTCGGTTTGATCACTGTGACCAGTTTGACCCTTGTCGGCTGCGCCAACAGCCCGCAACAACTCAGCCCGCAACCTAAAGTCACCGCGCAGTTGGCGGCGGTAGGCCACGGCCAGCCGGTTTCGGTACGCGTGGTTGACGGTCGCCCGTCGCCAACCCTGGGTTCGCGTGGCGGCCTGTATCCTGAGACCGCACTGATTTCGGTGAACGGCCAGGATGTGCTGCCCAAGTTGCAGGCCCAGGCTGAAGCCGCTGTGCGTTTGCTGGGCTTTACGCCGACCAACTCGCCAGGCGTGCCGCAACTGACCGTGACCCTGGCCGAGCTGAAATACCAGTCGCCCAAAGACGGCCTGTATGTGACCGAGGCTTCCATCGGCGCTACCTTCAAGTCTGACGTCAGTGCCGGTACCCGCCGCTACAGTGGCCGCTACGCAGCCTCGCTCAACCAGCGGTTCGGCATGTCGCCCAACCAGGAAACCAACACCAAGCTGGTCAGCGACGTGCTCAGTGATGCCTTGACCCGCCTGTTCAAGGACCCAAGCATCGGTCAACTGCTCAGCGCGCAATAAGCCGCTCACAAAAAACCGGGCTCATCGCTGAGCCCGGTTTTTTTGTGCCCGTGGTTTTTGTCATGCGGCCGTATCGACATAAAAGTCCAGCATGCTCACACCGGTGAGCAGATCCAGCTCCGGCAGATCGGCATGCTGGTGCCCGCCGAGGGCGCAATACACCAGCCAATGGCGGTCCTGAACGTTGAACGCGAGACTGCCGATCAGCGCCTCCTGTTCCTCGCTCTGGGCGATCAAATACAGCCGATCCTGGTTTTGCGCATGCAACATGACAAGCTCCTCAAGCGTCGAAGGGCAACAGAGTGGCTTGTTAAGGTGACGTTCAGGTGACGGCGTAAATTACTGGATACATTAGCCGTCAATGGGGAAGGAGCATTAAATGCGCAGGAGGCGACTGTCGTTCAGGTGTGTACCTGGACTGATACCCGAAGACTGATTTACCGAGGTTTGCGATGGCGCTGCCCGCACTGCTCATTAATATTGTTGCCCTGTTGGTTGCCTGCTCGGGCGCCTGGGTGTTGTTCATCACCCGTCTGCATGCACAGCGTGCGATAGCTGACCTGGCCCTGCGCAGCGAAGAGCGCGCTATCGACCAACCGATGCTGTTTCTGGATACACGCACCGAACGGGCGCATCGCCTGGCGTACCGCGTCGGGTTCGCCTGCCTTGGCTTGGCCCTGGCCATCTCCTGGCTCAGCACCCGCTTATAATTCCACTGCGAAACCAAATGTGGGAGCGGGCTTGCCCGCGAAGGCGGTGTATCAGCCACTGAATCTTTAACTGAACCAACGCTATCGCAGGCAAGCCAGCTCCCACACTGGCCATGTACTGCCCGCAGAGTCAGCGCCTGCCACATATCCCCTGTGGGCTCACTATTACAGGGGGATGCCAGCCTTGACTCGGTATTGGTTGCGTACCGGCGTCGCATACTGCACCACCAGATAAGGCCGGTGCTCCGCCGGGCACTCGTTCAAGCGCCGCTCCCATTCCGCCTTCGCCTTGGCCAGCTCATCGGCCGGGAACACGTCCGCCGCCTTGGGCACCTGCAATTGCGGGTCGGCATCACTCCACTGCGCGTACGCCAGGTAGTGCACCGGAAACAAGCGGTAGCCACCGAGGATCTGCCGGTCCATTTCCGCGGCCAGCAGCTTGGTGTCTTCGAAACGCTCGGTGATCGGCGGCGCAAAGTTCACGTGCACTCGGCCTTTATAGCCGGTAATGCCCAAGGCAATGCTCACATCATCCTCTCCCGGTGCCTTGGTGTAGGTGCCGGTGGTGGCGCGGATATACAGCTCGCGGGCCTTGGCGGCATCGCAGGGGTCGTACTCGTAGCTGATGGACACAGGCGTCAGGTTCAACGACTGGATGACCTCGGCAAATGGCTCGTCCTTGCGGCTGACGTGGAACATCTTGAGGATCGCCGATTCGGTACGGTCATCGCCATCCTTGGCCCGGCCTTCAGCCTGGGCAATCCAGATCGACTGGCAGTCGTTGCGGATCGAATGGTTGATGTAGGCCGACAGCAAGTTGTAAGCCGCCATCTTCTCCTTTCGCCCGGTGATCGAACGGTGCACGATGAAGCTCTTGTTCAAGCGCATCAGGTCGCTGACAAACGGCTTTTGCAGCAGGTTGTCGCCGATGGCGATGCGCGGCGTCGGCAGGCCGGCGTGGTACACGGCGTAGTTGACGAAGGCCGGGTCCATCACGATGTCGCGGTGGTTGGCCAGGAACAGGTAGGCGGTGCCGGATTTCAGTTGCTCGACGCCGGTATAGGTCACGCCGTCGGTCGCCCGGTCAATGGTGTGGTCAACGTAGTACTCGACCTTGTCCTGCAGCGTGGCCACGGTGGTGACGCCAGCGAACTCGCGGCGCAGTTTGCGCGCAATCATTGGCTTGAGCAGCCAGCCCAGGGCGCCTGCAAAGCGCGGGAAGCGGAAGTGGGTCAGGATGTCCAGAAAGGCCTTGTCACTGAACAGGCGCGCCAGCACTGCCGGGACTTCGCTGTCGTTGTAAGGTCGGATGGTATCGAATTCGCCCATCATGCTCTCTTGTTAGAAACGGCTAGGGTAAGTAAAAGGAAATGTCAGGGTGCGGTCCGAATAAGGGGCCGGCCAAGAATAGCCCTGTAAATAGACCGGCGATTATACGCACAAGTCACCTAGGAGACTGCGATGCTCGAAACTGCGCTGTACGATTGTCCTTATTGTGGCGAAGCGGTCGAGACGACGGTGGATTTGTCTGGCGGGGACCAGACCTATATAGAAGACTGCCAAGTGTGTTGCCGGCCGATCACGTTCGACCTGCAAGTTGATGGTGAAGAGTGGATGCTTGAAACCCGCAGCGAAAATGAATAATGCGCAGCGAGAACGAATAAAAAGGTACGCCCATGCAGCGAATCTACGAACCGGAAAACCTGATGGAGGGCGAGTTGCTGCAGCAGATGCTTGCCAGTGAAGGCATCGAGGCGCACCTGGTGGGACGCCATTTGCTCGGTGGCACGGGCGAGTTGCCGATATTCGGCTTGCTGGGGCTGGAGGTCGATAACGACCAGGCCGCCTGCGCCCGCGAGCTGATCACCGCCTATATCGGCGCCCAACCCTTGCCCGGCGACGAACCCGACAGCTTCCCCGACGTATTGGTCTGTTAGGCTGTCGGTCGGTTTACCCCAAGAGTCGTGTTGCCCCATGTGTGGACGTTATGCCCTGTTTCGCTGGAACCCTGCCTTTGCTGCCTTGCCCGGCTTCCCCGCCGACCAGCAGGCCCAGTGGAACATCTCACCCAATGATTCGGTGCTGATCCAGCGCCTGAGCGAGGGCCGACTCACCCTGGCGCGTGCCCGTTGGGGCCTTACGCCGCCCTGGTTGACAGACCTGTCGCGCACCCCGGCCCATGCCCGCGCAGAAACCCTGGCCGAACAACCGATGTTTCGTGAAGCCTTCCGCTTGCGCCGTTGCCTGCTGCCCGCCAATGGCTTTTATGAGTGGCGCGGCACCCAGCGCAAGCGCCCGTACTGGCTCACGCCGGGGGAGGGCTCCACGTTGTTCTTTGCCGCAGTGTGGGAAGCGTATCCGGTGCAGGAGCAGGTGTGGCTGAGCACCGCGGTGGTTACCCAGGCGGCGCAAAGTCAGCGACGACCATTGATCCTGGACGCGGCAGGGCAGGCCGCCTGGCTCGATCCCGAGACTCCGCTGCAGGTGCTGCAGGGCCTGCTGGCGGCTGAGCCTGCCGTGCTGCGCGAGCGGGTGCTGGCCAATATGGTCAACGATCCGAAGCTCAATGGGCCGGAGTGCCTGACCCCGGCATGAGCTTTGTCCGTCGAGCCGCGTTCGGATGTATCTTAAATTCAGCGGTTAAACGTCCAGGGTATCTGGCGCAGATACAAATGACCGCCTACGATACGCGCCATGTTTTCAGGGAGCGTGTTCATGAAGAAGTCATTGGTGGTAAGTGGTTTGGTTGCAGCAATGCTGCTGGCGGGTTGCCAGTCGGTCAATACCACCAGCGGCGGCGCCGTTGGGGTAGAGCGCAAGCAGTACATGTTCAGCATGCTGTCGAGTCAGGAAGTCGACCAGATGTATGCCCAGTCTTATCAGCAGACCCTGGGTGAAGCCAGCAGCAAAGGGGTGCTGGACAAGACCAGCGCCAACGCCAAGCGCGTGCAGGCAATTGCCAAGCGCCTGATCGCCCAGGCTCCGACTTTCCGCGCGGATGCGGCCCAGTGGAACTGGGACGTGAACCTGATCAAAAGCGATGAGATGAACGCCAACTGCGGGCCAGGCGGCAAGATCCTGGTGTACAGCGGCTTGATCGACAACCTCAAGCTCACCGATGACGAGCTGGCTGCCGTGATGGGTCATGAAATCGCCCACGCACTGCGTGAACACGGCCGCGAAGCCATGTCCAAGGCCTACGGTATCCAGATGGCCAAGCAGGGCGCCGGGGCAATATTCGGTCTCGGCCAGGACAGCCTGGCACTGGCCGATACCGTGGCCAACTACGGCATGACCTTGCCCAACAGCCGCAGCAACGAAAACGAAGCCGACCTGATCGGCCTGGAGCTGGCCGCCCGCGCTGGCTACAACCCGAACGCGGCCATCACGTTGTGGAACAAGATGGCCAAGGCTTCGGAAGGCGCACCGCCGGAATTCATGAGCACGCACCCGGCTTCGGACAGCCGCATCGCGTCCTTGCAGGCGGCGATTCCGAAGGTGATGCCGCTCTACCAGCAGGCCAAGAAGTCCTGATCGACGCCGTGTAGGAGCGAGCTTGCTCGCGAAAAACGTCAACGATAACGCGTGTTGCCTGAATAAACGCGGCGCCGGTGAGTTTTTCGCGAGCAAGCTTGCTCCTACAGGCATCAGGGCAAACCATCTTCCGTGTTTGCCTTAGATCCAGCCGCTGCTCTGCATGGCCTTGTACACTGCAATAATCGCCAGCACGAAGAACGCCGTAGCCGCCAAGCGACGAATCAAGGTCAGCGGCAGTTTCTCCGCGGCAAAATTCCCCGCCAGCACCACCGGCACGTTGGCAATCAACATGCCCAGGGTGGTACCGATAATCACCAGCCACAGTTCCGGGTATTGCGCCGCCAGCATCACCGTGGCGATCTGGGTTTTGTCACCGATTTCGGCGAGGAAGAACGCAATCAAGGTGGTCAGGAAGGGCCCGAACTTACGGGTGGTACTGGCTTCGTCATCATCGAGTTTGTCCGGCACCAGGGTCCACAGCGCCGTGGCGCAGAAGCTCGCGGCGAGGATCCAGTGCAGCACCGCATCCGAGAAGAAACTCCCGAACCAGGCGCCCACGGCACCGGCCGCCGCATGGTTGGCCAGGGTCGCGGCAACGATGCCGGCGATGATCGGCCAGGGCTTGCGAAAGCGAGCAGCAAGGATGAGTGCGAGCAGTTGCGTCTTGTCGCCGATTTCGGCCAAGGCAACGATTGCGGTAGGAACGAGTAGTGAATCCAGCATCAGGTAGTTTCCAGGGGCGGGTCGACACGGCTATGACACGTACAGCCTTCCCGCCCCGGGTAAGGTGTGCGTGTCATAGGTCTTGTCAAACCCCGGTCCGTCTGTGCGGACTCCTGGGTCGCATACGCCATGGTCTGCTGACCAAGTATGTTGACGTATGCCGGACGAGCATGGCTCGTGGGAGACTACTCCCCTAGGACGCTGCGGATTCTGCCTAGGCAAAACCCATTCGGCAAGCGTTCTTTTTCAAACGTCCGTCAGGGGCGCTTGGCGCGGTAAATGCGAAAACCATTGCCTTCGGCCTTGATTGCGCAGATGCCCAAATGCTCTTCGATCAATGGCTGGTACTTCAGGAAGCTATTGGCAACCAGGCGAAGTTCGCCACCTTTTGCCAGGTGTTTCGCTGCTTTTCGCAGCAGGTTCTCCGTGGCGAAATAATCGGTGTGCACGCCGACATGGAACGGCGGATTGCTCAAAATCGCGTTCAAACCCATGGGCGCCGCGTCGATTCCGTCGCCGGTCAACACGTCGGCTTCCAGGCCGTTCGCTACCAGCGTCAGGCGACTGCTGGCAGCGGCGAAGGCATCCACATCCAGCATCGTCACGGTGTTATGCGGGTAGCGGCGTTTGACCGCAGCCCCCAGTACGCCAGCGCCGCAACCGAAATCGAGCAGGTTGCCGCTGGGCAGCTTGTCCAAGTGCTCCAGCAACAACTCGGTGCCGCGGTCCAGGCGACCATGGCTGAACACCCCTGGCAAGCTCACCACCTTCAGCGGACCTTCGGCCAGGGGTACGTCGAAGACCTGCGCCAGGCTCTCAAGCTCCACGGCTTGCGGCGCGTTAGCGACAGTGACCTGCCATAGTTGGCAATGCCGTGCGCTATCGAGCTTGCGCGGTTTGCCGAACGGAACCATCTGCTTGGCGGCACTTTCGATACCCCCCTTTTTCTCGCCCACCAGAAACAGCTCGGCGCCAGGCAGGCGCGCGGCCACGGCGTTGAGCAGGTAGTCGGTGAGGTCTTTGGACTTGGGCAGGAAAATCACCGCCGCATCAAAGGCGCGCTCGGGCACTGTCACGCCAAACTGGCTGCGTTCGGCGAAGCGCGCATCGAGCGCCGCCTGGTCACCGGCATGCCAGCACCAGCCGTGGGCATTGGGCAGGCGCCCAAGCAAATCGTCGGCAGGCAAACCTACGAGCAGCAGGTTGCCTTGAAAAAGTTCGGCCTGTCGAAGCAGTACTTCACTGCGCGGATCCATAGTCTGCTCCTTGAAAAGGGGCGCAGTTTATCAACTGACGACGCGCAGCGGGGCGCCGTTGAAAAAGCCCTGGGCGTTTTCCGTGAGCTGGACAACGATACGCTGCCGTGCTTCGCGACTGCCCCAGGCGTTGTGGGGCGTGACGATCAAGCGTGGAATGTCTCCCGCCAGCAGCGGGTTGCCATTGACTGGCGGCTCGACACTCAGCACATCAGTCGCCGCGCCGCCAAGGTGACCACTTCGCAGCGCGTCGGCCAGGGCCTGTTCATTGATCAAACCACCGCGCGCAGTATTGACCACAAATGCGCCGGGCTTGAGCAAGGCCAGTTCACGGGCGCCGATAAAGTCGCGGGTGTGTTCATTGAGTGGGCAATGCAGGGTCAGCGCATCGACCTGGGTCAGCAATTCGTCCAGCGGCACACGGTCGGCGCGGGCAGGGCGCCCAGGTATCGCGCCGAGCATCACGCGCATGCCGAACGCTTCGGCCAGGCGTGCCACGGCACTGCCCAATTCACCATGGCCGAGCAGGCCGAGGGTTTTGCCTTCCAGTTCGACGATCGGATGGTCCAGCAGGCAAAACTGTTTGGCATGCTGCCATTTGCCAGCGGCCACATCCTGTTGGTAATCCTTCAAGCGCGTGGCGAGGTTGAGCAACAGCATGATCGTATGTTGCGCCACCGACGGCGTGCCGTAACCCTGGCAGTTGCTCACGGTAATCCCCTGGGCGCGGGCCGCTTCAAGGTCGATATTGTTGGTGCCGGTGGCCGACACCAGGATCAGCTTGAGCTCGGGGCAGGCCGCCAGGGTTTGGGCTGTGAGCGGGATTTTGTTGCTGATGGCGACTTGGGCGCCCTGCAAGCGCTCCCGCACATTTTCTGGCGTGGTCTGTTCAAACAACTGCAACTGGCTGAAGCAGTCATGCAAACCGCTGAGGTCGAGGTCGCCCAAGTCCAGCGAAGGGTGGTCGAGGAAGACGGCGCGGCGATTGTTCATGATCAACTGTACCTTTTGCGACGAGGTTCGAAGGCGTAATCTGCCGAGCCTATCAGATGAAATAATCAGTTACTTAATGGAGTGAGCATGTACGTCGCCGAGTTTTTGACCGTAGCCTTGATTCACTTGTTGGCAGTGGCGAGCCCCGGCCCGGATTTCGCCGTGGTGGTGCGTGAAAGCGTGACCCACGGCCGCCGTGCTGGCACATGGACGGCCTTGGGCGTCGGTTCGGCGATTTTCCTGCATGTGGGTTACTCGTTGCTGGGTATCGGCTTGATCGTGTCCCAGTCCATTGTGTTGTTCAATGCGTTGAAGTGGGCCGCAGCCGCGTACCTGCTTTACATTGGCTTCAAGGCCTTGCGCGCCCAGCCGGCCAAGCCTGCGGCCGAGGGCGAGTTGCACCGTGAAGCGGGCGAGCGCACCCCACGCGGCGCTTTTACCGCAGGTTTTGTGACCAATGGCTTGAACCCCAAGGCCACGCTGTTCTTTCTGTCGCTGTTCACCGTAGTGATCAACCCGCACACGCCGCTGGCAGTGCAGGCCGGTTATGGGGTGTACCTGGCGGTGGCGACTGCGTTGTGGTTTTGCCTGGTGGCCATGTTGTTCAGCCAGCAGCGCGTGCGCGCCGGGTTTGCAAAGATGGGTCATTGGTTTGATCGGACGATGGGCGCGGTGTTGATTGCCATCGGGGTGAAACTGGCCTTTACCAGCATGAAATAATCATTTTTCTCAAGTGAGCACAATCCAGATGTGCGGGCTTGCTCGCGAATGCGGTGCTTCAGTCAAAGATATACCGGCTGACACTCCGCATTCCCGAGCAAGCCCGCTCCCACATTGGGTTTCATTAGGTCCTCGGTAATGGCGTAACGCTAGCATTTACTGGCCCCTGCAAATCATTCCTTTGGCTGATTTGGCTGAAACATAAGCGCTCTACAGTGCAGGTCTTCAAGCCAAGACCGTGCAGTCATTAAAGGGATTCTTATGTTGCAGACCCGTGTTATCCCGCCCGCCGAAGGTGCGTACCAATACCCGCTGTTGATCAAACGCCTGTTGATGTCCGGGACTCGCTACGAGAAAACCCGGGAAATTATCTATCGCGACAAGCTGCGCTACAGCTACCCGACGCTGATCGAGCGCGTCGCTCGCCTGGCCAATGTGCTGACCGAAGCCGGGGTCAAGGCCGGTGACACGGTGGCGGTGATGGACTGGGACAGCCACCGTTACCTGGAGTGTATGTTCGCCATCCCGATGATCGGCGCGGTGATTCACACTATCAACGTGCGCCTGTCGCCAGAACAGATTCTGTACACCATGAACCACGCCGAAGACCGCTTTGTGCTGGTCAACAGTGAGTTCGTGGGGCTCTACCAGGCGATTGCCGGGCAGCTCACTACCGTCGACAAGACCTTATTGATTACCGATGGTGACACCCACACCGCCGAGCTGCCCAACCTGGTAGGTGAGTACGAAACCCTGCTGGCCGCCGCCAGCCCCACCTATGACTTCAAGGACTTCGACGAAAACTCGGTCGCCACCACCTTCTACACCACCGGCACCACCGGCAACCCCAAGGGCGTGTACTTCACCCATCGGCAACTGGTGCTGCACACCATTGGCGTAGCGACCATCATGGGCAGCGTCGACAGCGTGCGGCTGCTGGGCACCAACGACGTGTACATGCCGATCACGCCGATGTTCCACGTACACGCCTGGGGCTTGCCGTATGTGGCGACCATGCTCGGGCTGAAACAGGTGTACCCCGGCCGCTACGACCCGGAATACCTGGTGGAACTGTGGCGCAAGGAGAAGGTGACGTTCTCCCACTGTGTGCCGACCATTCTGCAAATGGTGCTCAACGCCAAGGCTGCGCAGAACGTGGATTTCGGCGGTTGGAAAATCGTCATCGGCGGCAGCGCCCTGAACCGTTCGCTGTACGAAGCCGCCAAGGCCCGAGGCATTCAACTAACCGCCGCGTACGGCATGTCCGAGACCGGGCCGCTGGTATCCTGCGCTCACCTCAATGATGAGTTGATGGCTGGCAGCCAAGATGAGCGCACCACCTACCGCATCAAGGCCGGTGTGCCGGGGCCGTTGGTCGAAGCGGCAATCATGGACACCGACGGTCGTTTCCTGCCCGCCGATGGCGAAACCCAGGGCGAACTGGTGCTGCGCGCGCCGTGGCTGACCGAGGGTTACTACAACGAGCCGCACAAGGGCGCCGAGCTATGGTCCGGTGGCTGGTTGCACACCGGTGATGTGGCTACGCTGGATGCCTTTGGCGTGATTGATATTCGTGACCGCATCAAGGATGTGATCAAGACCGGCGGCGAATGGATCTCCTCCCTGGCCCTCGAAGATCTGGTCAGCCGTCACCCCGCCGTACGGGAAGTGGCGGTGGTAGGCATCGCCGATCCGCAATGGGGCGAGCGCCCCTTCGCCTTGTTGGTGGTGCGTGAAGGGCATGTGATCGATGCGCGAGAGCTCAAGGAACACCTCAAGCCTTTTGTCGAGCTGGGCCATTTGAGCAAGTGGGCGATCCCGAGCCAGATCGCCGTTGTTACTGAAATTCCCAAGACCAGTGTCGGCAAGCTCGACAAGAAACGTATCCGTGTCGACATCATCGAATGGCAGGCCAACAACAGCACGTTCCTGTCCACGCTCTAAACCCTCTCGCCGCGCCCGTTCGGGCGTGGCAATGCTCTATATCAAGCCTTTACTTGTGATTTGCCGAATTTCAGCCATCCTTCCCGCGTCGACCTTCGTCGGCGTGGCGAAAGGGTTGTGGCAGACAGGTTGGTGATGCAAATCACACTTTAGAGGGATCAAGCACTACCCCCCTCTGGCTATAGTCCCTTTCAGAGTTTTTCGCGGATGTTGCGCTTCGAGCCATGGAGGCTCGGTGGCGATGCGGCATTGGAATCGTTGTATCCCGGCCGTTACATCTGAAGAAAGGGCTCACTGCCATAACAATAAAATATGCACATGGAGTAGCGTCGATGACCTCAGTAAACCAGTTCTGGCGCCGGGCAAGACTGCCCCTGGCCGTCAGCCTCGCTTCTACGCTCGCCGGGCCGGCATTCGGCGTCAGTTTCAACATTGGTGAAATCGAAGGGAGCTTTGACTCGTCGCTTTCCGTGGGGGCGAGCTGGTCCACGGCCAAGCCCAATCGTGACCTGATCGGTGCCAACAACGGCGGCAAGGGTCTGTCTCAGACCTCCGATGACGGCCACCTGAACTTCAAGCGCGGCGAAACGTTCTCGAAGATCTTCAAGGGCATCCACGACCTGGAACTGAAGTACGGCGACACCGGTGTGTTTGTGCGGGGCAAGTACTGGTACGACTTCGAACTCAAGGACGAAAGCCGTCCGTTCAAGGACATCAGCGACAACAACCGCAAGGAAGGCGCCAAGTCTTCGGGCGGGCAGATTCTCGATGCATTCGTCTACCACAACTACTCGATTGCCGATGCGCCGGGTTCCGTGCGTTTTGGTAAGCAGGTCGTGAGCTGGGGCGAAAGTACCTTCATCGGCGGCGGCATCAACTCCATCAACCCTATCGATGTATCGGCATTTCGTCGTCCGGGGGCCGAGATCAAGGAAGGCTTGATCCCGGTGAACATGTTCTACGTGTCCCAGACGCTCACCGACAACCTGTCGGCCGAGGCGTTTTACCAGCTGGAGTGGGACCAGACCGTGACCGATAACTGCGGCACGTTCTTCTCGCAGCCGGACGTGATCTCCGATGGTTGCAGCAACAACCTGCGGGTACTGAACAAGCGTTCCACCATTCCTGCTGCCGCCCTGCCGACTCTGGGTGCCTTGGGTGTGGACGTGAACAGCGAAGGCGTACTGGTGCGTCGTGGTCCGGACCGTGATGCACGCGACAGCGGCCAGTTCGGCGTCGCTATGCGCTACAACTTCGAACCGCTGGATACCGAATTCGGCGCCTACTTCATGAACTACCACAGCCGTGCGCCGATCTTCAG
Organism: Pseudomonas sp. PA-1-3F; assembly: GCF_021609665.1. NCBI lineage: Bacteria > Pseudomonadati > Pseudomonadota > Gammaproteobacteria > Pseudomonadales > Pseudomonadaceae > Pseudomonas > Pseudomonas sp. PA-1-3F. Next base: position 41,068 of record NZ_WJZD01000001.1, on the reverse strand, counting down.
CGCGCAGGGCGCGCCATCGGCGGCCTACACGCGTCCGCTGGGGCCACTGGGGGCCTTGCGGCCGTTGATCGTGGCGGGTAGCTCGAACTACTTCGTCGAGTACCCGGAAGATATTCGCCTCTACGGCCTGAGCTTCTCCACCACCTTGCCTACCGGCACCGCCTGGAGCGGTGAGTTGAGCTACCGTCCGAATGCGCCGGTGCAGTTGAGCACCACTGACATTCTGTTCGCCGGCGTCACGCCGATCCCCGGCTTTGGCAATGCGTCCGTGCTCAAGGGCACGCCAGGCCAGGACCTGCACGGCTACAACCGCAAGGAAGTCACCCAGTTCCAGACTACTTTCACGCACTTCTTCGACCAGGTCATGGGCGCCAGCCGCCTCACCACCGTCGGTGAAATCGGCGTGACCCACGTGGGTGGCCTGGAAAGCAAATCCCAGGCTCGTTACGGCCGCGATCCGGTGTTCGGCCCAGGCACGCTGCCAGGTGGGTTCTGCAACGCCCTCAACAACTCCACCGCCAACGGCGCCGGCTTGCCCAACGCTGCTGGCCTGAACACCAATTGCAATAACGACGGCTATACCACCGCAACGTCATGGGGCTACCGTGCCCGTGCCATCTGGGAATACCCGGACGTGTTCGCAGGCGTGAACCTCAAGCCCAACGTGGCCTGGTCCCACGACGTCAAAGGTTACTCGCCAGGCCCTGGCGGCAACTTTGAAGAAGGTCGCAAGGCGGTCAGCCTGGGCCTGGATGCCGAGTACCAGAACACCTACACCGCGAGCCTGGCGTACACCAACTTCTTTGGTGGCAAGTTCAGCACCGTGGATGACCGCGACTTTGTCGCCTTGAGCTTCGGCGCCAACTTCTAAGCACACTCTTTTCAAGTGGCATGTATTCAGGAAGACCAGAGCATGAAAATAACAAAAAGTCTGTTGCACGTGGGTGTGCTTGGGCTGTCGATCCTGGCGAGTAACGTCATGGCGGCAGTCTCGGCAGATGAAGCCGCCAAGCTCGGCACGACCCTGACCCCGATGGGCGCCGAGATGGCGGGTAACGCGGCCGGCACCATTCCTAAATGGTCGCCATTGCCGACCAATGCCGGCGCGGTGGACGCCCGTGGTTTCCTCGCCAACCCGTATGCCAGCGAGCAACCGCAGTTCACCATCACTGCGCAGAACGTCGAGCAGTACAAAGACAAGCTGGCCCCCGGGCAATACGCGATGTTCAAGCGTTACCCGGACAGCTTCAAGATGCCGGTGTACCCGACCCATCGCGGCGCCACCGTGCCGGCCGAGGTGTTTGCCTCGATCAAGAAAAACGCCACCACCACCAACCTGGTGTCCGGCGGCAACGGCCTGGAAAACTTCGAAACCGCCGTCCCGTTCCCGATTCCCAAGAGCGGCGTTGAAGTGATCTGGAACCACATCACCCGTTATCGCGGCGGCAGCGTGACCCGCCTGGTTACCCAGGCCACCCCGCAAACCAACGGTTCCTATAGCCTGGTGTACTTCCGCGACCAGTTCGTGTTTCGCGACAAGATGAAGGACTTCGATCCGAAAAACCCAGGCAACGTGCTGTTCTACTTCAAGCAGCAAGTGACTGCGCCAGCGCGCCTGGCCGGTGGTGTACTGCTGGTGCACGAAACCCTGGACCAGGTCAAAGAGCCGCGTTCGGCCTGGGTCTACAACGCCGGGCAGCGCCGTGTGCGTCGGGCGCCGCAAGTGTCCTATGACGGGCCGGGTACTGCCGCCGATGGCCTGCGCACCTCCGATAACCTCGACATGTACAACGGTGCGCCGGACCGCTACGACTGGAAGCTGGAAGGCAAGAAAGAGATGTACATCGCCTCCAACAGCTACAAGGTCGACGATCCCAAGTTCAAGTACGCCGACATCATCAAGGCTGGCCACATCAACCAGGACCTGGCTCGCTACGAGCTGCGCCGGGTCTGGCACGTGGTCGCCACCTTGAAGGAAGGCCAGCGCCACATCTACGCCAAGCGTGACTTCTACATCGACGAAGACACCTGGCAAGCAGCGGTGATCGACCACTACGACGGTCGCGGCCAACTGTGGCGCGTTGCCGAAGCACATGCCGAGAACTACTACGACAAGCAAGTGCCGTGGTACGCCCTGGAAACCCTCTACGACCTGCAGTCCGGCCGCTACCTGGCCCTGGGCATGAAGAACGAAGAGAAGCAGGCCTATGACTTCGGCTTCACCGCCAGCACCAGCGACTTCACCCCAGCGGCCCTGCGCCAGGACGGCGTTCGCTAACTGATCGCTCCCACGCTCTGCGTGGGAGCGCTTCCCGTGACGCTCTGCGTCACGCCTCAAAAGTCGACGCGCAGCGTCGAAGCCTGTATTCCTACGCAGAGCGTGGGAACGATCATTCCTGGATGGGCGCGTTGTTTTTGAGCGCTTCGCGAGCAAGCTCGCTCCTACTTCTTTCCAGGAGGCTGGACGGGATATTTCTTGTCGCAGTTCTTTTTCAGCCATTTGTTGCAAAGATCTACAATCCCGCCGCTTTTACCGCTAGTCTGCGGACATCTGCAATGCCGACAACAGCCTTCCACAAGAGCCCGGCGATGACTGATCTGTCCCGAACCCATGGGCCTGCCAGTGTGGTGATGCCGACCCTGGAAGGCCGCTTCTACCGGCCCCCGCTGCCTGACGGCTACGTGCTGCGCCCGCGCCTGTGCGAACGGCTGAATGCGGGCCTTGATGGGCGACTGTTGCTGGTCAGCGCGCCCGCAGGGTTTGGCAAGAGTTCGTTGGCGGTGGAGTTCTGCCAGGGCTTGCCTGCCCAGTGGCAAAGCCTGTGGTTGGGCCTGAGCCCTCGGGACAGCGACCCCGGCCGTTTCCTGGAGCGGCTGCTCGACGGCTTGCAACAGTATTTCCCGCAACTCGGCGCCCAATCCCTGGGGTTGCTGAAAATGCGCCAGCGTCACCAACCCTTTGCCTTCGAAGAATGGCTCGATGGCCTGCTCGACGAACTGGCAGTGCACCTGTCTGCACGTTCGCCGTTATTGCTGGTGCTGGATGACTATCACCTGGCCCAAGGCCCGGTGCTGGATCGCTGCCTGCAGTTTTTTCTCAATCATTTGCCTGATGGCCTGGTGGTGCTGGTCACCAGCCGGCAGCGTCCGGACTGGCACCTGGCACGCCTGCGCCTGTCGCGGCACCTGTTGGAACTGCATGAGCAAGACCTGCGCCTGACCCATGACGAGTCCCTGGCGGTGCTGGATGGACACGGCAATGCATTGCGCGGCGAGGCGTTGGAAAACCTGATCCGCCGTAGCGAGGGCTGGGTCGCCGGTCTGCGCTTTTGGCTGTTGGCGGCCTCCGAAGCCGGCAGTGAGAGCGCCTTGCCGCAAAGCCTGCACGGTGGCGAGGGTCTGATTCGCGATTACCTGCTCGAAGAAGTCATCGACTGCCTGCCTGCGGAGGTACAAGCGTTCCTGTACGACACCGCACCTCAGGAGCGCTTTTGCAGCGAACTATGCGACGCCGTCCGCGAGGCCCATGACAGCGCAGAAATCCTGCGCTATTTGCAGGCTCATCAAGTGTTCCTAGTGCCGTTGGATGAGCAAGGCCATTGGTACCGCTACCACCACTTGTTCTCCGACCTGCTGCGCACCCGCCGCGAGAAAAGCGCCACCTTGCCGCCGGCCAGTTTGCACTTGCGCGCCTGTCGCTGGTTTAACGCCCAGGGCTTGATCGACGAGGCGGTGGAGCAGGCGCTGCGGGCCGGGCATCTGGATGTGGCGGCGAACCTGGTGCAGAACCTGTCCGAAGAGCAACTGCTGGCAGAGCAGAATGTGGGCATGCTGTTGCGTTGGAAGATGGATTTGCCCGACAGCCTGCTGATCAGCACGCCACGTTTGATCGTTCTGTATAGCTGGGCGTTGGGGCTGGCGTGCCAATTGGATGCGGCACAGGAGCTGTCCAGTTACCTCAGCCGCTTCCTGCCTGCCCCGTCGGCCACCGCGCAAAAATCCATGTTGGCCCAGTGGTTGGCGCTGAGCGGGATTATTGCCCGTGGGCGTGGGGACCGTGAGCTGACCCAGCGCTATTGCCAAGAGGCGTTGGAAAGCCTGCCGCAAAAGCGTTACGGCCAGCGCCTGATGTGCCTTTCGACCCTGTCCAACCTGGCGATCGTCGATGCCGACCTGTGGCGCGCCCGTGGCCTGAACCGCGAATCGTTGGAACTGGCGCAGCGCGTCGGTAACCCCTTGTTTGAAGCCTTGGCCCATTACGACCGGGCCCGGGTACTGCAGGCGCGGGGGGAGATCCTGCGTTCCCTGGATGAAGTCCGTCAGGGCCTGGAGCGCTTGCATGGGCTCGCCTCCCAACGCCTATATGCCGTGCGCGCGCGCCTGTCGCTGTACGAAGGCTACCTGCTGCTGGTGCGTTACCAGCCCGAGGCCGGCCTGGCGCGTTTGCGCGCCGGCCTGGCCGAGGCCCGTGCCTGCCGCGATATCAGCGTGCTGATCGGGCACTGCGTCATCGCCAGCTTCGAAGGGCGGCGTAGGGAGTTTGCCAATGCTTTTGCCGAACTGGCCGAGGCCGAGCGCTTGATGCACATCTGGGATGTGCCGCCGATCTATTACCTGGCGATGATCACCCTGATCAAATGCGAGTTGTGGCTGGCCCAGGGGCGCACTGACCTGGCCGACGCCTGGCTGGCCCGCCTGGGGCAGACCTACAACGGCGAGCACGCCGCGGCGGCCCCCGAGTTTCATCCGCACCTGCCGCAACATATCGAGCTGCAACAAGCTGCGCTCGATGCCACGCGCCATCAGCCCGACAGCGCGCTGCAACGCCTGGAAGCGTTGGCCCAACAGGCCCATGACAGTGGGCGCCAGATGATTGCCCTGATGGCGCTGGTCCAGCAGGTGCAGTTACTTCTGGATAATGGCCTGGAAGCCAAGGCCCGGCCGGTATTCGCCCGTGCCCTGGAAGCCGGTTCGGGCGGTGCGTTGCAGCCGTTTCAACGGTTGTTGGAGGGTTATCCGCAGTGGATGCGCGATCAGTTGGGCAAGGATTCCCATGGGCTGCTCAATCAGAGCTTGCTGGCGTTGCTGCCCCAAGCCAGCGCAGTTGAAGCCATACCTCAACAGGAAACCCTCAGTACCCGAGAGCTGGCGGTGCTGCAACTGATTGCCCAAGGCTGTTCAAACCAGGAAATCAGCAACCAGCTGTTCATCTCCCTGCACACGGTGAAGACCCACGCCAGCCATATCAACAGCAAGCTCGGCGTGGAGCGTCGTACCCAGGCGGTGGCGCGGGCCAAGGCTATGGGCTTGCTGGCCTGAGCCCTGGGTTTATGGCGTGGCCGGGCAACCTTTGAGTGAGGTGTCGACGGTCTGATTGATCAGCGCCGCGAAACGCTTGAGGTTGTTCTGATGCGCCACCACCAACTCGTCGATGCTCGGCCCGGCAGGTGATTGCAAGGTGGTGCGGCAGGTCAAGGCCGGGCGATCGCCATTGACTTGCCTCAGGCGCCAGCGCACATCGAGCAATGCGTACTGCCCCGGTACCGAGTCAAACCGCTGCACGTCTACGCGTAACGCTACGGCTTGCCGGGCATTGCTGTTGGCCAATTGATCCACCAAGGCGCTCCTCAGTTCATCGGCGAGGGTGGCGGCCCACCATTGGGTTTCAAGAATCGCCAGGCCGCTGTCGCCCTGGCGAATCACGATCTGCGCACGGTCGACCTGAGGCGGCACGCTGATGCTCTCAATGCGTACACCGCCGGCCTCTGCACGCGTACTCGGGCTCAAGTGCGCCGGGGTCAGTGTATGAAAAGCGATGGGTTCACTGCGACAGGCACCGAGCAGCAGCAGGGCGCTCAGTAACGTGATCTTCAACGGCAATGTCATGGCGGCTCCAATGGTCATTTGCGGGGTGGCCCTTGCAGGTCCGTCGGTGCGGCGTTATCGGGGCGGCCGCGAATCAGCGACTCCGGATGCCGGCCCAGGTAATCCGAAAGCTCGCGCAGGGAGCGCGACATGCGTCCCAACTCGTCGAGGGTCTGGGTCAGTTGTTCACGCTGCGGCGAGTCTTCTGCCAGGGTTGAACTGGCCGATTGCAGGGTCTTGCTCACGTCGGCCAAGGTCGTCTGCACACCCGGCAGCGTCTTGGCGTTGAATTGCGCCAGGCCTTTGCGCAGTTCGACCAGGCTGGCGTCGAGGTTGCCGGCAATACGCTCGACAGGCAGTTGGCTGATCTTGTTGACGATGCCTTCGAACTTCTCTTGCAGCTGTTCCAGGTTGCCCGGGATGGTGGGGATGCCCACCGGACGCTGGTTCGGGTCGAACGCGACTTTCTCGGCCTTGGGGTAGAAGTCCAGGGCGATGTAGAGCTGGCCGGTCAGCAAGTTACCGCTGCGAGCCTGGGCGCGCAGGCCGTTTTCGATGAAGGTGCCGATCAGGCGCACGCCGGCTGCCTCATCGTCAGGGTTGTTGTTCATGGCCTTGAGCAACTTGGTGTGGGCCTCGCCGAGCAGTTGCGGGTAGATCACGATGCCGACATTGACCGGAAAGGTGCGCTTTTTCGCATCGAAATCCAGGTTGATCGACACAACCCTGCCGAACTCGACGCCGAGAAACTCCACCGGTGCGTCGACTTTCAGCCCGCGCAGGGCCTGATCGAAGCGCAGGACCATGTATTGCCCCCTGCCGTTGGGCGGGGCGAGGGCGCTTTGCTGGTCTTCGAACAATTCAAAGCTGCGACTTTCTTCGGCCGGTTTGTCATTGGGGTTGTAGGGCGGCGCCTGGAAGGCGATCCCGCCCATCAGCATGGAGGACAAGGATTCGGTTTTCAGCGCGAAGCCATTGGCACCGACGCTCAAGTCGACGCCGCTGGCATTCCAGAAACGCGTGTTCTCAGTGATGTACACATCATTGGGCGCGTGCACGAAGATTTCGACATTCACGCCCTTGCCCTCGTTGTCCAGCTCATAGGCCACTACCTGGCCCACCGGAATCTTGCGGTAATAGACGGGGGAGCCGATATCCAGGGAGCCCAAGGCCTGGGTGTGCAGGGTGAAGCGCTTGCCCGGCTCGCCGTAGGTGATGGGCGGCGGGTTTTCCAAGCCGGTGAAGTGTTTGGCGCGAGTCTCGGACTGGCCGATGTCTGCGCCGATGTAGTCGCCGGACAACAACGTGTCGATGCCCGACACGCCGCCTGCGCCGATGCGCGGGCGCACCACCCAGAATTTCGAATCTTCGCGGGTGAAGCTTTCGGCCTGTTTGACCAGTTCGACGGTGGCATTGACGCTTTTCTGGTCATCACTCAGGGCCACGGCGGTTACCTGGCCGATCACCACGTTGCGGTATTTGACCTCGGTTTTGTTGGCAACCAGCCCGCTGCCGGTCTTGAAGTTGAGTACGATGGTCGGCCCTTGTTGCATGACGCTGTGAATCACCAGCGAGATCCCCACCAGTACGGCGACAATCGGCACGATCCAGACCAGCGAGACACTGAAACGACGCGTCTTGATCACGGGTTGCCCCGCAGGGGTGTCAGCCTTGGATGAGCTCATCCGAGGTCTCCTCGTTATGTGGATTTTCCCAGATTAGCCGGGGATCAAAACTCATGGCCGCCAGCATCGTAAACACGACCACCAGGCCAAAAAACAGAATGCCCAGGCGCGGTTCGATCGTGCCCAGGGCTTGAAACTTCACCAGCGCGGCCACCAGGGCAACCACGATGACATCGAGCATCGACCAGTAGCCGATCAGTTCGATAAACCGAAACAGCTTTGAACGCTCCTTGCGCGCCCACTGGCTATTACGCTGCACGGTGACCAGCAGCAGCCCCAGCGACAGGAACTTGATACCCGGCACGGCAATGCTGGCGATGAAAATGATCAGCGCAATGTCCCAGGCGCCATGCTGCCAGAACTCCAGCACGCCACTCATGATGGTGCTGTCTGCGCCCGAGCCGAGCATGGTGGTGTTCATCACCGGCAGTAAGTTGGCCGGGACATAAAAGGCGAGGGCGGTGAGCATGTAGGCCCAGGTTCGGGTCAGGGACTGCACCTTGCGCCGATGCAGTGCGGCGCCACAGCGATCGCACTCGGTGGGCTCACGGCGCATGTCGCAGGGCTGGCCGCAGGTATGGCACAGGCACAGGTTCAGCTCGCGGGCGGTGGGCGGTGAATTCATACGGTGTCCCACAGGTCGCGTACATCGCGCCCGGCAATGCGGATCAGCAACAGGCTCAGGGCGGCCAAGGCGAACAGGCCGGTGCCAGGGATCACATCCAGCATGCCGGCCAGCTTGAAGACCGCGACCATCGCGCCCAGCAGGCACACCTCCAGCATGCTCCAGGGCCGGAGTGCTTCGAGCCAGCGCATGCACAGCTTGAATGCCGGCGAGCGCTTGCCGGCCAACGCGAAACTCAGCACCCAGATCAGCAACAGCAGCTGAAACACCGGCGCGATAATGATGGAAATCGCCGCGACCAAAGCAATGAACGTAATCGGCCCCAGGCTCAATGCAACGACTGAATCCCAGAGCGTCGCGCTGTTTTTCAAGCCCTGCAGGCTGATGCTCATCACCGGATAAAAGTTCGCAAAGGTCCACAGCACTGCGGCGGTCACCGTCAGGGCGAGGCGTTGCTGCACCGACAGGCCGTTATAGCGCTGCAGCACGCCAGAACAACGCACACACAGGGCTTTTTGATGTTTGGCGAGCGTGACTTTCTCGTACACGCAGTCGCAGTGTTCGCAGATGATCTGTTGATTCGCCATGGGTGTTGCTCCAAATGCGACTGACTGCAGCAGGGGATTTCAATGGCGCTTGCGTAGCTTAGCAGCGGATGGACCGCGTAATCGACTCCTTCCAGAGCAGGGCCAAGCTACACCATACTGCACTTGGAACGCGCCAGAGAGCTTGCAGGACACCCATGACTATTGAAAAACAACCGTTGATTCGCGAAACCTTTCCCGTCGGCCCGTTGCAGTGCAACTGCACCATCATTGGCGACCCGATCACTAAAAAAGCCATCGTGGTCGACCCCGGTGGCAATCACGAGTTGATCCTGGCGCGCCTTGATGCGCTGGGCCTGCAGGTGGTGAGCATTATCCACACCCATGCTCACCTCGATCATTTCCTCGCCTCCGGCCAATTGAAAGAAAAGACCGGCGCCACGCTGCATTTGCACAAAGATGATCAATTTTTATGGGACAACCTGGAAATGCAATGCCAGATGTTTCGCGTGCCCTACGTCCCGGTGCCGTCGCTGGATCGCTGGCTGGAGCATGACGAAGAACTGGCCTGCGGCTGTGGCGTAGCCTTGCACACCCCAGGGCATACGCCGGGCTCGATGAGTTTCTGGTTCGCCGACGCCAAGCTGTTGATCGCCGGCGATACCTTGTTTCGTCGCGGCGTAGGGCGCACGGACTTATGGGGCGGCGACCAGGCGACGATCGTGCGGTCGATCAAGCAGCGCTTGTATACGCTGGACGAGGGCGCGACGGTGGTCACTGGGCATGGGCCGGATACGTTGCTGGGCGATGAGATGCGGGAGAATCCTTTCGTGCGTGCGTGATGGCGTGATGGGTTGTCGGCTCTGATACAAGCCGGTACAGACACACAGACACAGGCCCGAGCCAAAGACAGCTATGCTTTACGCACCCCTCCACGGAATTTTTGCCGCTTGTCGCGTTCCAAACTCGGCACAGGTCCATTGCCAATGTCCTCTGCATCACAGAATGCAAAAGTAGGAGCTTCCTTCATGTTCACTCCGCGTCGTCTGCTTGTTGTCGCTACCGCCGTAGCCCTGTTGTCTGGCTGCGCCTCACCTAACCCTTATGACGGCAGCCAGGGACAGGCCAGCAATGGTTCCGAAAGCGGCATGAGCAAAACCGCCAAGTACGGCGGCCTAGGTGCGCTGGCTGGTGCATTGGCCGGTGCGGCCATCGACCATAACAACCGTGGCAAGGGCGCGCTGATTGGCGCAGTCGTTGCGGGTGCCGGTGCGGCGGGCTATGGCTACTACGCCGACCAGCAAGAGAAAAAACTGCGTGAAAGCATGGCGAACACCGGGGTCGAGGTGCAGCGCCAGGGTGACCAGATCAAGCTGATCATGCCGGGCAACATTACCTTCGCCACCAACTCGGACGCGATCTCCAGCAGCTTCTACCAGCCGCTGAACAACCTGGCCAACTCTCTCAAGCAGTTCAACCAGAACACCATCCAGATCGTTGGCTACACCGACAGCACCGGTAGCCGCCAACTGAATATGGACCTGTCCCAGCGCCGTGCGCAGAGCGTGGCCAACTACCTGACCTCCCAAGGCGTTAATGGTGCCAACCTGAGCGCACGCGGTGCCGGCCCGGATAACCCGATTGCCAGCAACGCCGACGTGAATGGCCGTGCGCAGAACCGTCGCGTCGAAGTCAACCTCGGCCCGATCCCTGGCCAGCAATACGGCCAGCCTGGTCAGCAGCAGGCGCCACAGCAGAACAACCAGTTTCAGGGCAATCCGTACCAGCAATACCAGTAAACCCTGGGCACTAAAAAGGGCGCCGTGCAGTCAATGCACGGCGCCCTTTTTTGATCGTTCCCACGCTCTGCGTGGGAATGCCCGCTCGGACGCTCCGCGTCCCACTGATGGCGCAAAAGTCGAGGCTTGTGCGGTGACGCGGAGCGTCACGGGATGCGTTCCCACGCAGAGCGTGGGAACGATCAGGCAGCTTCGATCTACATCAGTCGATGTATTCGAATACCTTGACGATCTTCTGTACGCCCGACACACCTTGCACCAGGTTGGCGGCGCGGGTGGCTTCTGCCTGGGTCAGCAGGCCCATCATGTAGACGATGCCGTTATCGGTGACGATCTTGATTCGCGAGCCTGGCACTGCACTGTCGGTCAGCATCTGGGCCTTGATCTTGGTGGTCAGCAAGGCATCGTTGCTGATGGCCAGCAGAGTGATCGGGTCCATGACTTGTAGTTCGTTGTGGACCTTCTTGACGCGTTGCACGCCGGCAGCGGCTTGCTCGGCCTGGGCCTTGAGATCGGCGCGGGGTGTTTGGCCTGCCAGCAGGACCACGCCGTTGAAGCTGGTCACCACGATGCGCGAGGCACCGTTGCCCAGGTCGGTAGCAGCCTTGGCGACGTTGACCTTGACCTTGGTTTCGATCAGCGAATCATCAATGGTGCTGCCGAAGGTGCGTGTGCCCCGGTCGTCCTGAATAGGGGTGTCCCGTGTAGCGGTGATAGCCGAGCTGCAGCCGCTGATGGCGACGCACAGCGTAATGGCCAAAAGACTGAGGCGATTAACGGTCATTCTTCACTCCCGAACAGTTGGCTGTCGATCAGATCGCACAGGCAGTGGATCGCCAGCAGATGAACTTCTTGGATACGTGCAGTGACATTGGCCGGGACGCGAATCTCCACGTCCTCGGGCAGCAGCAGCGAAGCCATGCCGCCGCCGTCGCGACCGGTCAAGGCTACGACAATCATTTCGCGATCATGTGCGGCCTGGATCGCTTGAATAATATTCGCCGAGTTGCCGCTGGTGGAAATCGCCAGCAATACATCGCCCGGCTGGCCTAGGGCGCGGATCTGCTTGGAGAAGATTTCGTTGTAGCTGTAGTCGTTGGCGATCGAAGTGATCGTCGACGAGTCGGTGGTCAATGCAATGGCCGGCAGGCTCGGGCGCTCGCGTTCGAAACGGTTGAGCAGCTCGGAGGAAAAATGCTGGGCATCGCCGGCCGAACCACCGTTGCCGCACGAAAGCATTTTGCCTTCGTTGAGCAAGGCATTGACCATGACCTGACTGGCTTGCTCGATGTGCGGTGCAAGTGCGTCCATCGCCTGTTGCTTGGTGTCGATGCTGGCCTGGAAAAGCTGGCGAATTCGGGATTGCATGTCCATCTGTGTGACCTTAAGTAGCGCGGCTGTTTGGCACAGGTAATGTGCAGCCCGCAATGCAAAGAGCAAAAGTGAGTGGTGAGGGTGCCCGGCGAATCAGCTGTCGAAGGCATTTTTAAGCCAGGTCAGATCAGCTGTGCCTGACGGGGTGCTTTCCATGGCAACCACATCGAAACGGCAGGGGCGGTCAGCCCAGTGATGCTCTTTTTGCAGGAAAAACTGCGCAGCGAGTATCAGCTTTTGACGCTTGCGCTCGTCGATACTGGCGAGCGCGCCACCCCATTGTGCGTGTTTTCTGTAGCGGACTTCGACGAATACTACTGTATCGCCGTCAAGCATGACCAGATCAAGCTCGCCGCGTTTACATAACCAGTTCTGCGCCAGAAGGCGCAGACCCTGTTGTTGCAGGTAATCGAGCGCATGCAGTTCGGCATCCTTGCCGCTTTGTGCGCTGGACCGCTGGGGCATCAGCGTGGGGTATCGGGCAGGCGCTGTATTTCGCCGCCGACGAACTTCGCCCACGGCATCTGGCGGTCCACGCGCTGGTTGGCGCTGATGCCCAGGTTGCCCGAGAGGCCGTCGACACGGGTGTCAGGCAGTGCCTTGAGCTGGCCCAGGCGTGGTGCCAGGCGGTAGGCATCGACGCCCATTGCGTAGAGGCGGCCCAGGCTGCCATTGGCTTGCGGCCATTGCGCCGCAACCTGGTTGCGCAGTGGGTCGGTGGTGTTGAGCAACCAAGGGGTTTCGCAGAACATCACGTTGGTCATGTCCAGGTACTGGTTACGGTCACCGCTGGCACTGAACACGTGGGAGGTTGCGTACACCGGCACATCGCCGGCGTATTGGAAGTTCAGGGTCGGCTTGATCTGCTGGGCCAGTTGTGGCGTGACAGCCAGGAAGATGAACTCGATGTCCTGGCGACGCGAAGGTTGGGCGGCTACGTCGGTGCCTACTGTGCTTTGCAGGCTCTTGGCGCGGCCTTCGCTCTTGCGCAGTTGGAACAGATCGGCGATCTGCTGGGCCAGGGCAACAGGCTGATCGACATATTCAACGCCCATGACAGTGCCGCCATTGGCTTCCCAATCCTGGCGGAACGCTTTGTAGACGCGCTCGCCCCATTCGCCACGGGGCACCATGGCGGCGGCACGGTGCAGGCCGTCGGCACGTGCACGGCGCGACACTTCGCGGGCTTCGTCTTCAGCGGCCAGGCCGAACTGGAACAACTGCGCCGGGCCTTGATCGGTCTCGCTGTAGTTCAGGGCTAGGGTGGTGATCGGCAGCTGCGGGCGCGCGCTGAGTTGCTTGACCAGCGGTTTTTCCAGCGGGCCGACGACCAGTTGCACGCCGGCGGCCTGGGCCGTGGCGTAGAAGTCGTCGAGGGAGCCCAGGCGCGAGCTGTCATAGAACTCGATGACCGGTGGCTTCTGCCCGGCTTGCTCAGCCTGGTAGTGAGCCGCCATGAAGCCTTCGCGCAGCGCTTTGCCCACAGCCGCCAGCGGCCCTTCCTGCGGCAGCAGCAGGGCGATCTTGTTCAGGGGCTGGCTGGCCAGTTCCTTGAGCTTGGTCAGCGGCGCTGGCAGTTGCACTGCAGCCGGGTGGCCCGGGTTCTGTGCGCGCCAGGTGTCGATGGCGGCTTGTTGTTGCTCCAGCGTACCGGCGCCCTTGACCGCCTGGGCCAGGGTGATCCAGCCATCGAGTGTCGGGTTGCCAGTGGCTTGCAGCTGTTCGGCTGGCAGCGCGGCAATCAATACCCAGATGGCCTCGTGGTTGCTGTTGGCAGCCTCACCCGTCAGCAGGGGCGCCATGGACACCCGCTCGCGAGCGGCGGCGAGGGTCTGCCCATCGGCTTCATAGGCACGTGCATGTACGGTACCGGTGCGGATCTGCTGGTCGGTCGGCAACTCCTTCAGGCTTTGCAGGCTGGGGTGGTTCAGCGCTGCCAAGGCCGCCTTGGGCTGGTTGCGCCCCATGGCCAGTTCTGCGGCCAGGGTGCTGGCAAATACTTGCGCGGCTGGCTTCAGGGCGTCCAGGGGCACTTGCGCAAGGATCTGCGAGGAGCGGCCGGGGTTGTTCTGCTGGTAAGCCAGGTCCGCCGCGCTCAGGCGCAGCAACGCGGCTTTTTCTGGCGTCTTGGCGTTCGTCGCCTGTTCGAGCAGTTGCTCGATACTGGCATCGGGCGTGCGTGGCAGTTCGCCAAGACTGGAGGAGGGCGAACTGGCGCAAGCAGCCAGCAAGGCAGCGAGGCAGAGGGCGGAGAGCAGCCGCAGGCAAGCGATCATGTAAGTGTTCCTGATACCGATCAAATTAGCGTGGAAGTGTACCCAAGCACTGGCCCAGGCGCGATGTTCATGGCGTTAAACCGTGGATTTAGGTCGTGCAAATGTTGTGTTTAGCTAATGGTGGCTGAAACGGCATCGGCCGTGATGGCATATTTTCAAGGCGTCTACGCGCTACAATGTGGCTTTTGCCAACCATCGAGGTGTGCGCTTTGACTGCTCCAGGTCCTTTGAATTCCACTGCTGGCTCGCTTTTTGTGGTGGCGACGCCCATTGGCAACCTGGACGACATCAGTGCCCGGGCGCTGAAAGTGTTGCGCGAGGTGAAATTGATCGCGGCAGAAGACACGCGGCACTCCCAACGGTTGATGCAGCATTTTGGTATCAGCACGCCATTAGCGGCCTGCCACGAACACAACGAACGTGAAGAGGGTAGCCGCTTTATCACACGTCTTTTGGCGGGTGATGACGTCGCGCTGATTTCCGACGCGGGCACGCCCCTGATTTCCGATCCTGGTTACCACCTGGTCCGCCAGGCCCGTGCCGCAGGTATCAATGTAGTGCCTGTTCCGGGAGCCTGCGCGCTGATTGCTGCATTATCGGCCGCCGGGTTGCCCTCGGACCGCTTTATCTTCGAAGGCTTCCTGCCCGCCAAGGCTGTAGGGCGTCGGGCGCGTCTGCAGGCACTTAAAGAAGAACCGCGCACCTTGATCTTCTATGAGGCTCCGCATCGTATCCTTGAATGCCTGCAAGACATGGAGCTGGTGTTCGGCGGTGAGCGCCTGGCCTTGCTGGCCCGAGAGTTGACCAAGACCTTCGAAACCCTCAAGGGGTTGCCGCTGGAGGAGCTGCGAGCGTTTGTCGAGGGCGACAGCAATCAACAACGTGGTGAATGCGTGGTGCTGGTAGCAGGCTGGACCGCGCCGGAGAATGAAGATGCGGTGGGCAGCGAGGCCATGCGCGTCCTCGATTTGTTGCTCAAGGAAATGCCACTCAAGCGCGCCGCCGCCCTGGCAGCGGAAATTACCGGCGTGCGCAAGAACGTGTTGTATCAGGTCGCGCTCGATAAGCAGAAGGCCGAATAGTTCCTGGGGCAAATCTGTATTTCGTCTGAACGTGATGGCAATGCCGCACTTTTAATACTTGTCCTCAAGCCGCCGTGCCGTTAACCTGCGCGGCGGAGAGTCGATTGGACAGTCGCTGCCCTCTATGAAAATTAGGGGGGGGAGGAAAGTCCGGGCTCCATAGGGCGAAGTGCCAGGTAATGCCTGGGAGGCGTGAGCCTACGGAAAGTGCCACAGAAAATAACCGCCTAAGCACTTCGGTGCCGGTAAGGGTGAAAAGGTGCGGTAAGAGCGCACCGCACGACTGGCAACAGTTCGTGGCTAGGTAAACCCCACTTGGAGCAAGACCAAATAGGGTCCCAAGGCGTGGCCCGCGCTGGGACCGGGTAGGTTGCTAAAGATGTCCAGTGATGGCCATCGTAGACGAATGACTGTTCAAGACAGAACCCGGCTTACAGATCGACTCTCCACCTTTTTTCCTTGCGTTCGAATCTCGTGCGCAAACCCGGTAGTAACGCAAGAATCCCTCCCTGCCAAATCATTGGCAGATGCATCTTCGTAATACCAAAAAAATCTTACTCTTAATAAATTACTTTAACTTTAGCCTCTAGCTCTCTGAGCCATTTGCCGTTGTTGAGTCAAAAACATCGCCAAACTCTCGTTTCTCCTCCTTTTGCACTCCTAAATCTCCGTTCTGTAAGGCTTTTCCTTGAATACGCGCCTTGACGGTGTGGTGGGCGCATTCCTATAGTGTGCGCAAGTGGCGGAAAGTGGCACAAAGTGGGTTTTTTGAACGTAAAACGCTAAAATTTGGAGAAACGCATCTGTGTTTCGCGGAGCTAACGCTATCAGTCTCGATGCAAAAGGCCGTCTCGCCATGCCGAGCCGGTATCGTGACGAGCTCATTTCGCGAAGTTCAGGGCAGTTAATCATCACGATTGACGCCGTTGACCCCTGTTTATGTGTTTACCCTCTCGATGAGTGGGAGTTGATTGAAACCAAGTTGCGCGCGCTGCCTTCATTGCGTGAAGAAAACCGCCGCCTCCAGCGTTTGCTGATCGGTAATGCCGTCGACCTTGAACTCGATGGCAGCGGTCGTTTCCTGGTGCCGCCGCGACTGCGCGAGTACGCCAGGCTCGACAAGCGCGCAATGCTGGTAGGCCAGCTGAACAAGTTCCAATTGTGGGACGAAGATGCCTGGGATGCTGTGTCTGCAGCGGACCTGGCTGCTATTCAACAACCGGGCGCCATGCCTGATGAACTGCGTGATTTGATCCTGTGACTATTGATAGCGGCTTTAACCACATCACCGTACTGCTTGACGAAGCCGTTGAGGCTCTCGCCGTACGTGCCGATGGCTGCTATGTCGATGGCACATTCGGCAGGGGCGGGCATAGCCGGTTGATACTCAGCCAGCTCGGGTCCGACGGCAAACTCCTCGGGTTCGACAAAGACCCTCAAGCGATTGCCACCGGGCAAGCGCTAGCGGCCGAAGACGGCCGCTTTGTCGTTGTGCAGCGCAGCTTTGCCGAGCTGGGCGCCGAAGTCGGCGAGCGCGGTATGGCGGGCAAGGTGGCCGGGGTTCTGCTCGACCTGGGCGTGTCTTCGCCACAGCTCGACGACCCGGAGCGCGGCTTCAGCTTCATGAACGACGGCCCCCTCGATATGCGTATGGACCCCACTCGTGGGGTCAGTGCCGCACAATTCATCGCCACCGCGCCGGTAGAAGAAATCGCCCGTGTGTTCAAGGAATACGGTGAAGAGCGCTTCGCCGGTCGAATGGCGCGTGCCGTGGTCGAGCGCCGCGAAATCCAGCCGTTCGAACGCACCGCTGACCTGGCCGAAGTGCTCAAGGTCGCCAACCCTGCCTGGGAAAAGGGCAAGAACCCGGCCACCCGCGCATTCCAAGGGTTGCGCATTCACGTCAATAACGAATTGGGCGATCTGGAGGCTGGCCTCGAGGCGGCGCTCGACGCCCTGGAAGTGGGCGGTCGCCTGGTGGTGATCAGCTTCCACTCCCTGGAAGACCGCATCGTCAAACTCTTCATGCGTCGTCTGGTAAAGGGCGAGTCCGATAACCTGCCGCGTAACCTGCCGGTGCGTTTCGAAGCCTTCGTGCCGAAAATCAAAATCCATGGCAAAGCGCAGTTCGCTTCCGAAGCCGAACTCAAGGCCAACCCACGTTCCCGTAGCGCCGTCATGCGTGTTGCGGAGAAATTGCGGTGAGCAAGCTTTTCGCCAAGCCCCTCCCGGGCGGCAGCTTCTTTATGTTGCTGCTGTTTGTCGGCGTGCTGGTGTCCGCGATAGCGGTGTCCTACAGCGCCCACTGGAACCGTCAGTTGCTCAATACCCTTTACGGGGAATTGAGCGTGCGCGACAAAGCCCAGGCAGAATGGGGCCGGTTGATTCTTGAGCAAAGCACCTGGACGGCCCACAGCCGTATCGAGGTGCTGGCTACCGAACAGTTGAAGATGCACATCCCAGGCGCGGCTGAAGTTCGCATGGTGGCGCCATGATGAAACTCGAAGGGGCACTCTACCCATGGCGCTTTCGCCTGATGCTTGGCTTGCTGGCATTGATGGTGGGCGCGATCGTCTGGCGCATCTTCGACCTTCAGGTCGTCGACCGCGACTTCCTGATCGGCCAGGGTGACGCTCGCAGCCTGCGGCACATCCCGATTCCTGCACACCGTGGCCTGATCACCGACCGTAACGGCGAGCCTCTGGCCGTCAGTACCCCGGTGACCACCCTGTGGGCCAACGCCAAAGAGCTGCAAGTTGCCAAGGACAAGTGGCCTGAACTGGCCGCTGCCCTCGGGCAGGACCGCAAGGCCCTGACCGAACGCCTGGAAGCCCAGGCCAATAAAGAATTCATCTACCTGGTTCGTGGGCTTACCCCTGAGCAAGGCCAGCAAGTGCTCGATCTCAAAATTCCCGGCGTCTACGGCATCGAGGAATTTCGGCGTTTCTACCCGGCCGGTGAAACCACCGCGCACATGGTGGGTTTCACCGACATCGATGACCACGGCCGCGAAGGTGTCGAACTGGCCTACGACGAATGGCTGGCCGGGGTTCCGGGCAAGCGTCAGGTCATCAAGGATCGGCGCGGCAGACTGATCAAGGACGTCCAGGTCACCAAGAACGCCAAGGCCGGCAAGCCTCTGGCGTTGTCGATCGATTTGCGTCTGCAATATCTGGCCAACCGCGAACTGCGTAACGCGATCATCGAGAACGGCGCCAAGGCCGGCAGCCTGGTGATCATGGATGTGAAAACCGGCGAGATCCTCGCCATGGTCAACCAGCCCACCTACAACCCGAACAACCGCCGCAACCTGCAGCCGGCGATGATGCGTAACCGCGCGATGATCGACGTGTTCGAACCCGGTTCGACCATGAAAGCCATCTCCATGAGCGCTGCCCTGGAAACCGGCCGCTGGAAACCCAGCGACAAGGTCGAGGTTTACCCAGGCACCTTGCAGTTGGGCAAGTACACCATTCGTGACGTGTCCCGCACCGAGGGGCCAGTGCTGGACCTGACCGGCATCCTGATCAACTCCAGTAACGTCGGCATGAGCAAGGTTGCTTTCGATATCGGCGGCGAGACCATCTATCACCTGGCGCAAAAGATCGGCCTGGGGCAACCCACCGGCCTCGACTTCCCGGGCGAGCGGGTCGGTAACCTGCCGAACTACCGCGAGTGGAGAAAAGCCGAGACTGCCACGCTGTCCTACGGCTACGGCCTGTCGGTGACCGCCATCCAGTTGGCCCACGCGTTCTCGGTATTGGCCAATAACGGCCGTATGGTTCCGCTGAGCCTGATCCACGTCGACGAAGCGCCAAAAGCCACCCAAGTGATCCCGGAAAACGTCGCCAAGACCATGCAAGGCATGCTGCAACAAGTGATCGAGGCACCGCGTGGCGTATTCCGCGCCCAGGTGCCGGCGTACCACGTTGCTGGCAAGTCCGGTACGGCGCGTAAGACCTCGGTGGGCACCAAGGGCTATGCCGAAAACTCCTACCGTTCTTTGTTCGCCGGCTTCGGCCCGATGAGCGACCCACGCTATGCCATCGTCGTGGTCATCGACGAGCCTAGTAAAGCCGGCTACTTCGGTGGCCTGGTTTCGGCGCCGGTGTTCAGCAAAGTGATGTCCGGCACCCTGCGCTTGATGAATATCACGCCGGACAACCTGCCGCCGACGCAACAAGCCAACGCTGGTCCACCGGCTGCCGCTGTTAAAGCCAATGGAGGGCGCGGCTGATGTCTCTTAGCCTGAACAAGATTTTTGCCCATGCCGGCCACGATCTGCTGATTCGTGAGCTGACGCTGGATAGCCGTAATGTACGCGCCGGTGACCTGTTCCTGGCGGTACCTGGCGGCAAGCTCGATGGCCGTGCGCATATCGCCGATGCCCTGCAACGCGGTGCGGCTGCGGTCGCCTATGAAGTGGAAGGCGCCACCGTGCTGCCGATCACCGATGTGCCGTTGATTCCGGTCAAGGGCCTGGCAGCGCAGTTGTCCGACATCGCCGGGCGTTTCTACGGTGACCCGAGCCGTCAACTCAACCTGGTGGGCGTGACTGGCACCAACGGCAAGACCAGTGTGACCCAGTTGGTTGCCCAGGCTTTGGACCTGCTGGGTCAGCACTGCGGCATCGTCGGCACCCTGGGCACCGGTTTCTATGGCGCGCTGCAAAGCGGCCTGCACACCACGCCAAACCCGATTGCCGTACAAGCGACCCTGGCCGACCTGAAAAAGGCCGGTGCCAAGGCGGTAGCCATGGAAGTGTCTTCCCATGGCCTGGACCAAGGGCGTGTCACCGCACTGGCTTTTGACGTGGCCGTGATGACCAACCTGTCCCGCGATCACCTCGACTACCACGGCACCATGGAGGCGTACGCCGCCGCCAAGGCCAAGCTGTTTGCCTGGAATGACCTGAAGTGCCGGGTGGTCAACCTCGACGACGCATTCGGCCGCCAACTGGCGGGCGAAGGGAGCGACGCGCGCCTGATCAGCTATAGCCTGCAAGATGCCAGTGCCTACCTGTATTGCCGCGAAGCCCAATTCAATGATGAAGGCGTGCGCGCCACATTGGTGACGCCGCAGGGCGAGCACCACTTGCGCAGCACCTTGCTCGGGCGGTTCAACCTGAGCAACGTGCTCGCCGCTATCGGTGCACTGCTGGGCCTGGACTATGCCCTGGATGAAATCCTGCGCGTACTGCCAAAGCTGGAAGGCCCGGCTGGTCGCATGCAGCGCCTGGGTGGCGGTACACAACCGCTGGTGGTGGTCGATTACGCCCATACTCCGGACGCCCTGGAAAAAGTCCTCGAAGCGCTGCGCCCACATGCCAAAGGCAAACTGCTTTGCCTGTTCGGTTGCGGCGGTGATCGCGATCGCGGCAAGCGCCCGTTGATGGCCGAAATTGTCGAGCGCTTGGCCGATGGCGTACTCGTCACCGACGATAACCCGCGCAGCGAAGACCCGAGCCAGATTTTCGACGACATCCGTGTCGGTTTCAAAGACGCCTCCAACGTCACTTTTGTGGCTGGTCGCGGCGCCGCCATTGCCCAGTTGATCGCCGGTGCCGGCGCGGACGACGTAGTAGTGCTCGCGGGTAAAGGCCACGAGGACTATCAGGAAATCAACGGTGAGCGCCATGCCTTCTCCGATCTGGTCGAGGCGGATCACGCCCTGACCGCCTGGGAGGTCGCCCATGCTTAAGGCGATGACGTTCAGCGAACTGGCCCAGGCTCTGTCGGCCCGTGTGCTGTCGAACGACTGCACATTCACCGGCGTCAGTATCGACAGTCGTAACATCCAGCCGGGGCAGCTGTTTGTCGCCCTGGCCGGCCCGCGTTTCGATGGTCACGACTACCTCAACGACGTTGCCGCCAAAGGTGCCGTCGGTGCCTTGGTACAGCGTGAAGTGGCCGATTCTGCCTTGCCGCAATTGCTGGTAGCCGACACCCGCCTGGCCCTGGGCCAACTGGGTGCGCTTAACCGTGCTGCTTTTGATAAGCCGGTGGCGGCCATTACCGGTTCCAGCGGCAAGACCACGGTCAAGGAACTGCTTGCTGGCGTCTTGCGTACGCGCGGGCCGGTACTCGCGACCCGTGGCAACCTGAACAATGATTTCGGCGCACCGCTGACCCTGCTCGAACTGGCCCCGGAACACACGGCGGCAGTGATTGAACTGGGGGCTTCGCGCATCGGCGAAATCGCCTACACCGTGGCGCTGACCCAGCCTCACGTGGCGATCATCAACAACGCCGGTACCGCTCATGTCGGTGAGTTCGGCGGTCCGGAAAAAATCGTCGAAGCCAAGGGCGAAATCCTTGAGGGCCTCGACGCCTCGGGCACTGCGGTACTGAACCTGGATGACAAGGCGTTCGAGACCTGGCGTGTACGCGCCGCCGGTCGCAAGGTCCTGACGTTTGCAGTGCTGAATGCCGCAGCCGATTTCCACGCCTCCAACATCAATGTCGATGCCCGTGGCTGCCCGTCCTTCACTTTGCACACCCCGCAAGGTGATGAGCACGTGCAGTTGAACCTGCTGGGTAACCACAACGTCGCCAACGCCTTGGCCGCCGCCGCTGCCGCCCATGCCCTGGGCGTGTCGCTGTTCGGTATTGCCACCGGCCTGGGCGCGGTGCAGCCGGTCAAGGGCCGCACCGTGGCGCAACTGGCTGGCAACGGCATGCGCGTGATTGATGACACTTACAACGCCAACCCGTCCTCCATCAATGCCGCTGTGGACCTGCTCAAAGGCTTTGATGGGCGCAAGGTGCTGGTGCTGGGCGATATCGGCGAATTGGGCGATTGGGCTGAACAGGGCCACCGTGAAGTCGGCGCCTATGCTGCCGGCAAAGTGGACGCGCTCTACGCCGTTGGCACAAACATGGCCCATGCGGTCAACGCTTTCGGCCCTGGCGCGCGGCATTTCCCGAGCCAGGCCGAGCTGATCCAGGCGTTGACGGCGGCTGAACATGACAAACACACAACCATTTTGATCAAGGGATCGCGCAGCGCGGTGATGGAAAACGTCGTCGCAGCCTTGTGTGGCTCAAGTACGGAGAAACATTAATGCTGCTGCTGCTGGCTGAGTATCTGCAACAGTTCCACAAAGGCTTCGCGGTCTTCCAGTACCTGACCCTGCGCGGGATTCTGGGTGTGCTGACCGCGCTGTCTTTGTCACTGTTCCTGGGGCCGTGGATGATCCGCACCCTGCAGAACCTGCAAATTGGTCAATCGGTTCGTAACGACGGCCCGCAGTCGCACCTGTCCAAGTCTGGCACGCCGACCATGGGCGGCGCGCTGATCCTGTCGTCCATTGGCGTCAGCACCTTGCTCTGGGCCGACCTGCATAACCGCTACGTGTGGGTGGTGTTGCTGGTGACCCTGCTGTTCGGTGCCATCGGCTGGGTGGATGACTACCGCAAAGTGATCGAGAAAAACTCCAAGGGGCTGCCAAGCCGCTGGAAGTATTTCTGGCAGTCGGTGTTCGGCCTCGCTGCGGCGATCTTCCTGTACACCACCGCGCCAAGTGCCGTGGAAACCACCTTGATCATCCCGATGCTCAAGGATGTGAGCATCCCGCTGGGTGTGGGCTTTGTGGTGCTGACCTACTTCGTGATCGTCGGCTCCAGCAACGCGGTGAACCTGACCGACGGCCTCGACGGCCTGGCGATCATGCCGACGGTGATGGTGGGCGGTGCGCTCGGCATCTTCTGCTACCTCTCGGGTAACGTGAAATTCGCTGAATACCTGCTGATTCCTTATGTGCCGGGCGCCGGTGAGTTGATCGTGTTCTGCGGCGCCTTGATCGGTGCCGGCCTGGGGTTCCTGTGGTTCAACACCTACCCGGCACAAGTCTTCATGGGCGACGTCGGCGCACTGGCGCTGGGCGCAGCCTTGGGCACCATCGCGGTGATCGTTCGCCAGGAAATCGTGCTGTTCATCATGGGCGGTGTGTTCGTGATGGAAACCCTGTCGGTGGTCATCCAGGTGGCGTCCTTCAAGTTGACCGGGCGTCGTGTGTTCCGCATGGCGCCGATTCACCACCACTTTGAACTCAAGGGCTGGCCTGAGCCACGCGTGATTGTCCGCTTCTGGATCATCACCGTGATTCTGGTACTGGTCGGCCTTGCCACCCTGAAACTGAGGTAGAAACGAGTGTCCCTGATCGCTTCAGACCACTTCCGCATCGTTGTCGGCCTCGGCAAGAGCGGCATGTCCCTGGTTCGCTTCCTGGCGAACCGGGGCACGTCGTTTGCCGTGGCCGATACGCGGGAAAATCCACCGGAGCTGGTCACGCTGCGCCGTGACTACCCGCACGTGGAAGTGCGTTGTGGCGAGCTGGATGTCGAGTTTCTGTGTCGTGCCGACGAGCTCTACGTGAGCCCAGGCCTGGCCCTGGCGACACCGGCCCTGCAAGCAGCTGCGGCCCGTGGCGTGAAGCTGTCTGGCGATATCGACCTGTTCGCACGCAACGCGAAGGCGCCGATCGTGGCCATCAGCGGTTCCAACGCCAAAAGCACCGTTACCACTCTGGTCGGCGAGATGGCCGCGGCGGCGGGCAAGCGTGTGGCCGTCGGCGGCAATCTTGGCGTGCCGGCCCTGGACCTGCTCAGCGACGACGTCGAGCTGTATGTGATGGAATTGTCGAGCTTCCAGCTGGAAACCACTCACGACCTGGGCGCTGAAGTGGCGACGGTATTGAACGTCAGCGAAGACCATATGGACCGCTACAGCGGCCTGCCGGCTTATCACCTGGCCAAGCACCGAATCTTCCGTGGCGCCAGGCAATTTGTCGTCAACCGCCAGGATGCCCTGAGCCGTCCGCTGATGGGCGAGGGCATGCCCTGCTGGACCTTCGGCCTCGGCAAACCTGACTTCAAAGGCTTCGGCATTCGTGAAGAGAACGGCGAGAAGTACCTGGCGTTCGAATTCCAGAACCTGATGCCGGTACGCGAACTGAAAATCCGTGGCGCACACAATCAGTCCAATGCCCTGGCGGCCTTGGCACTCGGTCACGCGGTTGGCCTGCCATTCGACGCCATGCTCGCGAGCCTGCGCACGTTTGCCGGGCTTGAGCATCGCTGCCAGTGGGTGCGCGATCTCTATGACGTCAGCTATTACAACGACTCCAAAGCCACCAACGTCGGTGCAGCCCTGGCGGCCATCGAAGGCCTGGGTGCCGATATCGACGGCAAGTTGGTGCTGATCGCCGGTGGTGATGGCAAGGGTGCCGACTTCAAGGACCTTAAAGCGCCAGTGGCCGCCCATTGCCGCGCCGTGGTGCTGATGGGCCGCGATTCGGACCTGATCGCCGCCGCCCTCGGTGACGCTGTACCGCAAGTACGCGCAGCTTCCCTGGATGATGCCATTGCCCAGAGCAAAGCCCTGGCCCAGCCTGGCGATGCGGTGTTGCTGTCGCCCGCGTGCGCCAGCTTCGACATGTTCAAGAACTATGAAGAGCGCGGCCAACTGTTCGCCCGCGCCGTGGAGGCTTTGGCATGAGCCTCAACCTGAGAAACATCATCAAGCCATACCCGTCGCCGATCATTACCGGGCGCGGCATTGACCTTGATTTCCCTATGCTCGCCGGTTGCCTGGCGCTGCTCGGCCTGGGCCTGGTGATGATCACTTCGGCGTCCTCCGAAGTGGCTGCCGTGCAGTCGGGCAACACGCTGTACATGATGATCCGCCACCTGGTGTACCTGGTGATCGGCCTGGGCGCCTGCATCGTCACCATGATGATTCCGATTGCCACCTGGCAGCGTCTGGGTTGGCTGATGCTGATCGGTGCGTTCGGCTTGCTGGTCATGGTGATCGTCCCGGGCATTGGCCGCGAGGTGAACGGTTCGATGCGCTGGATCGGCTTCGGCGCGTTCAACGTGCAGCCTTCGGAAATCGCCAAGGTGTTCGTGGTGATCTACCTCGCCGGTTACCTGGTGCGCCGTCAGAAAGAAGTACGCGAAAGCTGGATGGGCTTCTTCAAGCCGTTCATCGTGCTGCTGCCCATGGCTGGCCTGCTGCTGATGGAGCCCGACTTCGGGGCCACGGTCGTGATGATGGGCGCCGCCGCCGCGATGCTGTTCCTGGGTGGGGTAGGGCTGTTCCGCTTCACCTTGATGGTGGTGCTGGCGGTGGCGGCCGTGACCATTCTGGTACAGGCGCAACCCTATCGGATGGCGCGTTTGATCACCTTTACCGACCCCTGGTCCGACCAGTTCGGCTCCGGCTACCAGTTGACCCAGGCGCTGATCGCGTTCGGTCGCGGCGAGTGGCTGGGTGTGGGCCTGGGCAACAGTGTGCAGAAGCAGTTCTACCTGCCGGAAGCCCACACCGACTTCGTGTTCTCGGTATTGGCCGAAGAGTTGGGTGTGGTGGGTTCGCTGTGCACCGTGGCACTGTTTGTATTCGTCTGTGTGCGCGCCATGTACATCGGCTTGTGGGCCGAGAAGGCCAAGCAGTTCTTCGCCGCCTACGTTGCCTATGGGTTGGCCTTCCTGTGGATCGGCCAGTTCCTGATCAACATCGGCGTGAACGTCGGCCTGCTGCCGACCAAGGGCCTGACCTTGCCGTTCCTCAGTTACGGCGGCAGCTCGTTGGTGATTTGCTGCGCCTGTCTCGGGTTGTTGCTGCGTATCGAGTGGGAGAGTCGCACCCACCTGGGCAGCGAAGAGATGGAGTTCAGCGAGAGCGACTTCGCCGAGGAGCCGACTCATGGGCGCTAACGTGCTGATCATGGCGGGCGGTACCGGGGGGCATGTGTTCCCGGCCCTGGCCTGCGCCCGTGAATTCCAGAACCGTGGCTACACCGTGCACTGGCTGGGTACGCCCCGTGGCATCGAAAACGAATTGGTGCCCAATGCCGGTTTGCCGCTGCATTTGATCAACGTCACCGGGTTGCGCGGCAAGAGCAAGTTGTCATTGCTCAAGGCGCCGTTCGTGTTGCTCAAGGCGGTCATGCAGGCGCGCAAGATCATTCGCGAGTTGAAGCCGGTGTGTGTGCTTGGCTTTGGTGGTTATGTGACCGGCCCTGGTGGCGTTGCGGCGAAACTCGCGGGCGTGCCGGTGATCGTCCATGAACAGAACGCCGTCGCCGGTACCGCCAACCGCCTGCTGGTGCCATTGGCCGCGCGGGTGTGTGAAGCCTTTCCGAAAACCTTCGCCGCCTCCGACAAGCTTCGCACCACCGGTAACCCGGTGCGTACCGAACTGTTCATGGCCATTGCGCGTGACGCGCTGGCCGGGCGCAAGGCTCACCTGCTGATCCTGGGCGGAAGCCTGGGTGCCGAGCCACTGAATAAATTGCTGCCTGAAGCCGTTGCGCAACTTCCTGAGGATGTGCGCCCGGAGATCTTCCACCAGGCCGGCAAGAACCACGATGAAGTCACCGCCGTGCGTTATCGCGAGGCCGGTGTAGAGGCCAATGTACAGCCCTTCATCAAAGACATGGCCCAAGCCTATGGCTGGGCCGACCTGGTGGTCTGCCGCGCTGGTGCGCTGACCGTCAGTGAACTGGCGGCCGCCGGTCTGCCGTCCTTGCTGGTGCCTTTGCCCCACGCCATCGACGATCACCAGACCCGCAACGCCGAATATTTGGCCGGGGAGGGCGCTGCCTTCCTGCTGCCGCAAAGAACGACTGGCGCCGCCGATTTGGCCGCACGCCTGACCGAGGTTTTGATGCAACCGGAACGACTCAACAGCATGGCGAGCACCGCAAGCCGCCTGGCCAAACCTGACGCAACCCGCACCGTGGTCGATATCTGCCTGGAGGTGGCCCATGGTTGAGAATCAGAAAGCCATGCCGCAACCCGAGATGCGCCGCATCCGTCGTATTCACTTCGTCGGTATCGGTGGCGTGGGCATGTGCGGGATTGCCGAAGTGTTGCTGAACCTGGGCTACCAGGTGTCCGGCTCGGACTTGAAAGAGTCGCCGGTCACCGAGCGCCTGAAGTCCTTTGGCGCACAGATCTTCATCGGCCACCGTGCCGAGAACGCCGCCGAGGCTGACGTGCTGGTGGTGTCCAGCGCCGTGAATACGTCCAACCCGGAAGTGGCCACCGCCCTTGAGCGCCGTATCCCTGTGGTACCGCGTGCCGAGATGCTTGCCGAGCTGATGCGCTATCGCCACGGCATCGCCGTGGCCGGTACCCATGGCAAGACCACCACCACCAGCCTGATCGCCTCGGTGTTTGCCGCCGGTGGCCTGGACCCGACCTTCGTCATCGGTGGCCGCCTGAATGCAGCTGGCACCAATGCCCAACTGGGTACCAGCCGCTACCTGATCGCCGAAGCCGATGAAAGTGACGCGAGCTTCCTGCACCTGCAACCGCTGGTTGCCGTCGTCACCAACATCGACGAAGACCACATGGCGACCTACGACGGCGACTTCAACAAGTTGAAGAAAACCTTCGTCGACTTCCTGCACAACCTGCCGTTCTACGGGTTGGCGGTGGTGTGCCTGGACGACCCGGTGGTGCGTGAAATCCTGCCCCAGGTCAAACGCCCTACCGTGACCTACGGCTTCAGCGAAGACGCCGACGTGCGCGCAATCAATGTGCGCCAGGAAGGCATGCAAACCTTCTTCACCGTGCTGCGCCCCGATCGCGAGCCTCTGGACGTGTCGGTGAACATGCCGGGCAATCACAACGTGCTGAACTCTTTGGCGACCATCTGCATTGCCACCGATGAAGGCGTCAGCGATGAAGCCATCGTCGAGGGCCTGTCGCGCTTTGCCGGTGTGGGCCGTCGCTTCCAGGTCTACGGCCAACTGCCGGTCGAAGGCGGTGACGTGATGCTGGTGGACGACTACGGGCACCACCCGACCGAAGTTGCGGCCGTTATCAAGGCCGTGCGCGGTGGTTGGCCGGAGCGCCGGCTGGTGATGGTGTACCAGCCGCACCGCTACAGCCGCACCCGCGACCTGTACGACGATTTCGTCAATGTACTGGCCGATGCCAACGTGCTGCTGCTGATGGAAGTCTACCCGGCCGGTGAAGAACCGATCCCGGGCGCTGACAGCCGCAAGCTGTGCAACAGCATCCGCCAGCGCGGCCAGTTGGACCCGATCTACATCGAGCGTGGTGTGGACCTGGCGCCTATCGTCAAGCCGCTGTTGCGTGCTGGTGACATCCTGCTGTGCCAGGGGGCCGGTGATATCGGTGGCCTTGCGCCCAAATTGCTGGCGAGCCCGCTGTTTGCAGCCGCCGCCAAGGGGAAGTCGAAATGACCACTGATTACGGCTCCCTGTTTTCCACCCTTGAGCCTGCCGACTTCGGTCGCGTGGCCGTGTTGTTCGGCGGCAAGAGCGCCGAGCGCGAAGTGTCGCTCAAGTCCGGCAATGCGGTGCTTGAGGCGCTGCAAAGTGCTGGCGTGAACGCGTTCGGTATCGATGTGGGCGATGACTTCCTTGCCCGCCTGCAGGCCGAGAAGATCGACCGTGCCTTTCTCATTCTTCACGGCCGCGGCGGTGAAGACGGCAGCATGCAGGGCCTGCTCGAATGCGCCGGCATCCCTTACACCGGCAGCGGCATCCTCGCGTCGGCCTTGGCGATGGACAAGTTGCGCACCAAGCAGGTGTGGCACAGCCTGGGCATTCCGACCCCACGTCACGCCGTACTGTGCAGTGAAGACGATTGTATTTCTGCGGCCAAGGAACTGGGCCTGCCTTTGATCGTCAAACCAGCCCATGAAGGCTCCAGTATCGGCATGGCCAAAGTGAACTCGGCCGCCGAATTGATCGACGCATGGAAAGCGGCAAGTACCTACGATTCGCAAGTGTTGGTGGAACAGTGGATTTCCGGTCCCGAGTACACCATCGCCACCCTGCGTGGCCAGGTATTGCCGCCCATCGCTTTGGGCACGCCCCACACCTTTTATGACTACGACGCCAAGTACCTGGCTTCCGATACTCAGTACCGGATCCCGTGTGGGCTCGAAGCAACCAAGGAACAGGAATTGATGGACCTCACGGCGAAAGCCTGTGAGGCGCTGGGTATCGCCGGTTGGGCGCGGGCAGACGTGATGCAGGATGACCAAGGGAATTTCTGGTTCCTTGAAGTCAACACCGCACCGGGCATGACCGATCACAGCCTGGTTCCCATGGCAGCCCGTGCCGCCGGTCTGGATTTCCAGCAGTTAGTGCTGGCGATCCTGGCCGACAGCATTGAGCCAAGAGGCTAAACACATGAACGGCGCATCGCTTCGTCATCAGCCCCCACAAGCA
Organism: Pseudomonas sp. PA-1-3F; assembly: GCF_021609665.1. Classification (NCBI taxonomy): domain Bacteria; kingdom Pseudomonadati; phylum Pseudomonadota; class Gammaproteobacteria; order Pseudomonadales; family Pseudomonadaceae; genus Pseudomonas; species Pseudomonas sp. PA-1-3F. The sequence continues at coordinate 11,602 of NZ_WJZD01000001.1, read as the reverse complement.
CCGAGCCGCAAGCCGGTGCCACGGGGTGCAAGCCGAATGGTGGCTAAAGAGCCGATGTCGGCGCGCCTGCCAAAAGCCAACTTTGGTTTTATCAAGGCGCTGTTCTGGCCGGTGCTGCTGGTGGTGCTGGGCTTTGGCACGTACGAAGGCGCGCAGCGTCTGTTGCCGTATGCCGACCGGCCGATCACCAAGATCAGCGTGCAGGGCGACTTGAGCTACATCAGCCAGCAAGCGGTACAGCAGCGCATCGGCCCATACCTGGCGGCGAGCTTCTTTACCATCGACCTGGCCGGCATGCGCTCGGAGCTGGAACAGATGCCGTGGATCGCCCACGCCGAAGTTCGCCGAGTATGGCCGGACCAGGTCACGATTCGCCTGGAAGAACAACTGCCCGTGGCCCGTTGGGGCGATGAAGCGCTGTTGAACAACCAGGGCCAGGCGTTCACTCCGCGTGAGCTGGCCAACTATGAACACCTGCCGCAGCTGTTCGGGCCGCAGCGGGCGCAGCAGCAAGTGATGCAGCAGTACCAGGCCTTGAGCCAGATGCTGCGGCCACTGGGCTTCTCCATTGCACGCCTGGAATTGCGTGAGCGGGGCAGCTGGTTTTTGACGACCGGGGCAGGCAGTTCCGGCCCGGGCATCGAGTTGTTGCTGGGACGCGACCGCTTGGTGGAAAAGATGCGCCGCTTTATTGCCATCTATGAAAAAACCTTGAAAGAACAGATTACGAACATTGCGAGCGTCGACCTGCGTTACGCCAACGGCCTGGCCGTCGGCTGGCGTACACCGGCTGCGCCCACGGCAGCACAACCCGCTGTCGCGAAGAATTAAGAAGAGGCAGGACCCATGGCAAACGTGCAAAGCGGCAAAATGATCGTCGGTCTCGATATCGGCACCTCCAAGGTGGTGGCGCTGGTGGGCGAGGTCGGGGAAGACGGCGCGATCGAAATCGTCGGTATTGGCACGCATCCGTCCCGGGGCCTGAAGAAGGGCGTGGTGGTGAACATCGAGTCCACCGTGCAATCGATCCAGCGCGCCATCGAAGAAGCGCAGCTGATGGCCGGTTGCCGGATTCACTCGGCGTTCGTCGGCGTGGCTGGCAACCACATCCGCAGCCTGAACTCCCACGGCATCGTGGCGATCCGCGACCGTGAAGTCAGCTCGGCCGACCTTGAGCGCGTCCTCGACGCTGCCCAGGCCGTGGCGATCCCGGCGGACCAGCGCGTGCTGCACACCCTGCCGCAGGACTACGTGATCGACAACCAGGAAGGCGTGCGCGAGCCCCTGGGCATGTCGGGCGTTCGCCTGGAAGCCAAGGTCCACGTGGTGACCTGCGCCGTCAACGCCGCACAGAACATTGAAAAATGCGTGCGCCGCTGCGGCCTGGAAATCGACGACATCATTCTCGAGCAGTTGGCCTCGGCCTACTCGGTCCTGACCGACGACGAAAAAGAACTGGGCGTGTGCCTGGTGGACATTGGCGGCGGCACCACCGACATCGCGATCTTCACCGAGGGTGCGATCCGTCACACCGCCGTGATCCCGATTGCCGGCGACCAGGTCACCAACGACATCGCCATGGCGCTGCGCACACCGACCCAGTACGCCGAAGAAATCAAGATCCGCTACGCCTGCGCCCTGGCCAAGCTGGCCGGTGCCGGCGAGACCATCAAGGTGCCAAGCGTGGGTGATCGTCCACCTCGCGAGCTGTCGCGCCAGGCCCTGGCCGAAGTGGTCGAGCCACGCTACGACGAACTGTTCACCCTGATCCAGGCTGAACTGCGCCGCAGCGGCTACGAAGATTTGATCCCGGCCGGCATCGTGCTGACCGGTGGCACCTCGAAGATGGAAGGCGCGGTCGAGTTGGCCGAGGAAATCTTCCACATGCCGGTGCGCCTGGGCGTGCCCCATGGCGTGAAGGGCCTGGGCGACGTGGTGCGTAACCCGATTTATTCCACCGGTGTGGGCTTGCTGTTGTACGGGCTGCAAAAGCAGACCGACGGCATTTCCCTGTCGGGCCCGAGCATCCGTGACAGCTACCGCAGCGACGACGAGGCGAAAGCGCCATTGTTCGAGCGGCTGCAGGCTTGGGTAAAAGGCAATTTCTAAAGATTTACCGCGACACCGCAACACCCGCAATAAGCAGTAGGCGAAAAAACTAGAGAAAATGAAAGGAGAGGGAACATGTTCGAACTCGTAGACAACATCCCCGCTAGCCCGGTTATCAAAGTAATCGGTGTCGGCGGTGGCGGCGGCAACGCTGTCAACCACATGGTCAAGAGCAACATTGAAGGCGTTGAGTTCATCTGCGCCAACACTGATGCCCAGGCGCTCAAAAGCATCGGCGCCCGGACCATCCTGCAATTGGGCACCGCGGTGACCAAAGGCCTCGGCGCTGGCGCCAATCCGGAAGTCGGCCGTCAAGCCGCCCTGGAAGACCGCGAGCGTATTGCCGAAGTGCTGCAAGGCACCAACATGGTGTTCATCACCACTGGCATGGGCGGCGGTACCGGTACCGGTGCGGCCCCGATCATTGCCGAAGTGGCCAAGGAAATGGGGATTCTGACCGTTGCTGTCGTGACGCGTCCGTTCCCGTTCGAAGGCCGCAAGCGCATGCAGATCGCCGACGAAGGTATCCGTCTGCTGTCTGAAAGCGTCGACTCGTTGATCACCATCCCCAACGAGAAACTGCTGACCATCCTGGGCAAGGATGCCAGCCTGCTGTCCGCCTTCGCCAAGGCTGACGATGTACTGGCCGGTGCCGTTCGCGGTATCTCCGACATCATCAAGCGCCCAGGCATGATCAACGTCGACTTTGCCGACGTACGTACGGTCATGAGCGAAATGGGCATGGCGATGATGGGCACTGGCTGCGCCAGCGGTCCGAACCGTGCACGCGAAGCCACCGAAGCGGCCATCCGCAACCCGTTGCTCGAAGACGTGAACCTGCAAGGTGCACGCGGCATCCTGGTGAACATCACCGCCGGTCCCGACCTGTCCCTGGGTGAGTACTCCGACGTGGGTAGCATCATCGAAGCCTTCGCTTCCGAGCACGCCATGGTCAAAGTCGGTACCGTTATCGATCCGGACATGCGCGATGAGCTGCATGTAACCGTGGTTGCTACCGGCCTGGGTGCAAAAATCGAGAAGCCTGTGAAGGTCATCGACAACACCCTGCACACCAGCCAGGCCAGCCAGGCAGCTGCCGCTCCAGCCCCTGCTCGCCAGGAACTGCCGTCGGTCAACTACCGTGACCTGGACCGTCCGACCGTGATGCGCAACCAGGCTCAGGCCGGTGCTGCGGCGTCCCGTAGCCCGAATCCGCAAGATGACCTGGACTACCTGGACATCCCGGCATTCCTGCGTCGTCAGGCCGATTAATGGAATGTATCAGGGCTATGAAGGTGATTGGTGTTCAGCAAAGGTCTGGTCTGCTATTATCGCCAGCCTTTGTTGATACCAGTTCGCAATTTGCGCTGAAGCGGTCCAAGCCATGATTAAACAACGCACCCTGAAGAATATTATTCGTGCCACAGGTGTAGGTCTGCACTCCGGGGAGAAGGTATACCTGACCCTCAAGCCTGCACCTGTCGACACCGGCATCGTGTTTGTGCGTGCCGACCTGGACCCTGTGGTGCAGATTCCTGCTCGCGCGGAAAACGTTGGCGAAACCACTATGTCGACCACATTGGTCAACGGTGACGTCAAAGTGGACACGGTGGAGCACTTGCTCTCGGCCATGGCTGGCCTGGGCATCGATAACGCCTACGTCGAGCTCTCCGCGTCCGAAGTCCCGATCATGGATGGCAGCGCTGGCCCCTTCGTATTCTTGATTCAATCTGCCGGCCTGGAAGAACAGGACGCAGCCAAGAAGTTCATTCGCATTCTGCGGGAAGTGACAGTAGAAGACGGCGACAAGCGCGCCACCTTCGTCCCGTTCGAAGGCTTTAAAGTGAGCTTTGAGATCGATTTCGATCACCCGGTATTCCGTGACCGCACCCAAAGTGCAAGCGTGGATTTTTCCAGCACTTCGTTCGTAAAAGAAGTCAGCCGCGCCCGCACCTTTGGTTTCATGAGTGACATCGAGTACCTGCGCAAGCACAACCTCGCACTCGGCGGCAGCGTGGAAAACGCCATTGTGGTCGACGCGGATGGTGTACTGAACGAAGACGGCCTTCGCTATGAAGACGAATTCGTGAAGCACAAGATCCTCGATGCAATCGGTGACCTCTACCTGCTGGGCAATAGCCTGATAGGCGAGTTCAAAGGCTTCAAGTCGGGCCACGCCCTTAACAACCAGCTGCTGCGCAAGTTGATTGAGCAGACAGACGCTTGGGAAGTCGTGACCTTCGAAGATGCCAGCACCGCACCGATCTCTTACATGCGTCCCGTTGCGGCGGTGTAAGTAACAACTCTCTTTCTTTAGTTTTGAAAGGCTACCTTCGGGTGGCCTTTTTTTATGCCCGACGAAGATCCAAATGTGGGAGCTGGCTTGCCTGCGATAGCGGCCTGCCAGTTAGCTTATAGGTAGCTGACCCACCGCCATCGCAGGCAGCCAGCTCCCACACCTGACCTCATCAGTTTGAGGTTTTTGAAACATCCACTATCCGGTTACGGCCGCTGTGCTTGGCCTGATACAACGCCTGGTCAGCCTTGAGCAGCAGGTCTTCAAGGGAGATACGGCTGTGCTTCTGCCAGGTACTCAGTCCGATGCTCACAGTGATCGGTTGCTCATCCCCGGCCACTCTCGGCAAGTGCTGGACCCCCTTGCGGATATGCTCGGCGATCACCCACGCGCCCTTGGCGTCGGTATTGGGCAGCACCACCGCGAACTCTTCACCGCCATAACGCGCCGCCAGGTCGGCAGGGCGGCGGATATGGCTGGCGATCACATGCGCGACTGCACGCAACGCCTCATCGCCGCCCTGGTGACCATGGCGGTCGTTGAAGGCCTTGAAGTGGTCCACATCGATCATCAGTACGCTCAACGACTCGGTGGAGCGTTGTGCCCGGTCCCATTCCAGCCGCAAGCGTTCGTCCAGCGTGCGACGGTTGGCCAGGCCGGTAAGGGCGTCGGTGGCTGCCAGTTCTGACAGCACCTGTTCAGCCCGATGGCGGCGGCGCAACTCCATGCACAGTGCCCAAGTCAGCCACAACAGGCCCACGCACAACACTCCGGTCGCGATGCTGACCAGCCACGCCGCACGCCGCCAGGGTGCGAACATTTCATCGCTGGACAAGGCCACCGCCACGATCAGCGGCAAGTTGCCCACATTCGAAAAACTGTAGAGCCGTGCCTGGCGATCGACACTGGAGATACTTTGGAAGCTGCCGTCCCGTTCGCGCAGCATGCGCGCCACATTCGGGCGCTGGCTCAGGTCCTTGTCGACGATATCTGCTTCCAGCAGAGGCTCTTGCGCCAGCAGGATGCCTTGGTGGTTGAGCAGGTTGATGGTGCTGTTGCTGCCGATGTTCAAGCTGCTGAACAACTGATGAAAGTACGACAGGCGCATGGACGCGACCGCCACTCCCAGGAAACGCCCATCCGGTGACGAAACGCGACGGCTGAACGCGATGCGCCAGGGGTCGGCACACTGGCAGCGCGCCATGAACGGGCGGCTGATATACAAGCCCAGGTCGGGGTTGGTGCGGTGCGCCTGAAAATAGTCCCGATCGGCAAAGTTACCCAGCTTTGGCGTGAGCAGGGACGAATCGGCAATCACCTCGCCGGCCGGGTCCAACAGCAGGATATCGCCCTTGTAGGGCGCCGCTGCGGAACGATCAAACAGCACCAAGTGCCTGATGCTCTCTGAAACGTCTTGCAGGTCGGTGCGCTCGGTGGCGCTGATCAAGCCTTTGAGGGCCATGTCGTAAAGTTCGACATTGCGCAGCACATCAGCGTCGATCAATTGAGTGATGGTGTTGGCGGTGCGCTTGGCCGTCTGCAGGGTGTTGGCATGTTCACGAATCAGCAGCGCAGTGACGACCCCCACGATCAGCAACACCGTGAGCGTGCTGCCCAGGATCAGCAGGCGCTCCGGGCGGCGGTTAGGGCGGGTAGGGCTTGAACTCATCAGGCACACTTCTGCATTGAGAATGCCCTTAGCGTAGTAGCAACTCTTAAATATGGCTGTAGGAGCGAGCTTGCTCGCGAAAAACTCACAGACGCCGCGTTTATTCAGGAAGCACGCGTTATCGTTAACGTTTTTCGCGAGCAAGCTCGCTCCCACCTGTACTCAGAACACGTTGATCGGGTAATCCACGATCACACGGTATTCATCCACATCGCGGTCCACTGCAGAGTAGCCATTGCTGCCGCGATTGGTCGCCCATTGCAGGCGCACGGCCAAGTCCTTGGCCTTGCCGCCCTGCACCACATATTTCAGGTCGATATCGCGCTCCCAGTGCTTGGCGTCCTTGCCATCGGCGCTGTACCAGTTGCTGTAGCCACGACTGTTGGGGTCGACCTTGGTCAGGTCGGTCTTGCCGCTGATGTAGGACACGGCGGACGTCAGGCCGGGCACGCCGAGGCCGGCGAAGTCGTAGGCGTACTTGAGCTTCCAGGAGCGCTCGTTGGGCCCGTTGAAATCCGAGTACTGCTGGGAGTTGTCCAGGTACACGCTGTCGCCCTGGGTGATGTAGTCGAACGGCGTGTTGCCATTGACCCGCTGATAAGTCGCCGTGACGCTGTGGTTGCCCACGCCCACGGTGAAATGCAGGCTGTAGGTGTTGTTGTCGATATCCCCCAGCAGCGATTGGCCGGTGTCCTGGGTATGGTAGTAGTGCAGGCCGGGCGTCAGGCTGACCAGGTTGTTCAGGGCATAGGTGTATTCCAGGTCGTAGTAATACTGGTGCCAGACGTCCTTGAGTTCGGAGGCGTACAGGTTGCTGGTCAGCCCCTCGATCCCGCTGAACGACACGCCAGCCCAGTCCAGATGCTGGCTGTCGGTGTTGGCGGGCAGTGTGCCGTAGCTGGTGCCGATGCGCCGATGGCCGCTCTGGTTGTAGAGCTTGGTAAAACTGGCCTGGCCACCTTCGATCATCCAGCCGTCAAAGCTGTGGTTGGTCAGGCTCACGCCACGGAAAGTCTGCGGCAACATGCGCGTCATGCCGCCGGCGATCACCGGGTTGTTGAGGAACAGGTCGCCGGCTTTCAGTTCGGTGTCGAAGGCGCGCAGCTTCAAGGTGCCGCCAGCCGTCGAGAACGAACCCGGCGCTTTGCCGTTGCCGCTGCCATACGGAAGGATGCTGGAACCATCCGTACCACCACCGCCGTCGAGCTTGAGGCCGAGCATGGCATTGACGTCCAGGCCGAAGCCGACGGTGCCCTGGGTGTAGCCGGATTCGAAGGTGCCGATAAAGCCCTGGCCCCATTCCTTGCTGTCATCGGTATGAATATCGCGCCGGTCGCGGTTCATGTAGTAGTTGCGGGTGTTGATCGTGAGGTGTGAACCCTCGACGAAACCTTCGACGGGCGGGGCGTCTGCCGCGTGGGCAAGGGGGATGATCGTTGCTGCGATTGCGAGGAATAACGGGGTGAACGTCAGCGAGTTCTTCACCGGTGGAGCTCCTTTGGTCAATCATGAACGGCCAGTGTCGTGGGGGTGTGCCCGGCCTTTTTTCACGGCAAAAAAAAGCCGCTGAAGTCAGCGGCTTTAAGACAGATTCCCAGTGTAGAGCCCTGGAAATAAGTCGAGGGAAATTCGGGTGAGTGGTCAGCTGCCTTTGCCGTCGCGCATCATCGATGCGTCAAAGTAACGCAGGCGAGCGGTGCGATACAGAGTGTAACAAGATAATAACTATTGCCCAAACCGCAACAGTGAGGGCCATGGGATCTTCTGTGGGAGCTGGCTTGCCTGCGATGCAGACACCTCGGTATGCCAGGCCTACCGTGGTGATGCTATCGCAGGCAAGCCAGCTCCCACATTTTGACCGAGTTGTTTAGATCGGCAGGGTGATACCAAACGTATTGCCACCGCCTTCACTACGCACAAACACATCCCCCCCATGCATCAACGCAATCGCCTTGACGATGGCCAGCCCCAGCCCATGATTGGCCCCGCTGTTGCTGCGCGATGCATCCACCCGATAGAAGCGTTCGAACAGGCGTGGCAAGTGTTCGCTGGCAATGACCTCGCCGGGGTTGGTCACGCCAATCGTCACCTGGTGTGCCTGCACTTCAATGTGCACGTCGATGACGTGCCCCGGCGCCGTGTGTTGCACGGCATTGCTCAGCAGGTTGATCAGTGCGCGACGCAGGTGGGCCTTTTCGATCTGCACCACGGCATCGCCGTGCACGCGCACTTCGACCTGGGCGTCTTCGAGGATGAAGTCCAGGTAGTCGAGGGTGGTGGCCACTTCATCGGCCAGGGCGCTTTCGATCAGCTTGGTGGCCTTGCTGCCCTGGTCGGCGCTGGCGAGGAACAGCATGTCATTGATGATCGAGCGCAGCCGTTCCAGTTCTTCCAGGTTCGATTGCAGCACCTCGAAATACTGCTCCGCCGACCGACCGCGAGTGAGGGCCACCTGGGTCTGGCCGATCAGGTTGGTGAGCGGCGAACGCAGTTCATGGGCGACGTCGGCGTTGAACGATTCCAGGCGCGAATACGCCTGCTCGACACGGTCGAGGGTGGCGTTGAACGAATTGACGAACTGGCTCAATTCCGGCGGCAGCGGCGACAGGTGCAGGCGCCCGGAGAGTTTCGGCGGTGCAAGCTTTTGCGCCTCATCCGAGAGTTTGCCCAGGGGCTTGAGGCCGATACGCGCGACCCAGAACCCCAACAGTGCCGCCAGTACCACACCGACCAGCGCCAGGCTGACCAATGCCACCAGCAAGTGATGCTGGGTGGCGCGGAAGTTCTCCGTGTCGATGGCAATCATGAAGCGCAGCGCCGGGCGCTGGTCCTTGGCTGCAAACTGGCTGACCAGCACCTTGAAGGGATAATCGTGACCCGGCAGGCGCAGGTCGCGCTTACCCGTGGCGCCCTCGGCAAAGGCACGAATCTGCGCATCCGGCTCACCGTATTCGTAGCTCGGGTCGCTGCTGACCACCCAGAAACGGATGCGCTTGTCTTCTTCCCCCAACAGCTTGAGCTTGGACCTGATCTTGGCCCAATGCTCCGGCGTGCCGAAGCGATTGATCGACGACTCCAGTACGCTGTAGCGCGCATCCAGCTCGGCACCTGGCAACAACCCCAGGCCACGGTCGACCTGCTGGTACAGCGCGCCGCCGATCAACAGAAAGATCAGCAGCGCCACCAGGGTGAACATGCCACTCAGGCGCAGGGCGATGGAATTAGCGACCACAGTGGTTTCCCTGCATGCGATTCTCCAGCACATAGCCCATGCCACGAATGGTGTGCAGCAGCTTGTGTTCGAACGGCCCGTCGAGCTTGGCGCGCAGACGCTTGATCGCCACTTCCACCACGTTGGCGTCGCTGTCGAAATTGATGTCCCAGACCATCTCGGCAATCGCAGTCTTGGACAGGATCTCGCCCTGGCGCCGCGCCAATACGCTGAGCAGCGAGAACTCCTTGGCGGTCAGGTCCAGGCGCAGGCCGTTGCGGCTGGCCTTGCGACTGATCAGGTCGATCCACAGGTCTGCGACGGTGACCTGCACCGGTTCGTGGCCGCCGCTGCGGCGGGTCAGGGCTTGCAGGCGGGCCACCAGTTCCAGGAACGAAAACGGCTTGCCCAGATAATCGTCGGCGCCTTCGCGCAGGCCGCGGATGCGGTCTTCAACGCGCTCCCGAGCGGTGAGCATGATCACCGGCGTCTGCTTGCGGGCGCGTAAGGCACGCAACACACCGAAGCCATCCAGGCCGGGCAGCATCACGTCGAGCACGATCACGGCGTAATCGTTTTCCAGCGCCAGGTGCAGGCCCTCGATACCTTCCCGGGCCACATCGACGGTGTAGCCTTGCTCGGTCAGGCCGCGGTGCAGGTAGTCCGCGGTTTTTTCTTCATCTTCAATAATCAGGACGCGCATGACCGCCTCAGTGTGTGGTCGCCAGCGTCAGCGCTGGTTTGGGCCTGTGGAAAAAACGTTCAAGGTACAAGTATATGACCGGCGTGGTGAACAGCGTCAGCGCCTGGCTCACCAGCAAGCCACCGACCACCGCGATGCCCAGCGGCTGGCGCAGTTCCGCCCCAGGGCCTGCGCCGAGCATCAACGGCACCGCACCGAGCAACGCGGCAAGGGTGGTCATGATGATCGGCCGGAACCGCGTGACGCAGGCTTCATAAATCGCATCTTCGGGCGGCAGCCCGCGTACCCGCTGCGCCTCCAGGGCGAAGTCGATCATCAAGATACCGTTTTTTTTCACGATGCCGATCAGCAGCACCAGGCCGATCAAGGCCATGATCGAAAAGTCCTGTCCCAGCAGCCACAGCATGATCAGCGCACCGAGGCCCGCCGAGGGCAGGGTGGAAATGATCGTCAGCGGGTGCGCAAAACTCTCATACAGCACACCCAGGATAATGTAGACCGCTACCAGCGCCGCGAGGATCAGCCAGGGTTGGCTGGCCAGCGAGCTCTGGAACGCCTGGGCCGCACCCTGGAAGTTGCCGATGATTGTGCTCGGCATCCCGATTTCGTTCTTGGCCTGGTCGAGCATGATCACTGCGTCGCCCAGGGCCACGCCGGGCGCGAGGTTGAATGACAGGTTGGCGGCGGGGAACATGCCGTCATGGCTGATGGACAACGGCCCGACTGTGGGCGGGTCGACTTTGGCCAAGGCCGACAGCGGCACCATTTCATTGGTCAGTGGCGAGCGCAGGTAAAAATAGTCGAGGCTTTCGGCCTTGCCGCGCTGTTGGCTGTCCAGTTCAAGTATCACTTGGTACTGGTTGATCTCGGTCTGGAACTCGTTGATCTGGCGCTGGCCGAAGGCGTCGTACAACGCCTGGTCGACATCGGTGGCGGTCAGCCCGAAGCGCGCGGCGGCCTGACGGTCGATGCTGATATGGGTGATGCTGCCGCCCAGTTGCAGGTCGTTGGACAGGTCGCGAAACGCCCGGTTGGCGCGCAGTTTTTCGGTGAGGCGCTGGGTCCAGGTGTTCAGCGTCGGGCCATCGTTGCTCTTGAGCACGTATTGGTACTGGGCGCGGCTGGGGCCGGAGCTCAGGTTGATGTCCTGGCCGGCGCGCAGGTACAGCACGATGCCCGGCACCTTCGCCAACTGCGGGCGGATGCGGTCGATGAACTGGCTGGCGGACACATCGCGCTCACTGCGGTCTTTCAAGGCGATCCAGAAGCGGCCGTTGGCGATGGTCTGGTTGCTGCCGGTAACGCCCACCGAATGGGAAAACGCCTGCACCGCCGGGTCGGCCTTGACGATCTCGGCCAGGGCCTTGTGCTTGGCGACCATGTCCTTGTACGACACATCGGCCGCCGCTTCGCTGGTGCCGAGCACGAAACCGGTGTCCTGCACCGGGAAGAATCCCTTGGGAATGAACACATAGCCGACCACCGCCAGGGCCAGGGTTACCACGAAGATCGCGGCCATGCTGCGTTGGTGCGCCAGGGCACGGCGCAGGTTGCGCGCATAGCCGGCCAGCAGGCGTTCGCTGAAGCTGGGTTTGGCGTGGGCAGGGTGGGTAG